>CAADGU010000117.1 GCA_900696625.1 uncultured Chloroflexota bacterium | reverse complement strand
GCAGATAAATCTGCACCAACAGAAGGCAAAGTCGGCCTTCGCCGACTGAAACCCAGCCCACGCAGGTGGGCTTTGCCTTTTGTAGCCGCGATTTTAATCGCCGGGAACTGAGTATGCGATTGCCCTAGAGGGAGAGGATGTTGAGCAGCGGGTAATTCCGTGTACAATGAGGGCGGTTGGGGAACCAGGTAATGATCACACATTTGCACGAGCAGGAGGTTAATATGAATAAAGCGGCTTTTGTTTCATTTTCTACGAATGTCAATCTGGACACACTGCCGGCTGGTTCCCCGTTCAAGGCAACCTGGACGGTGCGCAACGCGGGCGCTACCACCTGGGGGCAAGGCTATACCGTCGCCCACATTAACGCCAGCAAAGGCAGCCAGTTATTAACCGGCAAGGCCAGCTATACACTGGCCGAAGTTGCCTCCAAAACCAGCGTGAACCCCGGCGAAAACGTGGAGATCACACTGGAAATGACCGCCCCCACCAAACCCCATCACCGCTTTTTCACCGATTGGCAGCTAAAAGACCCGCAGGGCAAGCTATTTGGCGACATTATCTGGCTGCGGCTGGTGACGACAGCGCCGCTGCCCAAAGCTGAAGATAAACCGGCAGCCGGACCAATCAATAACAGCAAATATATTGACGACCACAACATCCCTGATGGCACACCGATTCAAGAGGGCAAGAGTTTTACCAAACAATGGGTGGTGAAAAATAACGGCGACCTGCCCTGGACTTCTGCTTACCGGTTGGTGTGGGTGGGCGGGGAATCGCGCATGGCCGGTTCGATGAGTCATACGGTACCGGCTGCCCAACCCGGCGAGGAAGTGGTACTGTCGGTGCCGATGGTGGCCCCACCAGCGCGGGCGGAAGCATATACCAGTTCGTGGCGCATCCATGACGATCAGAACCGGGCTTTTGGCGATTCGTTTTGGGTTAAAATTCAGTCTACGGCGAATGTGGATGGATTTGGCATTCGGCCGTATTCCCAAAACGATCCGCAATGGAAAAGCCACAAGCTGGGGCACGGGCCCAAGACGCTTGGCGAATTTGGCTGCCTGCTCAGTTGTATGGCCATGGCCCTTACCGGTTTTGGCGAAAATTATACACCCCTCTCGTTGAACAATGCCCTGCTGAACCGGCCCGCCGGGCAGGGCTTTGATGGTTCCAACGTCTTTTTCATGGCCCCGGCTTACCTGATTGACCACGTGAAGTTTTACGATAACTGGATGCCGCTGCCGAATACGGGGGCCACCCACGCCAAACATGATCCCAACCTGCTCAGCCGCATTGACCAGGAGATTGCCGCCGGGCAGGCCGTGATTTTGCAGGTAGACCAGGACCCAACCGACCCGTACACCTATGGCACAGAGCAGCACTGGGTTTTTGTGCTGGCAAAACAGGGCAATGACTACCTGGTGCTAGACCCGACAGACGGCCGTCCCGTTTCCCTGCTCTCTCGGTATGGCTATGGCGGGCGTTCCCTGGCGGAAGCGATCAAGTCGGCGCTCATTTACCGTTCGGATCGGGTGCGCATCCAACGTGGCGCGCAGCCGCCGGCCGTGGAACCGGTGAAAGAGAGTACGGCCGTGAGCGACATTGGCCAGACGGACGGCGCCCTCACCTATACCGGCCCCACCTGGGAATTTGGCCGGATGTTGATTGGCGTACATGATCGCGCTAACCGCCATCCGGTGCAGGCGGATTGGGAGCTGGCACGCGGCCGTTTTGAAACGGTGAAGGTGATGAGCGGCGTTTCGGTAGAGGAAATGCAGAATTACCGGGCGAAGTTTTATATGTGCCGGTTGTTTGAGAGTTGGAACGGCCGTCACGTGCCAGTGCAAGATTTTGTCAACACCGTCGCCAATGACATTGAGCGGCTGGTGAACGCCGGCGTGACCTATTTTGAGTTCCACAATGAGCCAAATCTGACGCACGAAGGACTGCGCTACAAAGGCGTTGCCGGGTCGTGGAGTAACGGGGCGGAGTTTGGCCAATACTTTATGGAAGGGCGCAAGCTGCTACGGCAGCGATTCCCCGGCATCAAAGTGGGCTTCCCCGGCCTATCGCCGGGCGCTGACGCCGAATACCACTTTGGGCATGATAGTGGCTTTCGGCTGAACGACGTCACCTTCCTGCACCAGGCAGAAGCGGCCGTGCGCGCCGCCGATTTTCTGTGCGTTCATGCCTATTACATCTCCATGCAAGAGGTGGAAACGGAGGCGATTGCTCTGGTGAAGAAGTACCGGCGCATGTTTCCGGACAAGCTCATGTTCATAACCGAATTCAGTAATCCTGACCCACAGATGAAAACGCCAATCATTGACAAGGGCAAACAGGCGAAACGGTTTTATGAATTGTGCAGCCAGATTCCGGGTGTAGGCGCGGCGTATTACTTTATTATCTCCGGTTCGGGCTGGGATCATCAGGCATTGCGGCGGGACACCGACGGCCGTTCGTTGGGTGTGATTGAGCATATGTTATAACAAGTCGTATGTGGCAGGTAAAACTCCGCCCGCAAAGCAGGTCTGCTATATAATTTTGGTATGGTCTTTATCGAAACCTCGACGTTCACCAAACTGATCTATGATTATCTCACTGATGATGAATATCTTGGCTTGCAGGGCTACTTGTTTGAGCATCCTGAAGCAGGAGATGTGGTACCTGGGAGCGGTGGGGTTCGCAAGATTCGTTGGATGATGACCGGGCGTGGTAAACGCGGTGGCGTCAGGGTTATTTATTACTGGAAACGACAAGATGATGAAATCTGGATGTTGACTATTTATGCTAAAAATGAAGCCAGCACCATTCCCAGCCATATTTTGAGAAAGATTGCCGAGGAAATACAAAAATGAGTGAACGAAATATTGGACTAGAGATTCTAGAAGGCATCCGCGAAATCAAGGCTTATAAAGAGGGGAAAGTCAGTTTACGTACGCGAGAGATAAAATCGCCAGCATCTCCTGAAGCTATTCGGGCACAGATGAACCTTTCCCAGGCCGCATTTGCGGGTTTAATCGGTGTCAGTTTACGCACAATTCAAGATTGGGAGGAAGGCAAACGTGAACCCAGTGGCCCGGCCAAGACGTTGCTACGAATTGCCGAGCAGCGCCCTGAAGTCTTAAAAGAATTGGCTCAATAATTGCAGAGGAACACAAATGGACATCAAAATTCTCCCCCTGGATGAAACAAAATTAAAGACGCCGCCAACCGATGATTTTGGGTTTGGCAACAAATTTAGCAACCGCATGTTTAGCCAGAAGTACACGCCAGAGTTGGGCTGGCATGACGCCACCATTGGGCCGTATGCGCCGTTTGTGTTGGATCCGGCAACGGCCGTCTTTCACTACGCGCAAGAAATCTTTGAAGGCGCCAAAGCCTATCGCCGCCCCGACGGTCACATCAACCTGTTTCGCCCCTGGGAAAACATGAAACGGTTTAACAACTCTGCCCGGCGCATGGCCATGGCTGCCGTAGACGAAGAAGAGCATCTCACAGCTATCATTCGACTGATTGAACTGGAACAGGAGTGGGTGCCCACCTATCCTGGGGCCACGTTGTACATCCGCCCCACGATGATTGCCATTGACTCCACGTTGGGCGTTCATGCCAGCAAAAGTTACCTGCACTATGTGATTGTGGGGCCGGTAGGGCCGTATTTCAAGCAGGGGTTCAGCCCCGTGCCCGTTTACATTTCCGACAAGTATCGCCGGGCGGTGCGTGGCGGCGTGGGTGACGCCAAAACAGGTGGCAACTATGCCGCCAGCCTGCTGGTCGGCGAAGAGGCACAGGCCAAAGGATATTCGCAGGTATTGTGGCTGGACGCCATTGAAGGGCGGTTTATTGAAGAAGTGGGGGCCATGAATATCTGCTTTGTCTACGAAGGGCAGAAGATTGTGACGCCGCCGCTGACGGGCAGCATTTTGCCAGGCGTCACGCGCAAGTCGGTGATTGAGTTGGGGCGCGACCTGGGGTATGAGGTGGCCGAAGAGATGATTGACGTCCATGAGATGCTGACGGATATTGAGTCGGGCAAGATTACGGAGGTGTTTGGCTGCGGCACGGCGGCGGTGATTGCGCCGGTAGGTAAATTTGGTTTTTCCGAAAAGGAATACATTATCAACGATTACCAGAGTGGCCCCGTGTCTAAACATTTGTTGGATGAGTTGACGGGAATTCAGTACGGCCGTGTCCCCGACCGCTTCGGCTGGACACTAACGATTGAAGTCTGATGGGTAATCCCCAGATGGCGCAGATTTTGCGTACAAAAAATCTGCGCCATCTGGGGATCAAAACCATAGGAAGACGTAAGATGGTATTTCAGAATCTTTATCAGGAATTGGCGCGGGGGTTGGAGATTATCCCGATGCTCGTGGCTGATTTGACACAGGCAGAAGCAGAGATCAGACCAGCCCCGGAGTCATGGTCGGCGTTGGAGGTGATCTGCCACTTGTACGACGAAGAGCGTGAAGATTTTCGGCAGCGGCTGGACTTCATACTGCATCGGCCACACGATCCCCTGCCGGACATTGACCCACAAGGGTGGATTACCGCCCGTGCCTATAACCAGCGCGATCTGGCGGAGATGGTGGGGAAATTCAAAGCGGAACGTACCCAATCACTCGCCTGGCTCAAAGGATTGGCCGCGCCGAATTGGGAAGCGGCATATACTAACCAATGGGGTTCCATGAAAGCCGG
>CAADGU010000116.1 GCA_900696625.1 uncultured Chloroflexota bacterium | reverse complement strand
GTTCGTAGTAGGCGATTTATCGCCATTGTTTGTAGTAGGCGATTTATCGCCATTCGACGGCACAGCAGTGCCTACTACGAACCTTTTCACTGTTCACCCGCAACCGTCAGAAATTGGGTGGCGCAGGTCATAATCTCTTCCTGGCTGAAACGGCCGTAATCAAATTCCCCCGTAATCCGCCCCTGGCACATCACGATCACCCGGTCGCTCATGCCGATAATCTCCGGCATCTCCGAGGAGATCATTAATATGCCCATGCCTTGCTGTGCCAACCGGCTCATCAGCGCGTGTACTTCCGTTTTGGCGCCAATGTCAATGCCGCGCGTCGGTTCGTCCATAATCAGCAGCTTTGGCTCGGTGCTGAGCCACTTGGCCAGCACCACCTTTTGCTGGTTGCCGCCGCTGAGATGGCGCACGGTTTGGGAAATGCTGGGGGTGGCAATGGAGAGGGCGGCCACATACTCATTGGTAATGCGTTTGGCTTCTTTGTTTTTCACGGCTCCCAGCACATTGGAGATACGCGGCAACACGGCCATTGTGGTGTTCTCTTGCACGTCCATACCCAGCACCAGCCCGTGCAATTTGCGGTCTTCGGGCACCCAACCAATCCCCTGGCGCACCGCATCCATTGGGGATTTGATGTGTACGGGCTGCCCGTGCATGAGCAGTTCGCCCTGCGTCACTTTATCTACACCACAAATCAGGCGCGCCACTTCGGTACGGCCGGCGCCAATCAGCCCGGCCAACCCCACAATCTCGCCCTGGCGCACCGTCAGGTTGATGTGTTCCACGCCGTTTTCACCGCACAAGTCGCGCAGTTCCAGCACCGGCGCGCCAATTTCCGCTTTTTCTTTGGGATAAAGGCCCACATCACGGCCGACCATCATGCGAATGATTTTTTCTTCGTTGGCTTCGGCAATGGGCAGTGTGCCCACACGACGGCCGTCACGCATAATCACCACCCGGTTGGCAATCTGCCGCACTTCCTCCAGTCGGTGGCTGACAAAAACGACGGCCACATCCCGCTGCTGCAAACGACGGATGAGGGCAAACAAGGCATCTGCTTCCTTGCTAGAGAGGGCCGACGTGGGTTCGTCCATCAAAATGAGCCGCGCATTTTGGGATACCGCTTTGGCAATTTCCACCATCTGCTGCGCGGCCACATTTAACTGTTGCACCAGCTTTTTGCCAGGGATATCGGCGCCCAGGTCGTGCAAAATGGCCTCCGCCTCCCGGTTCATGCGCCGGAAATCAACCCGGCCCAATGACAGACGCGGTTCTCGATTCAGGAAGATATTTTCGGCGACAGAGAGGTAGGGGATGAGGGCCAACTCCTGGTGAATGGTGCTGATGCCCAGGCTTTGTGCTTCTTGTGGGGAATGGGGGGATATGTCACGGCCGTTAAACTGGATTGTCCCCTCATCCTTCACATGAATGCCGGACAAAATTTTGATGAGGGTGGATTTGCCGGCCCCGTTTTCACCCACAAAGCCCACAATCTCGCCGGGATACACCTCAAAATCCACGTCGTCCAACGCCTGCACCCCCGGAAACCCTTTGACAATGTGCGTCATTTCCAGTAAAGGTTGCTGTTCAATCATCACGATACCCGTCGCTCCATAGTCAGTTAGCAATCTGGTAATGGAGTAATTGGGTAATTGAGTAATTGGGTAATTACCCAATTACTCAATTACATAATTACCCCACTTTACTGTGAAGCAATACCAACCGAATCGAGATATTGTTTGTACAGGTCCAGCGAATCAGCTTTGATCACGTCTACGCCGGTATTCAGGCGTATTTGGCCTTCATCACCCAGGTCATCCAGATAAGGCGTCAGAGTCTCCATGGTCTTTTCTACGCCCAGAACGGACATGGCGTGCATAACGTACCCGGCCAGATAGCCGTAGAAGTAGACGCGCTGGCCGATCATCGCCTGCACCACCCCTTCTTCCATGCAGGTCTGTGTCTCCGGCTCGGCGTCAAAAGCGATTAGCTTCACTTCGCCAACCACACCGGCTTGTTTGATTGCCTGGCAGGCGGCGGGACCGTCGTAGGAGTAAAAGGTGATAAATCCGGCCAGATCATCGCCATATTTTTGAATGGAGGTCTGGGCATTGCTCAGGGCCACTTCTGGTTTGATGTCATCTATGAGGACTTCCACCAGTTCCATTTTTGTGCCCGCAAAGACATCATTCACCCCGCGGATGCGATCCTGAGCATTTTGGGCGGTGGCAAAACCAACCAGGCCGACTACCTTGCCTTCGCCAATGATTTCCAGAGCGGCTTCCGCGGCGGCGCGGCCGGCGTCATAGTCGGACATGCCAATGTACATGGCGCGGTCGCTGCCAGTAGCGTCTGAATCCATCGTGAGCATGATGGTGCCCTGGTCAACGGCTCTTTCAATAATGGAGGCGGGCGCTTCGCGGTCAATGGCGGAGAAGGTGACGCCGGTATAACCATCATTAACGAAGGTTTCTAACATGGAAAGCTGCTGGCTGAGCAGGTCAGAGGCGGTGGGCGCCTGAAAGGCGATGGGCACACCCAGTTCCGACGAAGCCCGGCCAACGCCAATTTGGGCGGCCGTCCAAAACGGCGAGAGGTTATTGGCCAGGAAGGCAAACTTGGCTCCGGCGGGTGCGCTCTGGCCGGCAGTGGCCGCCTTCAAATCGGTAACGGCCGCAAACAGTTCATTGGGGCGGTATGGGTTGTCTTCGGGGGCGGTGGCCGCTTCTTGAGCCGCGGCCGTGGCTACCACTGTTTGCACCACGGTTACGGTTTCCACAACGGTTTCTACGGTCGTTGTTTGCCCGCCACTGGAACAAGCGACGAGTGCTAAAAGGGTAACGGCCGTCACGACCAACAAGAATTTGCTTAAATGACTTTTTATTTTCACTTCGATCCTCCTTGATAATTTGACTTTTGTGATAAACAATAAAAATGAAACTGCCTGTTCTTTTTTCCCCAGTTGCACCTCCTTTTTGTATACCAGGCCATTGTTTGCTCTTCTTGTGAAAGAGGATTAAAGGTGATAAAACTACGGTGCGGATCAATAACAATGGTGGGCCTATCTGGAAGATAGGGCTAAACATCCATTCAAAGTTGGTCTGGTGATTCTTAAGAGGCTCGTCACGCTTGCCGGCTGGGGCGAGCCTCTTCTGGTAATGATGTAATTGGGTAATTTGGTAATTACTCAATTACTATTCATCCGCCGGAGTAGTTCACTTCTTTACATGATCCTCTTATAAGCAACGATGCGCTTAATAAATACGTGCGCGGTTTATACTCTTTTGATGGTGATGACATGCGGCGCAGTAACAATTCAACCGATAGATTCACCATTTCCTCGGTGGCAATATCTACGGTGGTAATGGGGGGATTCCAAAAGCGCAACCACTCGGTATCGTTAAAGGTAGCTACCGACAGATCATCGGGTATGCGGATAGCTTGCTCGTTAAGGACTTTCAGGCAGCCCATGAGGATGCGATTGCTACCGGCGAGAATGGCAGACGGTGGCCCCGAAGCCGCTTCGGGGCATTTTCCCAACCCCAATAATTCCCGTGTACCCGTTTCGCCATGTTCTTGTGTAAACGACCCAATGCGGATCAGGGCGGGGTCTAGGGGAATACCGGCGTCGTTCAGCGCATGGCGGTATCCGGTCAGCCGATTTTGACCCGTTGTTAAATCGGTCTGGCCCATAATCAACCCGATGCGCCGATGACCCAGGCCGATCAAATAATTCGTTATCTGGTATGCCCCCTGAACGTTATCGGCCAAAACGCCATCTAACAGGTCTTCTTCGCGGCGGCGGTTGAGTTCGATGATGGGCATTCCCTCTTTGGCTAGAGTACGGACGAAAGGCGAGTTGTTGCCCTCCAAAGGATGCACATAGATGATGCCATCAACTTGCTTTTCTTTCAGGATTCTTAAATAGCCCAGGTCTGCCTCGGCATCTTCATTGTTGATGCACAACATCATGCCGTAATTGTTTTTATGGAGCATGGCGGAGACGGATTGGATGATCAGGTTATCATAGAGGCTGGTGACTTCGGGCACGATTAACCCAACCAGGCGAGAGGGTTGGCCTTTTAGTCCTCGCGCCAGATAGTTCGGCTGGTAGCCAAGTTCGGCAACGGCCGTGTCAATACGGCGTTGGGCGTCTTCGCTGACGTAACCGCTCTGGTTCAGGGCGCGTGAAACGGTTGATAGGGAAAGCCCGGCGTGTTTGGCAACGTCTTTAATGGTTGCAGCCATACTCTGTGAAGATACCTTTTAATTTCTAAAAGTTATGGAATTGGTGTGGAAATGTTACCACATCTATTTCCAGGTTTTACGTTTACTGAAGTTGGTTTGCGCGAAAAACTGCTCAAAATTCATTACAAAGCAGGATTTCTATGTGGAAAAAGATGAGAAATGTGTGGGAACGTTTCCACAATGGTCAACATTATAAGCCTGGCAATTTGTTTTGTCAAAAAATTGTGATGGGCAAATAGATGGCAAAAAGAACGGTATTGGCGATAGATTTGGGGGCGGAATCGGGGCGGGTGATGGCGGTGCAGTTTGACGGCCGTTCTCTTCACCTTATTCCCCTACACCAATTCCCCAACAAAACCACCGCCATGAACGGCACGTTGTATTGGGATGTGCTGGCGTTGTGGCGCGAAATCCAATTGGGCATCGAAAAAGGCAAATCGCTGCAACCAGCCAGCCTGGGGGTGGATTGCTGGGGGGTAGATTTTGGGTTGCTAGACCGGCAGGGCAAGCTGATCGGCAACGTGGTGCAGTACCGCGACGGCCGTACCGAAGGCATGATGGAAAAAGCGTTTGCCAGGGTCAGCCGGGAAACGATTTACGCGCAGACCGGCATTCAATTTGCCCGCCTCAATTCGTTGTATCAATTGTTAAGCCTGGTGGAAAGCCAGTCGCCCCAGCTAGAGATTGCCCACACCTTTTTAACAACGCCGGATTTGTTCCATTATTGGTTGTCGGGCACGGCCGTCTCTGAATTCACCATCGCCACCACCACCCAAATGCTCAATCCGCGCACCCAGAAATGGACAACCGACATGCTGGCTGACCTGGGCATTCCCACCCATATCTTTCCCGCCGTCGTGCCACCCGGAACACGATTAGGCGACTATCAGGGCATTCCGGTTATCACCCCCGCCGCCCATGATACCGGCAGTGCGGTAACGGCCGTGCCCGCCGCCACTCCCAATTACGCCTACATCAGCAGCGGCACATGGAGTCTGGTGGGACTGGAAAGGAACCAGCCCATCATCAATGAAGCTGCTCTGCGCGCCAACCTCACCAATGAAGGCGGCGTGTATGGCGCCATTCGTCTGCTGAAGAATGTGATGGGCTTGTGGCTGGTGCAGCAGTGCCGCGCCAGTTGGGCCAAAGCGGGCCAGGTGTATAGCTACGACGACCTGGAAGCATTGGCGACGGCTGACGCGAAACAGTGCCAGACCGCCGCCTCTCTGGCTACTTTTGTAAATCCCGATGACCCTCTTTTTTTACCGCCTGGCGACCATCGGGAGTATATTCGCCAATTTTGCCTGGCAACAAATCAAACACCGCCAGCAACAGTCGGGGCGACTGTGCGCTGCATCCTGGAAAGTCTGGCCCTCACCTATCGGGACGCCCTGCAAAAATTACAGGCGGTTTCAGGGCAGCCGGTGCAGATGATTCACATTGTGGGTGGGGGCAGCCAAAACCGATTGCTCAACCAGATGACGGCCAATGCCACGGGCATTCCGGTAACGGCCGGCCCGGTGGAAGCGAGTGTATTCGGTAACGCCATTGTGCAGTTGATCGCCCTGGGTGAGCTGCGCGACTTGCCAGAAGCGCGCCAATTGATGGCGGAAACGGCGCCGTTACAGCGATATGAACCGGCGGAAACGGCCGTGTGGACAGAAGCCTATCATCGCTATCAAACTATCGTTAATAACCGTACCGTAAATGGGCAATTGAGTAATTGAGTAATTGAAGCAGCCAATTACCAAACTACTCAATTACCCAACTCCCAACTTATTTGCGAACGATCACTAATCATCGGCTTCACGGCCGTCGGGATGACACTGCAAACAGTTGCTCAAATCCGTAATCCCTTCCTCCCGGTGTTCGTCTTCAAACTCACGGCCGTTGTGGCAATTTGTGCAGATATAGCTGCCGTAGTCATTGTTCGTGTGGCAGGCCGTGCATTGTCCATTGATGTCACCATGATTCAATGGGAAGGTGTGGTTAAACGTGGCGTTGCGGAAATTGGTCGTGTCCGAATGACAGTTACGGCAGGCGCCAGGGAAATGGTTGGGTGGTGGGGTATGGCAGTTGCTACAGTCTTGAGAGCCAATGACGCTGTGATCAAAGAAAGCATTGCGGAAATTGGTGGTGTCCGTGTGGCAATTACGGCACGCGCCCTGGTAATGGTTGGGCGGCGGCGTGTGGCAGTTACCACAATCCTGAGCGCCGATAACACTGTGGTCAAAAAAGGCGTTGCGGAAATTGGTGGTGTCCGTGTGGCAGTTGCGGCATGTGCCCTGGTAATGGTTGGGCGGTGGCGTGTGGCAACTGACGCAATCTTGCGTACCAATGGTGCTGTGGTCAAAAATTGCATTCTGGAAATTGGTTGTGTCAAAGTGGCAACTGCTGCACGCACCCACAAAGTGATTGGGCGGCGGCGTGTGGCACGCACCACAATCCTGCCCGGCGATGAAACTGTGGTCAAAATTCACGTTGTGGAAATTGGTCGTGTCCACATGGCACACGGCGCAGGGTGCGGGGTAATGGTCGGGCGGGGCAGTATGGCAGTCGGCACAATCCTGGCTGCCAATGCTGCTGTGGTCAAACAAAGCGTTTTGGAAATTGGTTGTGTCCAGATGGCAACGGGCGCAGGGGGCTTCAAAGTGGTCTGGTGGTGGCGTGTGGCAGTCGGCGCAGTCCCGGTTGCCCATAGTGGCATGGTCAAAGGTGGCGTCTTGCCAGGTGGTGGGGGTATGGCAGGTGGCGCAGTCTGTGCCGTTTTCGCCGTTGTGAGCGTCATCGGCGGCGTGGCAGGTGAGGCAGGTAGGATCGGTGCCCTGGTAACGGCCGTCGGCATGGCAAGCCGCGCAATCATTCAGCGCATGACCGCTGCTAAGGGGGAAATAGCTGTGCCCCACCACCGTGCCTGCGCCGGGCGGGAAGATAACCGGCTGCCCGGTCAGAGTGCTGTCCGGCGTGTTGACAGCCCGCAATAAAGCAGCAATCTGGTCGGTATCGGCCGTTTGCCCCGTCGCAGCCATTTGCCGCGACAAACTTAGCGCCCACAAAACCGTTGCGCCGAAGATGATAAAACCGCTGGTGAAGAGGAGAACTCGTCTCATAATTCTTTCGTGATGCGTGATGCGTGACCACTCACGAGTCACGCATTACGCATCACGGATAAGGATAACCTCACAATCTCCCGCGCCAACGTCTCCCGGTTGCTTTGCAGGTAGGGGAGCAAGGGGGTGGCGTCTACCTGTTTTTCGATGAGGGCGCGCAGGGGGTCGGCCAGGGTTTGTTCGCCCATGATGAGCGCGCCGACGATGGTACGGCCGTGTCCTTCACGGCCGTGTCCATTTCCACCGCCTAATGCCAACCGCAAGGTATGTGGGCCACTCTTGGCCCAGGCACTCTGGTAATGGCGCGGAAAGGTGTACCACACTTCCGATGATCCCCGCGAGAGGTGTTGAATTTCGGCAAAATCATCCTGCGCTTTCGGGTCAGGGCTGATCTGGCCGATGATGGTGATGTGCAGGCCAAAGAGCAGACAGGCGTTAAAGGGAATGCCTTTGACGTAGGGGGCTGTCTGTCCCACCATGTTCAACGCTGCCGTCCGCCCTTCGGCGATGGCGCTGGGCCATAACACATCCAGCAGATGTTGGCCGCTCCAACGGTCATACACCTGGGCGCAGTCGCCGGCAGCGTAAACATCTGGGATGTTACTCTGCATGTGTTCGTTCACCAGGATGGCACGGTCGGTTTGGATAGGGGTGTTTTTCACCAGTTCAAGCTGCGGTTTGACGCCAATGGCCACGGCAAAGAGGTCGCATTTGAACTCCGCGCCGTTTTTCAGGCGGGCGGCGCGCACTTTTTGCCGCCAGTTGCCCAGGATTTCGGTGGCTTCGGTGTTGGTGTGGATGTGGACGCCATGATGGTGCATTTTTTCGGCCAGCAGGCGGGATTCGGCCTCGTTGAAGACCTGGCTCCAGAGGCGGTCGCGGCGCAGGAAGTAATGGGTATCTACGCCGTGTTGGGCCAGCCCTTCCACCATTTCCAGGGCGGTGATGCCCCCGCCAATCACGACACCGCGTTTACCCCGCCGTGCTTTTTTGAGCAGTTCCTTTGTGCCTTCCAGGGTGTCCAGGTAGACCACGCCATCGAGGTCGCCGCCGGGGTAGGGGGCGGGCACGGCGCGGGCGCCGGTGGCGATGAGCAGTTTGTGGTAGGGCAAGACACGGCCGTCCACCAGCATAACGAGGCGATTTTGCACATCCAGGGATTGGGCACGGCCGTGTACCAGTTGCAGCCGCAAATCTGCATACCATTCTCGCGTCCGGGCAATGACCTGCTGTGGCGGGATTTCGCCGCTGATGACGTAAGCCAGGCCGGGGCGGGAATACATGAGCGAAGGCTCGGCGGAGAGAATCGTAATCTCCCCACGGGGATCGTGCTGCCGGATTGTTTCGGCGGCGGTGATGCCCGCCGCGCCGTTGCCGATGATGAGGTAGTTCATAGCAGTGATGCGTGATGCGTGATACGTGACCCGTGAGGTCACGCATCACGCATCACGTTTAATCTCCCAGCGCAGGGTGCCACGGGGGCACGCCTGGATGCAGTTGCCACAGGTGATACAGGTGGGATCGTCAACCGTTAAACCCTGCCGGGCGTAGTCACGCACGGGGATGCCCACCGGGCAGTTGTAGCCGCATAGACCACACTGGATGCAGCGGGTAGCGTCGGCGGCTACCAGCCCCAGGTGGATGGGGGCGTCGGGTGGCGGTTGATCTTTTCTCTGGCGTTTGAACATGGTTCGTCATGCTTTTTTATCAAAGATTTCGCAGATGAAAAATAATCTGTGCAATCTGCGTAATCTTTGATCAATCCTCTTCTCCGGTGGGGTGACATTCAATGCAGTTGGTCAGTTCCGTCGGGCTGATGTTTTCTTCCCGATGTTCCTCGATCATTTCCGCCGGGTCATGGCAGTTATCGCAGGTGTAGGTGGTGAAGGCGGCGGTGTGGCAGGTGGCGCAGGGGATTTGCCCGCCTGCTGGCAGTTCGTCGCCGTGATCGAGCGGAAAGGTGTGGTCGGTTAGTAAAGCGGGCCGCCATCCTTCTGGCGTATGGCAGCGGGCGCAGTCGGTACCAAGCAGTCCCTTGTGCAGATCGGGTTCGGCATGGCAGCCCACGCATGTGGCCGGTGTGCCCGCATACTGGTCATTTTGGTGGCAATCGTCGCATTCCAGGGGAGCGTGTTGGCCGTGCAGGGGGAAGAGGGCGGCATGGTGTTCGGTGCTGAACTGGTCAAAAGCGGCGGCGTAGAGGTCAAAGTCATGCCCCTGGTGTTCCGCATGGCAGGCGGCGCAGTTGGCGATGGTAAGACTGCCATGCAGCCCGGCGCCACTTTCGCGCTGTTGGCTGATGTTGACGTGGCAGGTTTCGCAGCGCACGGCCGTGACCCCCACAAATGGATCATGGCATTGGGTACAATCATCACCAAAGGCGGCATGGTTGGCGAAGCCGCCGCTTTGCTGTGGACTACGGGCCATGCTGGAAAGATCGCCGGGTGTAAACAGGCGCCCCCCCGTTTGCCACAGCAGCAGGGCCAGGAGCACAATGAGAACGGCCGTCATCAACAGGGCGATGGGCGAAAAGAGGGGGTGTTGACGTTGGACCAGTCGCTGCTGTTTCATTTGAATAACCCGGCGCGGAAGTAGAAGGCGGCGAGGATGTGAATGGCTACGGCCGTGAACAGCGCCAGCCCGATGGGAATGTGGACGGTGTGCCAGAATTGAAACAGCCAGCGTGTCTGGCTCAGGCGGTCTGCCTGACGGTCTAGCCGATCCTGGTCGCGGCGGATGCGGGCGAGTTCTTGCTGTTGCCCGGCCGTTTCCTTTTCCAGATTGTGCAGCGCGTGTTGCAGGGCACGGCCGTAACGCCAGCGCCCCCACCACGAATTTTGTGGATATTGCGCCTGAAGCTGCCGGGTGATGGCTCGTACCTGCGCCGGTTTGTCTGTTTCCAGTTGAACAATTATTTGCTGAATGCCGCCGGCCTGGAACTCTAGCTGCTGGCGGCTCATCTGGCTGCTGCGGATGCCACCTTGCAGCGCCGTATACAGGTAACGGCCGATGAAACCACTGACGACGACGACGGCCGTGAGCAGCGCCGTCAGCCCCGCCAATCCCCGAAATTGCAGGCCGGTGTGCATCAGCACCAGGAATGGCCCCACCAGCCCGGTGACAATGTGAAACGACAACCACCAGCGCACCGGCCCATACCGGTTCAGCAGGCGGGTACGTTTGCGCAGGCTGTAGAGCGTTTCCGTCATCACCATCAGCAGTGTGCCGATAATGCCCAGCCAATGCCCAAACGGATGCCCCCCCGCCGGTTCAGCCAGGATGTCATAGGCCACATACACGCCGCTGAGGATGATGATGATAAAAAAGGAGAGTTCTAGTTCTCGATGCTGCTGCATAGTTATAAGAAATGAGATTGGGAGATTGGGGATTGGAGATTAGGAGATTACCAATCTCTAGTCTCTAATCCCCAATCTCTCATCAATCAACAGGTCGTATTTTAGAAGAAAAGGTTACGGCGCTGTAGATATTTGATGGGTATATAGTAATGTAACCAGAAGCCTGGATGGTTAAATCCCGCTTAAATTCTGGCGTGGGCCAGGTTGATGCCAGTACGCCTTTCCTCTTTGGCCATCCATCTGTCTCATATTCCTTCAAAATGAAATTGGTGCGTAACCTTTTGCCAGCGTCAGGCGACTTAACAGACGATGGACAGACAAATGCACACCCTAACTTTCATTTCCCGGCAAAATTCTGGTTGGTTTGCTGCCTTGAAAGCCAGGCTTCTCGCGGTAGATTGCACGGCCGTTGCCGCTTTTGTTCTCCCCTTTTTACTGTATGCCCGCACCCTGGCCCCTACCATTTATAACCTGGACAGCGCCGAATTGACGACGGCCGTTGCCAGCAATGGCATTATCCGCGCTACCGGCTATCCATTATACCTGGTAGTGGGCAAAATCTGGTCCTATTTGCCGGTGGGGGATATGGGCTACCGGATGAACCTTTTTTCCGCGTTTTGTGGCGCGCTCACCATTTTGCTGGCCGACCGCATCTTGCGCCGGTTGCCGGTGTGTGGTTGGGCGCGGCTGGGCGCGTTGGGCCTGCTGGCCACGGCCCCTTTCTTTTGGGCGCTTTCCGTGATCGCGGAGGTGTATACCCTGCACACGGCGTTGATGGCGGGGGTGATTTTGGCGTTGTTGTATTGGGCGGATCAACCATCTCCCATTCGTCTGGCGCTGCCCATTTTTTTTATGGCGCTCAGCATGGGCAACCATGCGGCTACCGTGCTGTTGCTTCCGGGCTGCTTGTGGTACGTGCTGGTTAGCCAGCCGCGGCAATTGATACGGCCGCGCGTATGGGTGGCTGCGTTCATGGCATTAGCGTTGGGCGCTTCAGTTTTTCTGGCGCTGCCCCTGCGGTACGTGGCCCAACCCGCCTTTAATTATGCCGGGATGTATGATGCCTCCGGCACATTCCAGCCGGTTAATTTGCAAACATGGGCCGGATTTTGGTGGCTGATCAGCGGCAAGAGTTTTGCCGGGCAGATGTTTGGGTACAGCGGTACGGCCGTGTGGTGGGAAGTGCAGGCGTACCTGGGCCAGTTATGGGGGGCGTTCCTGGTAGTGGGCATTGGGCCGGGGCTGCTGGGGCTGGTTGTCCTCTGGCGGCGCAACTGGCGGCTGAGCGGAATGTTGACGCTGATGTTCCTGGCAAACGCCATCTTTTACATCAATTACCGCGTGGTAGACAAAACCACCATGTTTTTGCCCACGTATGTGGTCTGGGCGATCTGGTTGGGGGTGGGGTATGAGGTCATGTTGAGAGAGATTGGCGATTGGCGATTGGCGATTGCTTTCATCGCCAATCGCCAGTTGCCAATCTCCGCCCTGCGCATAGCCATTGTGGGTTCTGTTTTGCTGGCGCTGCTGCTCAATTGGGGACGGGTAGATCGTTCAGACGATTGGAGCACACGGGAACAGAGCGAAGAAATCCTGGCACTGGCGGAACCCAATGCGTTGATCTTTGGCTGGTGGGAGACGGTGCCAGCGATTCAGTATTTGCAGTTTGTTGAGGGGCAAAGGGGGGATGTGACGGCCGTGAATCGTTTCTTGATTAGCGGCGCCGATATGAACGAGCTGATCCTGACTGAACTGGGGCAGCGCCCCATCTACATCAACAATCCGTCTGTGGAACTGTTGGAGCATGTCACCGTCAGACCGGTTGGCCCACTTTATTTGTTAGAACCGCGCCTCCCACCTGAAAAAATCGAAAGGAGGTGATGGGTTTGGTTTTGAGATAGCGAGTTGTCCGTAGTAGCCGCTTGAGCGGCGTGAGCAGGCGATGAATCGCCTACTACAAACTTTTTTAGGAGAATGCATATGCAAAAATTTTCACGTGATCAATTGATAAGAGTGGCGCTGACGGCCGTGATTCTGCTTTCCGGTCTGGCGATGGTTCCCTTCATTGACCTGCCAGCCCAGGCTGCCATCACCTGGCAGTCGTTGGCCGGGGTCTATGAACCGGAATTGGAAGTGAACGAGACGTCAGGTGTGCCGGGCAGCATTTTTGCCTTTACCGGCAGCGGCTATCCGCCCAATACCGTGGCCACGGCGTATAAGGATGGGCAGCCATTGGGCGCGGTGCCGATTGGCGGTAATGGCGTGGGCACATTCATGGTAAACACAGCCGGCGCTGCCATTGGCCAATACAACGTGACGCTGGAGGTAGATATCAATGCTTCGGCGACGCGCGGTATTGAATTGGTTGAAACCGGGCCAGTGGTAACACCGCCGCCGGATTTTCCGGGGCCGACGTTTAACCTGGTGAATGAGGTCTATCTGCCGCTGGTGACGAAGCCGTAGGTGTGGTGGAGATTGGAGATTAGCGATGGGCTGTCACTAATCTCCAATCTCCGGGTGTATGAATATGGCTATTGTAATGAGAAAGAGCGAAGACGAACAGACGGCCGTTAGTCATACGGCCGTTAGCCATACGGCCGTCAGCCACTGGCAGGCCATCCGGGCAGCGCGTTGGTTCTGGCTGCCGGTGATCCTGTTTACGACCACGCGGCTGGGCATCTTGTTGGTGGCCTATCTTTCGGGGGGGTTGGTGGCCGATGCCTCCGCCCCGCCGCCATACCATTTGCGTGGGCTGGATAACCGGCTGCTGGATGTGCTGGGCAGCCGGTGGGATACCGGTTTTTACGTCAGCATTGCCGAAGAGGGGTACTTTTATGAAGGAGTACCGCTGCCATCTGTCGCTTTTTTCCCGCTGTATCCGTTGATGATGCGGGCGTTGGCCGCCGTGGTGGGGGATGCGGTAGTGGCGGGTATCCTGATTAGCAATGGGGCGCTGCTGCTGGCGACTATGCTCTTTTACCGGCTGGTGGCTGAAGGTTGGGATGAGGCTGTAGCGGATCGGGCAATCTGGTACTGGCTTATCTTTCCGGCGGCATTTTTTGGCACGGCCGTTTACTCGGAATCGCTCTTTCTCTTGTGTGTGATTGGCTCGCTTTATTCTGCCCGGCGCGGTTATTGGGAAGTGGCGGCATTGTTGGGTATGGGCGCGGCGCTAACGCGGCTGGTGGGTATCATCATTGCCCCGGTGTTGCTGCTGGAATGGTGGATGCAGTGGCGGGAGAGAGGGGAGGGGCAACGGCCGTCGCCCTTTGCGCTGCTGGCCCCGTTGCTGATCCCATTGGGTACGCTGGCTTATATGGCGTACCTATGGCGCGCCTTTGGCGATCCGCTGGCCTTTGTGCAAGGCGCGGCAGCCTGGGCGCGCCAGCCGCAGTCGCCGCTGGTCACCATAGCCGGTTTGTTGGAATCCCCGGCTGGTGGTTGGTGGGCCGCGCTGTGGGCCGGAAACATCCATCTGGATAACTGGATAGATTTTCTGGCCGTGCTGCTGTTTGCCGGGCTGGGGCTGGTGCTGCTGTATTGGCGGCGTTGGCCGGAGGGGGCGTTTGTGCTGTTGGGGGTAAGCGTGGCTTTTAGTTCTGGCCTGCTGATGAGCCAGCGGCGCTATATGTGGGCATTGTTCCCGGCGTTTATTGTGCTGGCAAAATGGGGTGGACGGCCGTGGGTCGATCGGTTGGTCACGGCCGTGTCCCTGATGCTGCTCGGTCTCTTTACCGCCCTGTTTGCCAATGGCTACTGGGTTGGTTAATTGACAATTGCCGGTTGTCAATTGACAATTGACAATTGTTCATGGAGATCAACCCTGGTGGAAGATGAATTGAAATTGTTGGCGCGGGCGCGCGCTCTGGAAGAGGATGCCCTGGCGGAGATTCACCAGGCGTATTACCGGGCCATTTACCGGTATATTGCCTTTCGCGTTAGTGATATACCGCTGGCTGAAGACCTGACCAGCGAGGTGTTCACCCGATTGTTAAGCGCGCTGCGGGATAAATCGGCCCCCCAAAACACATTACGCGGCTGGTTGTATGGCGTGGCCTCGCGGGTGGTGAGCGACCATTTCCGGCAGGCGGGGCGGGCGCCACAGGTGGAATTATTGGAGACGGTAGCGGCGGAGAGTGGTATGCCTGAGGAGGAAGTGGATAAGCGCCTGATGGCGGAACGACTGCGCGCGGCCATGAAAGGGCTGACGGAAGATCAGCAGCGGGTATTGGCGCTGCGTTTTGGCTTTGGCATGCGCACACGGGAGGTGGCCGAGACGATCAATAAGAGTGAAGGCGCAGTCAAGCAGCTGCAACTGCGGGCGCTAACGCTCTTATCACAGCAGCTATCTGGCGGGGAGATAACATGAACGACGACGTATTGGAAGCCTTGTTGATTTATTGTTTGGATGAACTAGAGGCCGGCGTGCCGGCTGAGGATATTTTGGCGCGTTATCCAGAGCAGGCAGATGTGATACGGCCGTTGCTGGAAACAGCCGCCCAACTCACGTTGCTGGCCCCGGAACCTTTGCCACAATCCCAATCTGCGTCACAAGCGGTGTTTCTGACGCACGCCAAAGCGATCAAAAAGGCCAGCCGCCAGCCGCGCCTGGCGGCTTCTGGCTGGCGGCGGCTGGTATTTGCTTTAGGAATGGTGGTGCTGCTATTTGTCGCTTTCCTGGCGGCTTCGGAACAAACGGCGGCTGCTTTGCCCGGTTCGGCGTTTTATCCGGTGAAACGAGCGGCTGAAGATTTGCGCCTGGGCCTGGCCAATGATGAACAGGCCAGAGAGACGCTGCGCACCCGGTTTGCGGCGGAGCGCGTGCGGGAAATTGATACACTGCTGGCAGTAGGGCGTGAAGCCCAGGTGGAATGCCGGGGGTTTATAGACGCCATAGGGCCGGAAAATTGGGTGTTGTGTGGGCTGACGGCCGTTGTCAATGACCAGACCATGATTGAAGGCGACCCTGTTGTCGGGGCGGCGGTTTTGGTGACGGGGGTGACGGGGAACGGCCGTTTTACCATCACCCGTATCGTCGTGCTGCCCGGAGGTGAAGTTCCGCCGCTGCCAACTGCGACGCCAACAGAAACGCATACTGCGATGCCTACGGACACGTCTACGCATACACCCACAGCAACAGATACACCAACCGCTACATCCACGCGCACCCCCAGACCGACCAGAACGCCTACGCCTGTGCCCACTACGCCAGCACCATCGCCAACGTTTACGGCCGTGCCTGTTACAGAAACACCCACATCGTCGGTGACACCAACCGCCATCCCACCGGCAGCCACGGAGACGCCTGAACCAGACGATAACGGCAACGATAACGACAATGACAATGACAACGATAATGACAATGACAACGATAACGACAATGACAACAAGAATGACAATGACAACAAGAATGACAACAGCGGCTTAGATGGCACAGGTGAGCCGGTAGCGGTGATGAATCTTATTCCTGCCAGGCAAGGGATATAAAGATCGCCCATTCTCTGGGTTATATGACAGTCAAAAAATGGTGACGGTTACGGCCGTTTCTGATTTCTTGCCTCTATACCATCAGGTCATTACAATACGCCCACTTAACCACAGGCCGTAGGGCCAAAACCCACAAACCTATAGGAGGAAGACATGAACAGAAGAGAATTTTTAGGCCTCGCCACAAAAAGCGCTGCCGGTGCTGCCACCATGGGGTTGGTTAGTTGTGGATCGGAAGACGAAGTAACGAACACCCCCGCCAGCGTAGCCGCCACCACAGCCCCCTCCGTAGCCGATGAAACCACCCTCACCGAAGCCGCCCAAACCGATGCTGCCCTGCCCAACATCGAATGGCAAATGGCCACAAGTTGGCCCGTGGCTCTCGATACCATTTTTGGTGGCGCCGAAGTTTTTGCCCAGCGGGTTGCGGCCATGACTGGTGGCAAGTTTGTGATAACCCCACGCGCGGCTGGTGAACTGGCCCCCGGTCTGGAAGTGCTAAATGTGGTGGAACAGGGCGCGGTACCGGCCGGCCACACTGCTTCATACTATTATGTCGGCAAAAGCCCCGTGACCGCTTTTGGTACGGCCCTCCCCTTTGGTCTCACCGCTCGCCAACAAAACGCCTGGCTTTACGAAGGTGGTGGTTTGGAATTGCTGCAACAATACTATCGCAGCCGCTTTAATGTAGTTCAACTGCCTGCCGGGAATACAGGCGCCCAAATGGGCGGCTGGTTCAACAAAGAAATTGAAACAACAGCCGATTTGCAGGGTTTGAAAATGAGGATTCCCGGTTTGGGCGGGCAGGTGATGAATAAACTGGGGGTCACCGTACAGGTCGTCGCCGGTGGTGAAATTTTCCAGGCCCTACAAACAGGCGCCATTGATGCCGCTGAATGGGTTGGCCCTTATGACGATGAAAAATTGGGCTTGCAAGATGCAGCTAATTTTTACTACTCCCCTGGCTGGTGGGAACCAGGCCCAACATTGGAAGTCCAGATTGGAGTTCCTGAATGGGATAAACTACCGGAAATATACCAGGAAATTTTGCAAACGGCCGCCCACCAGGCTAATACACAAATGTTGGCCCGCTACGATGCCCGCAATAAAGAAGCGTTGGAACGCCTGATTCAGGGTGGAACCCAGCTGCGCAGCTTTAGCCAGGAAATCCTCGAGGCGGCTGAACAAGCCTCCTTCGCTCTCTACGATGAGTTTTCCCAGGCCGATTCTGACTTCAAATCCATCTTTGAACAGTGGAAAAAGTTCCGGGATGACATTCAAATATGGCACAGCGTAAACGAGACAGATTACATGAAGTATATTGAAGCCCAAACCGGGCAATAATCTAAAAAAGTTCAACTTTTGGGAAAAGTTGAACTTTTGGAAATCTGAATTAAAAAGGTGGCGCAACATTGCGCCACCTTTTTTTGTGGCTTTTTGACATCATTTGTGCCATTCGTTACAATCGGCACGTTGATGCCCCGGTGACGGGGCATTTTCACATCAAAAAATGCAGGTATGCAATTCACACTGACTTGAAAATTGAAGAAAGTGGGTAAAGGGATTAGTCTGCGAACCGCAAGCTATTGCCCGGTTGCGTTACCGGCAAAACCCCTGAGGTAGAAGAAACTTTTTTGGAGGCTTAATACATGATGGATGCATTATATTCAACGACTGCCCAAAGCACAGTTCGGGAACCATTACCCTTCATCTGGTGGCTGGGTTTGGTTGGTGCTTTAGTGGCCCTGTTTTTTGCCTGGTATTTCTACCAGCAAGTGATGAAAGAAAGCGAAGGCACTGACAAAATGAAGGAAATCGCGCAGGCAGTGCGCGAGGGAGCGATGGCCTATTTGTCTAGCCAATACCGGGTTGTGACCCTGGTTTTTGTGGCGCTGCTGGTCATCTTCAGCATCATGGCCTTTTTGAATTTGCAGAACCCCATTGTACCTGTGGCCTTTATTACCGGCGGGTTCTTTTCTGCTTTGTGTGGCTTTTTTGGGATGAAAACAGCCACGAATGCTTCAGCACGCACGGCTCATGCGGCCAGCAAAAGCCTGGATGCCGGTTTGAAAGTGGCTTTACGGGCTGGGGCTGTTATGGGGCTGGTGGTAGTTGGTTTTGCCCTACTGGATATTTCGCTCTGGTTTTTGATTTTGTATTATTTGCTGCCGTCTATCCTGCCCAACGGGGGGTTCATTATGGCCACGGGCAATCCGCTGCCCATCATTACGGCGACTATGCTGAGTTTTGGCATGGGCGCTTCCACGTATGCGTTGTTTGCGCGTGTGGGTGGTGGCATTTACACCAAAGCGGCTGATGTGGGCGCTGACCTGGTGGGTAAAGTGGAAGCTGGCATCCCTGAAGACGATCCGCGTAATCCGGCGACCATTGCGGATAATGTGGGTGATAATGTGGGTGATGTGGCCGGTATGGGCGCTGACCTGTATGAGTCCTATGCCGGTTCTATTCTGGCAACTTCGGCGTTGGGGGTGGCAGCTGTCACTTCGGCTGGCGCTGCTTATGCGGTAGATGCGGGTATGACGGTGATGCAGTTGCAACTGCGTTACATCACAGCGCCGATGGCGCTGGCGGCTGTGGGCGTTTTCTTGTCCATTCTGGCAATTTATCTGGTACGCACCGAAGAGGGGGCGGATCAGGGCAAGTTGATTGGTGCGTTGTCACGCGGGTTGTACGTGAGTTCGGTGGGCATTGCGGTGCTGGCTATTCCGATATTGTATATCCTGGATATTCCCAATATGTGGCCGGTGTTTATATCTATTCTTATGGGTTTGGTGGTTGGGATCGTTATTGGCAAATCCACAGAGTATTACACGTCTCACGCAAACAAGCCTACACGGGCGATGGCTGAGCAGGCCAATACCAGTACGGCCACATTGATGATTGAAGGTATGGCCGTGGGGATGGAATCAACCGGGATTCCGGTGTTTGCTATTGTGACCGGAATTGCCGTCAGTTTTTATACGATGGGTGGGGTGACCAACATTTCCATGGGGCTATATGGTGTGGGTATTGCCGCTGTGGCTATGTTGTCCACCCTCGGTTTTACACTGGCGACGGATGCGTATGGCCCGATTGCGGACAATGCCGGTGGCAATGCGGAGATGGCAGGTTTAGGCACGGCCGTGCGTCAACGCACCGACCAGTTAGACGCGGTAGGCAACACCACCGCCGCTATTGGCAAAGGGTTTGCCATCGGCTCGGCGGCACTGACGGCTATGGCGTTACTATCGGCTTATCTGGAGGAAGTGCGGCTTTCATTGGTGTTGCATGGTGATGCCACGTTGGCCGTGGATGGCGTGAATATCACGCAGTGGACGATGCAGGATTTTATGACTTTTTACAATGTCACCATCCTGAATCCGGCAGTGCTAATTGGCGTGATGACGGGCGCGGCGGCGGCCTTTTACTTCTCTTCCATGACCATGCGCGCCGTCGGCCGGGCGGCCGGCGGCATGGTGGAAGAAGTACGCCGCCAGTTCCGCGAAAAACCGGGCATTCTGGAAGGCACCGAGCGGCCTGATTATGCGCGCTGCGTAGAAATTAGCACTCGCGCGGCCCAAAAAGAGATGGTCGCCCCGTCGCTGCTGGCGATTGCGGTGCCGGTGGTGGTGGGTGTGTTGTTTGGCGTGGCCGGCGTCTTGGGTTTGTTAGCTGGCACGTTAACGGCCGGGTTTTCGTTGGCGGTGATGATGTCCAACGCCGGTGGGGCCTGGGACAATGCCAAGAAGTACATTGAAGAAGGACATTATGGCGGCAAAGGCTCCCCGGCACATAAGGCGGCTGTGGTGGGCGACACGGTCGGTGATCCGTTTAAGGACACCTCTGGGCCGTCACTGAACATTTTGATCAAACTGATGGCCATGACTTCGGTGGTGTTTGCCGGGCTGGTGACATTCCTGGCAGACGGCCAAGGGTTGGTAGCTGTGTTGTTTGGTGGATGATGGTGAGTAATCAATACTCGGTAATCCGTTATCGGTAATCAGTCAGGCAGGGGTGTGGTTAGAAAACCACACCCCTGTGTTGTTTCAGGGGTATAATAGGGGTATGAGTACGGTTATTGTTTTTTCGCCGGCAATAGAGCATACCAAACGAGATCATCCTGAGGGTAGCCATCGGTTGGCAGATTTGCTGCCTTTTTTGGATATGCAGAAGGTTTTGGCGGATTTACGGCCGTTACCACCCCGCCTGGCCTCGTTGACTGATTTGCGACGGGTGCATACCGAGGGCCTGATTGAGCATGTGCGGCGTGTGGCGGAGCGCGGTGGTGGTCTGCTGGATCATGGCGATACCTATGCGACTACCGCTTCTTTTGACCTGGCGCGGTTGGCGGTGGGTGGCTGCCTGACGGCCGTTGACGCCATTATGCGCGGACAGGCAACCAACGGTTTTGCCTTGGTGCGCCCGCCGGGGCACCATGCCGAGAGCAGCACTATCAGTGGCTTTTGCCTGTTTAACAATGTGGCCGCGGCGGCGCGGTATGCGCAGGCCGAATATGGCGTGGAGCGGGTGCTGATTGTGGATTTTGATGTGCATCATGGTAATGGCACCCAGGATATTTTTTTTCAAGATGAATCGGTGCTGTTTGTCTCTACCCACCTTTTTATGCCCCGGATGTTTTACCCTGGTACGGGCGGTGTCAATGAAATTGGCATTGGTTCTGGGCGTGGTTTTACGCTCAATGTGCCGCTGCTGCCGTATGTGGGGGATGAGGGGTACGGCCGTCTCTTTCGGGATGTGGTCTGGCCCAAAGCCAAAGCATTTGATCCCCAACTCATTCTGGTTTCGGCCGGTTTTGATGCGCATTGGCAAGACCCATTGGCTATGGCCGGTTTGAGTTTGCGTGGTTATGCTCAGCTTGTGCGGACGTTGGTGGAGATGGCCAATGGGTTGTGTCACGGCCGTATCTTGTTTGTGTTAGAAGGGGGCTACCAGGTAGACGCGCTCTCTTATGGCATCCTCAATACAATTTATGCTTTATTAGGTCGGGATATGTGGCAAGACCCGCTAGGCCCTATGCCCCAACCGGAAACCGATGTGACTGATTTACTGGTGAGTCTCCGAGAGCGGCATTTCATTTAGGAGCGCCATTTCATTTAGGAGCGGCATTTCATTTAGGGTTACTTGATTTATTAGCGGAAACTTTGCATAATAATTTCGTCAACTTTACCATAACGAAATAGGCGACAAGACCCTAAGGGTTTCAAAAACCCTTAGGGTCTTACAAAGTTATATGACCACCATTACCCTCCAGGAATATCACGAGCGGATAGAAAAACTGATTGATGAAAATATGCTGACCGAGGCTATTACCCACTGTCGGCACATCCTAGAGTCCCATCCCAGCCACATCCATACCTACCGACTGTTGGCGAAAGCCTTGTTAGAGCAGCATGATTATGATGGCGCTACTGACCTGTTTCAGCGCGTCTTGAGCGCCGACCCTAATGACTTTGTGGCTCACGTGGGGCTGTCTATTGTGCGTGCCGAAGAATCACAGGTGGAGGATGCCTTGTGGCATTTACAGCGGGCGTTTGAGATTGAGCCGTACAATGCGGCCATTCAAGAAGAGCTGCGCCGCCACTATGCCCAATTTTCCGACATGGCGGTAGACCGGATTCCGCTGACTTCGGGAGCGTTGGCCCGGCTGTATATTAAAGGGGAGTTATACCAACAGGCGGTGCAGGAATTGCGGCAGACCATTCAGCACAGCCAGGATCGGGTAGACCTGGAAGTGCTGCTGGCAGAGGCGCTGTGGCGCAATGAGCAGCGGGTAGACGCGGAAGAAGTGTGTTTGAATGTGCTGCAAAAATTGCCAAACTGTATTGCGGTGAATGCTATTTTGTCGGAAATCTGGTTGCAAACGGGGCGGATTGGGGAGTCCCAAAAGTATCTGCGACGGTTAGTCAATTTGACCAATCTGGAGAAGGGAAGTCTGGATTTGGACACGGCCGTTGGCCGGGCTTTCCGGGCTGAGGGGGCGCCTGTTTTACCGGACAAGGTGGAAATTGAGTTCAAGGGTGATGGGCCGGCGGCGACGCCAGCCACGGCAGCCGCTGCCGCTAAAGGGCCTTCTGCCGATTGGATGAACGACGTTACCTTTGATTCCGATATGGGTGAAAAGTTTGATTACAAGCAGTTGGAGGTAGTCGGCGAATCACCCAGCGGTATGCACAATTATGATTGGATGGCCGATGTAAACGATGATCTCACATCGGCCGAGAGTTTGCCGGTGGAATCTGAATGGTTTG
This sequence comes from uncultured Chloroflexota bacterium, assembly GCA_900696625.1. Taxonomy (GTDB): domain Bacteria; phylum Chloroflexota; class Anaerolineae; order Promineifilales; family Promineifilaceae; genus CAADGU01. Next base: position 4,249 of record CAADGU010000116.1, on the reverse strand, counting down.
TGGATGAAGCGATGCAAGCGGAACCGGCGCTGGAAGATGATTGGCTGTCCGGTATTGAATTGGCGGCGATGGGCACGGCCGTTGCCGACGATGATTTTGATTTGCTTTTTCCCGACGATGATTCTGCTCCATTGGATCCCGATGTCGTTGCCGGGCCAGGGCCTGAAGATTGGTTTCTGGCCCAATCGGAATCTGAGCTTGAACCGGAAGAAACCTTTGCCTCGGAACAATTAGCCCCAGACTGGCTGGTTTCCCTGGTGGATGAGCCGAACATCTCTGATCTGGACGGGGAAAAGACCGCCGCCGACATTAGTTCAGACTGGTTTGCCGAGAGGGGTCGTGATGAACCGCTGTCTGCGGCCGAAACCAATATGCCAGATTGGCTGAGTAATCTGGTGGATGATGGCGCGTCTGTTCCGTCTGCTTCTGACTTTGCCGAGATGGAATTAGCGCCCGCGGGGACCGGTGATCAAGATGACTGGATAATTGACGAACGGGCCGAAGATCAGTGGGATGAGCCGGGTTATGCTGCCGAAGAAATGCCAGATTGGCTGCAAGATGTCGCCGCTTTTGATGCTTCAGAGGGTGTGGCGGCAGAACCGGAAGCCAGCGATGAGTTTGCCGCGCCTGCTGTAGGGGCACAAATGCCCACCGCCGGGGGAATGCCGGATTGGCTCTTGAAACAAACAGGCGAATTAGACTCGGAAATGGCGGCTGCCTCCAGAGGTGAAGAGTTCGATGATTGGCTGGGTGAGGAGGCGAGCATGGCCGCCGAAACGCCTGAGCCGAAAGAGGATTCCCCGTTTGCCGGATGGTTATCTGACGAGCCGGAGCCGCTGAAAGGCGCGGCGGCCCTAGGGCTGACGGCTATGTTTGCTTCGTTGGATGATGATCTGCCAGAAGCAGCAGAGACGCCGGCAGCGGAGATGGATGAATGGGACGACCTGTTTGGCGAGGTGAGTGAGATGGCGGGCACAGCCGTGCCACCCACACCACCCCAGACCGACCTGGATGCAGACGATTGGCTGTCTGGCCTGGAAGAGGCGATTGACGAAATACCGGTGGTGGAACCGGGTGCGGACACGGCCGTCTCGCTGGATGATCTGCGCGCGTTATTCGCAGACGAAGCGGCCGATGAAGGTGCTGAAGGCGCTGAAGCGGCTGAATTTAGTCTGGACAGCGATTGGTTGTCCCAGGCGGAAGACATATGGGCTGACGATCTGGTGGCCGATGACCTGTCTGATCTGGCAGTGGAAACGACCGATGTGGCCGCCGAGTTTGCCCAAACCTTTGGGGGGCAGGCTTACCTGGATGAGGATCTGGCTGAAGCAGAAGAGGAAATCCCAGACTGGCTGTTAGGGAATGACCAGGCCAGCGTGGGTAAAGCGGAGGATAGGGTGATGGGTATGATGGGAGATGAGGAAGAAGCAGCTTTACCTGAACTACCAGAATCGGAGGATGATTTTGCCAGTTTAAGGGGGGATTGGTTCTCAGAGTTTACCGGCGGTGACGAGGAAGAAGCGTTTGTTGATGACGATGCACTGGATGTGACGCCAGGGGTGGAGGAAGTGCCTGACTGGTTGGCCGGGTTTGAAATGGATACAGCCGGTGAGGCCGAAGAAGCGGCCGACCAGTGGATGGCTGCGGCTGTGCCGGATGAAGCACCATTTGCGGATGCTGCGTTTGAGGATGAGGAAGTGCCGGATTGGTTAACCGGCTTTGCGGGTACGGCCGTAACCGAAGAACCGCCCACCATGCCGGCCAGTGCTGTTGTTGATGATGGTGGAGAGGCGGACGAACTGTTCGATGTATTGGCCGATATGTCGGCGGGTGAATCACCGCTGGCAGATTGGCTGGCGGATGACGATTTTGCCCCGTTTGAAGACGGCCTGGAAGAGGAATTGGTGGCTGACACGGCCGTGCCCGGCGGTGGTCTTACATCCTGGCTAAGTTCACTGTCGGCGGACGAACCTGCCGCAAGCAGCGAGCCGGAATACGCCGCTGCTGCCGATATTCCCGAAATCCCCTCCGAAGAACTCTTCGCCACCGATCAGGGCAATTTGCCGGATTGGTTATCCCCGGCCACGGGCGATCTCATCGTAACGGCTGAAGAGTCCAATTTACCGGATTGGTTGATGGGGAGTGACAGTGATGTACCGGCGCAGTTGGATTCTGAAGATTTGTTTGCCACCGACGAGGCTGACGCCTTTGGCCCATTGGCCGAACTGGAAGAGTTGGAAGCTGACCTGTCGTTCGGGTTTGAGGAAGCGGCGCCGGAAGAGGCGGTGGATGAAGGGTTGACGGCCGTTGGCCTGACCGCGTTGTTTTCCAGCATTCACGATGAACCGGCCACACTGGCCGGTCTGGGCGCGGAAACGGAGATGGATTGGCTGGTGGGCATGGATGAAGAAGAACCCACCGCTGCTTTAGAAGTGGCCGACGAGGTGGAACTGGATTGGTTGGCCGAAGAATCTGTCATGGCGGAAATGGAAACGGCCGTTACTGCTGAACCTGGGCTGGAAGATGTGGGCCTGGATGCCTCCGGCGCTGGCCTGGATGATGCCATTTCCTGGCTGGAAGAACTGGCGTCACAACAAGAAACGCCGGTAGAAGAGCTACCCACCGTCGCCGAAAACTTGTTAGCCGAGGAGTTAACGGCCGTCGAAATGGACGCTCTGGTTCGCCAGGATATGATGGGTGAAGGGTTTGACGCTGATGAAGCGTTTGACGCTGCATTTGATGATGTCCTGGACGAAGCGTGGCAGGAGGCGTTCCCGGCAGACCTGACGGCCGTGTCCGCTGAAGGTGATTTGCTCGCTGAAGAGGAAGAAGTGGAGGGAGAGAGTTGGCTGGATGTGTTGATGGCTGACGAAGAAACCCAGGCCGCCCCCTTGCCCGTCCCACCTGAAGATGACACCGAAGCCGCTATGGCCTGGCTAGAAGAATTGGCAGCCAGGCAGGGCGCGTCGCTGGAAGAACTGCCCACCTTGCAAGGTCGCGGCCTGGATGGGCTGGTGGACGAAGCCCAGGCTGACCTTGATGATGCGCTGGCCTGGATGGACAATCTGGCGGAAGAGCCGGAAACGGAGGAAGAATGGCCGGAATTGGATGAGGAGCTATTGGCGACCATGATGGCGGGCACGGCCGTTGCCCCGTCTACCAAAGCTGCTGCCTTGCCGCCAGAACAGGATGACGAACTGGCCGAGGCGCTGAATTTCCTGGATGAACAAGTAAAGGCAGAAGGGATCGCCGCTGCGGTTTCTGGCGGTACGGCCGTTGTGTCTGATGCCGAGTTAATGGCGGCGCTCGACTGGTTGGAAGAATCATCTGAGGCAGATCGGACGGTAGTGATGGACGAACCAGCCGAACCGGAACCATTGGAAGTGGCCGAACCATTGGAAATGGCCGGTGACTGGGAACTGGCCGATGTTTTGGCGCTTGCCGACGAACCAGAAATAGATCGGATGGATGAGTTGACTGCTGCGGAAATGACGGCCGTAGATGAATTGGCCGAGGCCGATCTGTGGGACGATGAATCCTGGGATTGGGAGCAACCGGAATCCATTACCGATTTGTTGACCATAGCGGCGACCCCGCCAACGACCTTGCCATCAGATGCAGCCGCGGAAGATTTGGCTTTGCTAGACATGCCCGATGATCCCGACGCGGCCATGGAATGGCTGGCCCGCTTTGGTACCGATGAGGGTGACAAAACAGCCATCCCGTCGCCAACTTTGTCTATGCCTGCCTGGCAAGAACCGGCTGAAGATGAAGAGATGGAGATGGATGAGACGTGGGGTGAGCCAGTCGGTGGTGTATTGCCCACGGCCGTTGCTGATGCTATCACTCAGGATGAGATGGGGCTGTTGGCTGATGATCTGGACATAGATGACATGCCGGATGATCCCGATGCGGCCATGAACTGGCTGTTAGACATGGCCCAGGGGGATGCATCTATTGATTTTGACATGGAGCCGCCGCCTATCAGCCCCAGCGAAGACGCCAAATTTGCTATTGCGTATGATGAACCGGCCCGCACCATTTCCGCAGAGCCAGAGATGGAGATGGACACGGCCGTAGCCGATGTGCGTGCTGATGCCGATGAAACCTTTATGGCTGTCATGGATGCCGGTGAGGATGAGGAAGGTTGGTTGGAAGACATGCTCGGCGATGATTTCGAGATTGACTTCGACATGGAACCGCCGCCCATCAGCCCCAGCGAAGACGCCAAATTTGCCATTGATTATGG
>CAADGU010000115.1 GCA_900696625.1 uncultured Chloroflexota bacterium | reverse complement strand
TGGAAAGATCGCCGCTGGGGTTATAAAAGATGCGCCAGCTCCACACGGCCGTGCCAAACATCAATACTACCACCGCCATCGCACTCGCCAACCCGCCGAGCTGAAAGCTGAGCGGACTGTACCGGAAGCGCACCTCCCACTCCCCCGGCTCTAGCTGCACCCCACGAAAATTGCCATTCACCAACGTTATGTCTACCTGCTGCTCGGCATCCTCGCCCGCACCCGCCGGTCTCACAAACGCTTTCCAACCGGGAAAGTAGCTGTCGTTGAGAATGAGCCAGGAGGGTTCAGTCACGGCCGTATGCACAATAACTTCGATGTTGCTGTTGGCGATGATTTCAGCCGGTTGGAGATGGGAGATTGGGAGATTGGGAGATTGCTCAATCTCCCAATCTCCCAATCTCCCAATCTCATTCTTCACCACCACAAATTGACGTGGATCATATTCACTGGTCAGGGCGGCGAGCGGGTCGGGGACAACGGCCGTTTGCGTGAGCGGCAGCGTGTAGGCATGGGGGGTGACGCCCAGGTTTTCATAGATGCGCAGCCCCTCGCCTTGCCAGGCAAGCTGGTATTTTGGCAGGTCAATCGTCTCGGCCGTGATCACGTATTTCACGCCCAACACGTCCAGCAGCGGTGAATTGAGCGATTCCCAATTGACAATGGGCTGCACCCGGTTGAACGGCAGTTCGTTCTGCGGTTCAATCGCGCCCATGTAGTTGGTGTACTGCCTGGGAATAATCGAGTCGTAGCCACGCACGTCAGCCAGATCAAACAGCCAGCCGGAGTTGGCGTTAAACGGCTTGTCACCGTGCGGGGCAAAGCTGGTCAGTCGCCACAAACCGGGCTGCTCCTGGAGCCATTGCACCAATTCCGGCTTGTGGGCCAGCAGCGCCGGGTCGTTGGCGGCGTGAAAGCCCCGGTTGGCCGCCCAGATGTCCAGCACGATCAGCCCAGCCGCCATGAACAACCACAATGGGCGTTGCCCCCCCCATCTGCCCGCAAAAATGGGGCAGCGGCTGACGCGCAGGGTCGCCCCTGTGCCCACCAGCATCAACCCGAACAGAAAAAGCTGCCGGTATTCATAGCTGTAAAAGGTTTGGGCATCGGGGAACGCATAAGCCGCCAGCGCCAGCCCCAGAAATGCACGCTCCACCAACGGCGCAATTTGTGCATAGAGTATTTTGGAAATAAATAGGCCGATTAACACGGCCGTACCCGCCCAAAACGACAAACCGGCCAACCCGGTAATGAAGGAAGGTGTGGCCCAGAGGACAAACGGCCGTAGCCACCACACCACACTGTTATCACTGGCCCAGAGATTAGGAGATTGGGAGATTGGAGATTGAAGATTGGAACGCCATTCTTCAATCGTCTGCCACTTGCGGGTCGCCGACAAATAATCTGCGCCAAACCCGGCCAACACGGCCACTGCCAGTGACAACGGGAACACCCACCGGAATGGCGTATGCAACTGATTCACAAACGGCAGCCCATAATACAACAGCGCATACAACGGCGTGCCAAAGATGAAGGCCAGGGAGAAGACGGAGAGGAAGAGGTAGAAGAGGGTGATCGGTGAACGGTAATCGGTGAACGGTAATCGGTAATCGGCGATCGGTGAACCGTCGTAGGGGCGGGACGGGCGGGTATTACTCTGGTTAAACGAGACATTACCATCCCCGCCCGTCTCGCCCCCCTCTTTGCGGTTTTTTTGCTTCCGCAAGCCGCCGTAAACCCCCAAAATTGCCAGGAACAGGGGAAGGATACCCAGATAAATGCCACCTTCGACGTAATTCTTCGTACTCCATTCCGTTGTCGTGATAGGTTGGCCGAAATAATTCTGGGTGATGGGAATTACCTGTCCGCTGAACACATCCACCACTTCCTGATGGGTGGGATTACCAAAAAAGTTGGGCAGCGCCAACGTCAACGCCTGCCGCACGGGAAAGGCATAGCCACGCACCTCAGCCAGACTGGCCGCCGCCTCACGGAAATTGGCCTGCCCCAGTTCATAGAGCGGAATGAGTTGGATGGCCCCCAACATCAGCCCTAACAACACCATGCCGGTCAGGTAGAGCAACGGCCGTAAGCCGTAATCGGTAATCCGTAATCGGTAATCGGTAATACCAGCCGCCCGCCACCAGCCACCAGCCACTACTTGCCAGAGTGCATACACCGCCATCACCAACAAGGTGTAAATGGTAAACTCGATGTGCCCCGCCAGGATTTGTGTGCCCAACGCCACCGCACCCAACATCACCCACAACCAGGTACTTTTGGCGCGGCGGGTAGAACCGATAATGACCCGGTCAATGCAGGCCAGCAGCAGCGGCAGCCACACCACCGCCCCGCTAATCATGGGAAAGACAGCGGCGCTAACCAGCAAGTATCCGCCGCCCTGGTAAACCAGCCCGGCCAACGCCGCCGAACTGCGCCGCATGCCAACGGTACGGCCGTAGACATACAGCAGCGCTCCCGCCAGCCAGATCTGACTGACGGCATACCAGCCATACGCCTGGCTCAGCGGCAGAATGAGAAACAGCAGGCTAAACGGGTAATAGGCCCCGTGCTGCCCGGCTGCCAGAAAGGGCGCCCCGCCAAACAGATAAGGATTCCACAACAGTTGCGTGGGGGTGGTGATATTTTCGCGGATGAACTGTTTCCAGGCGTAGTTCTGGATGATGAGGTCGGTGATCAGGGGGTTTTGTGGGGGAGGGGTTACGGCCGTGTTTACCGACCACGGCGCCCACTGCCACAAATTATCCACCGGCAGCATCGTTTGCCCGCCCACCGTCACGTCCCAAAATAGCAGCAGCGGCAAAACCAGAAAACCAGCCACAATGAGAAAATCAATCCGGTACGGTCTCAGAAAATTCATAAATGGGAAGACCCTAAGGGTTTTCTGAAACCCTTAGGGTCTGGATAATGACAATGTGCGATTTTATCAAAAACAAAGGGGAGAAAAAGCGGGCTTAAGATTCGCCCCTCCATTACTTCCGGTACTGAGATTAAGAGGTCAGGAGATTGCGAGATTGGCGTCACTTAAATCAATCTCCTAATCTCTCAATCTCCTCATCTCACCCCTCTCATAGAAATAATCAAGAGACACTTACTCACAGTCGCCGATTTGCCAACGTCTCAAACAAATCCTCTAGCGACCCCACCTGCTTTTCCCGCGACGATAAACTGGACACCCGCACCGTCAGCCGTTCCGCCTCTGGTAGTTCATGCAGTCGCTGCCGTTCCAGCGCCGGGTAGAAGTATTGGATCGAAGGTTGCAGGCGTACCAGGCAGCGTTCGGCCAGTTTGTGGCTGCGGTCTACGGCCGTGATAATCACAAAATCCCCCGAATCCGTATGCCCGATGAAGTCTTCACCCGCCCCACTTTCCTGCACCGCATTGGAAATCATCAAGGTGACAGCCCGTGACACATCATCGGCGGCTACAAAACCAAACTTGTCCCGGAACCGGCTCAGGCCATGAATACCGGCCAACACCACGCCCCACTCCGGCTGCTTGAGCATCTGTTCCAGCCGTTCCCGCACCAGGACGCCTTCGGGCAGTCCTGTCACCGGATTTTGTAGCGTACTCAAATGCGCCCGCCGCAGGGCATTACGCACCCGCAATCGCAGTTCTTGAATATCAAACGGCTTGGTGATGTAATCCACCGCGCCCAATTCCAGACCGGCCAATTTATCATCCCGGTCCCGTTTTTCGGTGAGGAAAATGACCGGCAGATTTTGGGTGCGCCGGGTGCGCCGCAGCCGGCGACACACTTCATAACCATCAATATCGGGCAAACGAATGTCTAGTACGGCCACATCAGGGATTTCTCTGGTGATCGCCTCTACTGCATCTTCACCACGCGAGGCTGTTTCCACCTCGTAACCCTGTACCCGGAAATAGGCGCTGAGCATTTCCGACAAATCCAGATCGTCTTCAACAATGAAAATTTTGTGTCCTTTCTTTTCGTCAGTCACGTGCTTTGTTCCTTCAAAAGCCCGCTAGAAGCAGGGTTTCTTGAAGAAACCCTGCTTCTTACTTTACTTGATTGGGTCTTTGTCAATTCTAAAAGCGCAGGCTTCATGCCCCATAGCTTTGCAGGCAACCTGGTCAACCCGAAATTCCAAGCCACCACTGACCCACCGCAGGGTTTCTTGCAGAATGCCCACGGCAATGTAACAAACCGGGCGATCACTGGTTTGCTGCCAACACTCTGAACAGCGTTCAATAGTATACAGAAAATGGTCATCCATTTCTTCTACATGGCTGGTTTGATCGCTGAATTGGGAAAAAATGCGGGCGACGGCCGGTACACCAATTTTAAGTTTAGTTTTTAACGGCAGCACTTTGAAGGCCAGATCACTGACGCCGGCCAATGCGCCAAACTGGCGCAACCCCCGTGAAAAGATAGCGCGCCCACCCCGCAGCGCCAGACCACGCCCGCCCCGCGGCCCATATATTTCGCGCAATGATTTATTAAGGTTGCTGATATGGGCAAAATCAAACTCCCGCTCCAGGTTATCTGGCGGTAAATCCTGCATATATTCACGCAAATCTATGAGATTAAGCAAGGCGTTCAGACCATTTCTACCCATAACTTCTTCCATAGAAATGAGAAGGATACGACCCATTTTGTTGGGGTAATAGTAACCGCTTGGGGGTACCAGGTCTTTCACAAAAACACTCTAACGGCGCCTTAACTGTGAATGGTATGTCTGAAGAAATGCATTTTCTTGTGAAGCGCCACGCTGTTTCGCCAACATTGCAGGCAGGTGGCAAAGATGTTACAAGTATAACAAGCTATTTGGCATGGGCAAAACGGCGTGTTACTCTTTCGGTAATCGGTGAACGGTAAACAGTAATCGGTGAGCCAATACCGATTACCGATAACCGATTACTGATAACGGAGAAAGAGATGGCAAAGGCACAAATGTTATTCCCGGCCGATTTTCGTTGGGGGACAGCGACGGCCGCTTACCAGGTGGAAGGGAATAATACAAATAGTGATTGGTGGCTGTGGGAGCAGCAAGACGGCGAACACGAAGCGGCTTCGGGCCGTATCCTGCACAACCATCGCTCTGGTATAGCTTGCAACTGGTGGGCCGACGCCGAAAGCGACCTGGACGCCGCCGCCGAGATGGGCACCAACGCCCACCGCCTGTCGCTGGAATGGAGCCGCATCGAGCCAGAGCCAAGCGTTTTTGACGACCATGCCCTGGATCGCTACCGCCAGATTCTCCAGGCCATGCACAACCGGGGCATAGAGCCAATGGTGACGCTGCACCATTTTAGCAATCCGCTGTGGCTGGTGGAAAAGGGAGACTTCAACCGCCAGATTGTGGTGGAATACTTCCAGCGATACGTGAGCAAGGTGGCGGATGTGCTGGGTGACCTGATCCCCAAATGGATTACTATCAACGAGCCGATGGTGTACGTGTTTGCCCGCTACCTGGGTGGTACCTTTCCCGCGCCGCAGCAAATGGGACTGCGCGCCGGGCTGGAAGCGGCTAAACATATGCTTATGTGCCACGCTGCCGCCTATGAGGTGATCAAAACCAAATACCCGGAAGCGGAAGTGGGGTATGCCAAGAATATCCCCATTCTGGAAGCAAAACCGGGTAGTTCCTTCGTGAGCAAGTGGTGGACGAAGCGAATAGATGGCTTGTTTAACGGCATGTGGTTAGACGCGGTGGCCGACGGCCGTATGCGCACCTTCTTCGGCTCTACCAAAATCAAAGGGCTGGCGGGCAGTTATGATTTCATCGGCGTCAATTATTACACTCGCTTTTACCTGCGTTTTCCACCGCCCAAAACCTTTTTTGAAACAGAATGGACGCCGGAGGCAGTGGTCAGTGATGGCAACTACGGCGAGGTGTACCCGGCAGGGCTGTACCGGGCCATCCAGCGGGTGCTGAAATACAACAAGCCCCTGTACATCACCGAAAATGGCGTGCCCGATGCGGCGGATCGGTTACGGCCGTCGTTCCTCCTCACCCATCTACGCGAAATCTGGCGCGCCGTCAGCTTTTGTTACCCGGTGATGGGTTACTACCACTGGAGCCTGATAGACAATTTTGAATGGGATCGCGGCTGGACGCAGCGTTTTGGCCTGAT
>CAADGU010000114.1 GCA_900696625.1 uncultured Chloroflexota bacterium | reverse complement strand
GGCGGCTGAATCGTTTGGCTAACTCCAAAACATAAACGACCTGCCCGCCCGTATCTGGCTTGCCCAATTCCGGCTCGGCGGCCACATAACCATGTAATGAAATCATCAGGATGTTGTTCACACCTGCATCTAATAGGTCCATCATCGTATTTTCCCTCTTAATGAGCTGTAGGCGGTCTCCAGACCGGCCCGAGCCAGTTATAGATTTTGGTTCAGGCCACAATGTGTAAATCGTGACAGGCCCGAATAAATTCGGAGGCAGACCAGGCCTGATACCCTTTGCCCATCGGCCGACCGGTTGTGCCGTGTACCCATTCATTAAATTCCCATTCATTGAAGATACCCAACTTGTTTAACTCTGTGAGGCGGTATAACTCTTGCAACGCCAGATCGCGCAAACCTAATTTATTGATGAAGCGCACCCAATGGCCGCCAACAAACGGCCAGATACCGCCATTGTGATAATGGTGGGGCAAATTGAGCAGGTTGACGGTGTAGTAGGCGCGCCAATCTTTGTCACCGGCCGTGACCACAGGATAAAGATTGGCAATGGGGAAGGGTTCGTTGATGCCCACGCCCCATAAAAAGCGAAATGTCTGGCTGGCGTAGGGCGTGTCAATCACATCATAAAGGTAAGCCAGCATGTTGCCAAACGTGTCGCAGCGCCAGCTAAAGTCAAAGGGGGTGATTTGGGCAATGAGATAACGGGCATCACCCAGCGAGAATTGATTTTCGGCAAATGAAACGGGCTGGTTGGCTTTGGGTCGGGTGGTAGGCCAGAAATTATCCACAATCTCCCGCTTGATCACTCTGGCCCAGCGGAAATAATCACCGGCGCGCTGTTCGTCGCCGGACATTTGCAGCAACCGGCCAAAGCTAATGTTGCAGCGATACCAGAGCACTTCGTCATACAGGACGTTGTAACTACGGCCGAACAGATCAGTCCAATCCCCGGCTTCGGGAATTTCCAGCAGGGCGTCGTTGTTGCTGTCGTGGGCGCTGAGCCAGTCCATGGTTTGCTGTAAGTGGCCCAGATAACGGCGTAAGAAGTCATGGTCGCGGGTGTGCTGCACGTAGGCATTAAAGGCGAGAATGACCCACATGCCACTGTCTACAGAGGCGATGCCGCCAACACCGGAGTAGTCCGGGCGCTGTGTGTCTATGCTGACGTTGGCCGGTATCTGCCCATTGGGCGAAATGTTTTCCAACAGGGTAATGAAGGTCTGGCGCTGGCATTGGTGAATGTCGTCATCCTGGTTTTGCAGAGGCAATGAACCGAGGATGGTCAGCGCGCCATCGCGGGCCCAAACGCTGCGGTAATTTTCATCGGTGCCAATGACTTCGTTGTCCGTCAACGAACAGGCGGAAAAACCCTGCGGGGTGATGTTGCGCTTGAGGGCTTCGATGGCTTTGTGGTAGCCCTGGCGGATAAAAGCGAGTTGGTCGGGGGTGAGGTGTTCGATCTCTTCACCGCCGGAGGTGCGTATCGTGTCATAGAGTTCGCTGGGGGCAACCGATTGTTCCTCCTGGCCAATGGTCTGGATAACGCCATAATGTTGTAGTCCGGCCAAAACAGCATGGGCGCAGACCTGGTGAGGTGGGGCGATGTAGTGGTCACGGCCGTGTACCAATTCCAACAGTTCTGGCTGGGCGTTGCCGGGAATGATGCCTTGCGCCCCTTTCAGCGCAAACATGGCGCTGTCGTTGCCGCTATCGCCGGCTACCAACAGTTGGCCGGTGGGGATGGATAAATGCTGCAACAGCCAGCGCAGGGCGTTGCCCTTGTTGGCCCATTTGGGTAAGATGTCCAGATGACGGCCGTGGGAATAGACGATATGCGCTTCCAGGCCGGCCTGTTCCAGCATGTTCTGGACAACGTCTATCTCTTCTGGAGTAGCATCGTCGAAGTACCAGCTAGACTTGTAGGCATTTTGATAATGGGCCGGTTGGGCGATGATGCTGAAAGGGAGTTGGGTGATGAGTTGTTCTACCTGCTCCCGTTGCCAACCCTCTTCCAAAATTTCAGCAAACTCCTTGAGGACGGCATTGGCCCGGCAGTCGTAAACAGAAGTGCCCACGCCGCTAATGATGTGATCAGGCGAGGGCAGGATATGTTGCCGGATAAGCTGTTGAACGTCAGGGAGGAGGCGGCCGGTATTATAACAAAGGTACGGCCGTTTGCTTTCTGGTAATTGTTCCCAAATCTTCTTAAATTGCCGGGTGGCGGTCGCGTCGCCTAAGAGGGTGCCATCTAAATCCGACGAAAAAAACCGGATCGGTATAGATTCCAAAATATCTCCTTTTGTGTGTTATTTTTCTTATCGCAGGGGCTTGATTGTAGCAGGAAAACGGCCGTTGTTCATATCCGTTCATTTTTTCAGGACGGTATAAAGGCCCAGATTGCCTTCACGGCCGTCGCTCTCAAACTGCTGCATGATGGTTAGCCCGGCGGCGGCAGCCAGATGAATTATGGCGGTGGCGTCAAGGTGGCAGGCGTAGCGGTACGCTGATTCGCCACGCTGCCAGGTGAGCAGGTGATCACCCGGTTCTACATCTTCCGGCGACAACCCGATTTCTGACCAGGGGCGGATTTTGCGCTGTTGCCGGGGGTTGGTAGCAAACTGCCAGGTGGAGAGGAAGAGACGGCCGTCCGACCCCAACCTGTCGCGCATCCCCCTGAGCAACTGCAATCGGTTGTCTCGCCCCGGAATGTGGTGCAGCACCGCCAGGCAGACGATGGCCTCAAACTGGCCCAAACCATCATCCAGGCAGCCAGGTTCGGTCAGGTCACGGCCGTAAAACGCCCCCGCCACCTGCGCCCGCGCCACGTCCAGCAGCCCACCGCTGAAATCCACACCCACGTATGCACCGACGGCCTGATGCTGCTGTGCGTATTGACCGAAACGGCCGTTGCCACAGCCCACATCCAGCAGACGCGGGCATGGGTGGGGCAGCAGTTCGCGCACCCTGGCAAAACCAGGATTGATCCCCTGACGCGACTGCGAAAAATCGGCCGCGTTCGCCTCATAAAAGTGGCGGTTGAGAGCCAACAATTTTTTGACAATCTCTGGCTGCATATCGTTTACTTGTCACCTGCAAACCTGCTACTCGCCACCTTTATTCGCTGGCGGTTGGTGACAAACCAGGCACGGCCGTCCGCCGTTTGCACCCACACCGCCGGGCTGTCATGGCGGACAACCACGCCCAGTGTCCACGCGCCATCAAGCAAAATCTCGACGGCCGTGCCCACCGCATACATCTCCGTTAATCGTTCTGCCAATCTCTCAATCTCCCCATTACTCAATTACCCAATCTCTGCAACCGTTCCAACCGCGCCGATTCGCTTTTTGCCAGCCATGCTTGTTGGGAGAGGTGAGTGTATGCCTGGGCGAAGTACGGCCGTGCCGCCTCCCCCTGCCCCAATGCCAGCAAACATTCGCCCAACTCTTCATAGACAAAACCGTCCGAAGTTGCGCCCGTCGTTTCGATCTCCTGCAAAAGCGCCTGCTGTAATGCCAATGCCTCATCCAGCCGCCCCAAAGCACGTAACACACGGGCCACGCCCCAATTCGCTATGCGAATACTTGCGGTATCGTCCGGTTTGTTTGTTTGTCGCCAGGTCACCGCTTCCTCGAAAATGGACAAGGCTTTTTCATATTCACCAGCATCAAAATATGTCCAGCCGATATTGTTGAGCAGCGAACCCTGCCAGCCCTGCGCCCGTTTATCCGGGGAGTGACCCGCTCGTTCCAGCGCCGTCAGATTCCATTGCACCTGCTCCGTCGGATCAGCCACCGCGATGCCCAGCATGTGGGCGGCGTCTACGGTGAAGAAGTCGGCCGACACTCCTGTTTGCCGCCCTAGATCATAGGCTTGTTGGAAGAGGGGCACGGCCGTCGCCACCTCCCCCGCCGAGTTAAACGTTCGTCCTCGCTCCAACAAATAACGCATGGTGGCAATGGGAAACTGGGGCGTCAATTGTGGTTCGACTTCATCCAAAATGGCGTGGGCTACGGCAAAACGATCCTGCAAACTTTCCGTGCGGGCAATTTGGGTAAGCAGTTCCAAGTGATAACCTACATCACCCGATTGCTCCGCCAGGGGTAGCAGTTCGCGGAAGCGCACGGCCGTTCCCGCCGGATCGTTGTAATCCCAGAGATCAAAGAGGGTAGGAAGGCTGGTCTGGTTCATTTCAAAACCCAAACCGGCGCAGCGTTTCATCCACAGAACGCACATACCCGCCACCGAAGAGATTGACGTGGACGAGCAGGGGATAAAGGTTGTAGATGTCGCGGCGGGTCTCAAAAAAGCCGGCTGGCAACGGCCGTAGCTCCTGATACCGCTTAAAAAATGGCTCGCCAAACGTGCCAAAGAGGGTGGTGAAAGCCAGTTCAATTTCGGGGTGGCCGTAGTAGATGGCCGGGTCCACAAAACCGGTGATGCGGTCACCCACCGCCAGCACGTTAGTCGTCCACACATCGCCATGCAGCAAGGACGGCCGTGCCGGCTCTAGCAACCATTGATCCAGCCGGGCGCAAAAGTTTTCCAGCCGCCCCAGATAGTTCACCGGCAGACGGCCGTGCGCCGCCGCTTCCACCGCCATGTACATCACCCGCCGTTCTCGGAAAAAGTCCAGCCAGTTGTGCATCCACTCATTCGGTTGGGGCAGGCCACCAATGAGTGTCTCTTGCTCAAAGCCGTAAAGCGGCACGCTGACGTCATGCAGCGCCGCCAGCAGTTCGGCCGCGTGCGCCTGCGCTTTGGCAGAAAAGCGACTACCGCCAGGCAAAAACTCCATGAGGAGCAAGTGATCGACGCTGAAGAGGACGGCGGGGACAGGCAATTGGCTGTGCTGGCGCAAGTAGTGCAACATCATCGCCTCGGTTGCCAGTTTGGGGGCGGGGCCGTCATCAAATTTGGCAACCACCGTCTCCCCACCCGCCAGGCGGATGCGGTAAACCTGGCCAATGCAGCCGCCACTTAAGGGGGCAATATCTACCGGACGCCGGCCAACGGCCGTTTCAATTTCTGTGCGTAAATCCAGCATGGGAGATTGGCGATTGAGAGATTGGCCATCTCTCAATCTTTTCACGGCTCGCGCACCACCACATTGTCAAAGGCTACCTGCATGGTGGGGTCGCCAAAGGTGCCGGCGTCCAGGGCAATTTGCCCGGCGGCATAGGTGGCATCTGTCACCTGCTGCACCAGGGTATCATTCACGTAGGCGGTGAGGAGGGGGCCAACGGCTTCAATGCGGATGCGGTTGACGGCGTTTGGCCCTGGTTTAATGGCCGGATGCTCAGTCCAATCATCCACAAAGCGCGTCCAGGTACCGTCGCCATTGCGGCGCTCAAAGATGTATGTGCCGCTGCCGGTCAGTTCAAAGCGGTAAAAGCGGGCGGTATCTTGCATCCGAAAGAGGACGCCGTAGCTGTTGGCGGGATCGCCTTTTAACGGCCGTGCGTCCACTTCCAGCACAAAATCGGTGAAGGTTGGCTCCGGCAGGGTCACAAATTGCATGATGTTGGCGGCGTTCAAATCCAGCAGTAATTGTTCATTGACCACCGAAGTCCGGCCCAGGGCATCGCCTTCCAGCAGCCACGGCCCCATCTCGCCGGGCACAAACTGGTCTTGAAACAAGACGTTGGCGTCGGCTACCCCACCCAACCGGGAACAACCCACCAGGAGCAAAAGCAGAATAATGCTTATACGCAAAAGATCACCCGAAAAAAGTGCCTACGTGATCACGTGAACACCTAAACCCACTCAGGGCTGTAACACCCGGAAATCATCAAACTGGATTACGGCCGTGCCCGGCGCAAACACACTCGCCCCCACACCCACATCACCGCGCACAAAGGTCGGGTCTACCACCGTCGCCACCGGCACGCCGTTAATTTGCAGTCCCAACTCATTACCCATGCAGCTAACCCGCAGTTGGTTCATGGACGCCCCTTGCAGGATGGCGTCTGACTGGATGTAGTTATCGGTCAGGTAAATAATTTGCGGCGAGCCGGTCTGGTATTTGCCAATGGCGTAATAGCCGTCACCACTGATCAGGAACACGTAAAAGTTGTTTTCATCCTGATAACGGCAAATAACGCCATAGGCATTATCATCTGGCCCACTGACCTGGGTGGCGTTGGTGGTGATGATCACATTGTCAAAGACCCGGTCGGGGTTCGTCCAGCCAATTTGCCCCGGCTGGCTGACGCTGATTTGCAGCACCTCGGCGTCCGGGTTGATCTGCACAACTACACCGCTCTCGTTATATTCGCGCCAGCCACAATTTTGGTCGCCGCTAAAATCATCAAAAAAGAGCGCCCCACCGCGGTCACACGCATCCACCTGCGACCCACCCAACGAGCAGCCAGCCAACAAACAAAGCCACAATGCCCACAACCAATACCGCTTCATCATCACCCTCATTCGTTGGCTTCGGCCTCTTTGCCCAACTGTTGATTCAGCTTTTCAATATCGGCCGCTATCCCTTGCTGCTGGCGCGAGGTGAACATGTAAAACAAAAATAACGCAATCCAGAAAATAGCGATTACCACACCCACTGCCATCAAATTTTCAAGCACGGTTCTTCTCCTTCAATGTTGTGGTAGCTGGTTGCTGGTACAAGAATCTACCAGCCACAGCAACTAGCCACCAGCCACTAAAAATCCACTTACCGAGTTTACCCGATACGGCCGTTTCCGGCACACCCCTAGGGCAATCGCATATTCCTCAATGCGGCAGATAAATCTGCACCAACAGAAGGCAAAGTCGGCCTTCGCCGACTGAAACCCAGCCCACGAAGGTGGGCTTCGCCCTCTGTAGCCGCGATTTTAAT
>CAADGU010000113.1 GCA_900696625.1 uncultured Chloroflexota bacterium | reverse complement strand
GCCATCGGCCACATTATCTTCATCGAACGGTTTACCAATCCATTTGTCACACCGGCGATATGGCTAGAACCACCGCTCCGTTGGTTTTTTGTGTATGACGCCGCCGCCAATCTGGTCATCATCTGGCGGCCACTGGTGTATGTTATCACCGTATTTTGGGTGGTGGGCATGATCAACGCCGTCAACTTTTTGGATGGGCTGGATGGGTTGGCTTGTGGCGTGGGGGTCATTGCCGCCCTGCTTTTTGCCTGGCACGGAATCCGGCTGGAGCAAACCACCGTGCCCCTCTTCCCGCTGGCGCTGGCGGGTGCGCTTATCGGTTTTCTTATCTTCAATTTCTCCCCGGCTTCCATCTTTTTGGGCACGGCGGGCGTGTGGGTATTGGGGTATAACCTGGCCACGCTGTCCATCCTTTCCCCGGCCAAATTGTCTACCGCCCTGCTGGTGCTGGCAATTCCCATTCTGGATGTGGGCTGGCTGATCATCAGCCGCATCCGGCGCGGGCAGCCGCCTTTCCAGGGCGACCGGCAGCACCTTCACTTTCGGCTGGCGGATCGGGGCGTACCGACGCGCTGGATTGTGTTGGGGTATTATGTGATGGCATTATTATTTGGTCTGGTGGCCGTGCTGGTCGCCAACCGGTTGGTGAAGATAGGTGTGTGGCTGGTGTTGGTCACGGCCGTGTCTTCCCTCCTCATCTGGCTCAGCCCCCAAACCCAAGCACCTCCCCCCTCGACTGAAAAATAACTCCCCCCTTGTAACTGTACAGGTCATTCCTGCGAAGACAGGAATCCATGCATCTGGATACCCACCTACGCGGGTATGACAGTCGAGAGATACCTGTATAAATACCTCCCCTTTATTGTTTGTAAGAAATTTAACAGAGGTATCGCATGAGTTACTACAACCGCAATAGCCCACAACCCATACAATAAGGCACATCAGATCAAGCTATAGAAATCTGTTAAGGAATGGAGAAAAAGAAATGAATCAGGCACAACCACCAAAACCCGTTCAGCCCCACATAAACAATAATTTGCCAAACCCCGTCATGCTGGCCCGCCAGATTGATGGTATCCGCGAAGTCGTCTTGCGTATGCGTACCACACCGACAACGGCCGTTGACAGCCTCATCCAGCAAAAATTGCAGACCATTATTGAACACTAATCAGTGTCCACATGTGCGGATCAACCACAAAAAAGACCAGCCTTCTAAGCTGGTCTTTTTTGTTACCAGGGGTATTGCACCGGCGATTCTGCTAAAAGTCTTTGGTAGGCGCCGCGCCACAACGTGGCATCGCGTGTCATCGTTTTTATTTTCAGATCATCAAATTTGGTCACCAAATCGCCCCACAATTCCGGCAACAAATCCCAGGCTTCGTGCCGGATCACATCATCCATATCCGCCGCCATTTCCAACGTCCAGCGCCACTCCCGCATAAAGCGCTCCGCCTTCAACCAGTAATCTTTTTTCTCCCAGGCCACGGCCGCCTGTTCCACCCCCTCGTAAATTTCACGCAATAATAAAACAATAGCAGCCGCCATATCTTTGGCTTCATCGTCAAAGCCCGGTTTTTGCATTAACAGCCGCAGCATTTCGGCAATACTGCGCCGGTTACGATTCCGAATGGTTGTCTGGTTTTCAATTTGAATCAATCGGCTCATTTTTTCCTCAATCACCTCGATCATAGCACAGGTGTTCCGTGAGGCAAAGCACTGGCAAAAAGCGGTGATATTTGTTTTAATTAGGGGCAAGTTTCAAGTTTCTAGTGGGTGGTAACAGCATAAAAGGAAAACGACTATGCAGATGCAAGATGTGTTAGGCTTAATACTGGGCGGTGGCATCGGCACACGGCTCTATCCTCTGACAAAAGAACGAGCCAAGCCGGCTGTGCCTCTGGCCGGCAAATACCGTCTTATTGATATTCCCATGAGCAACTGTCTGCACGCCGGCATTGACAAAATCGCCATACTCACCCAATACAATTCCGTTTCTCTCCACCGGCATGTTTTCCGAACCTACAATCGAGATGTATTTACATCTGGCTGGGTACAGATATTGGCAGCGGAGCAAACACCACACAGCGCCGACTGGTATCAGGGCACTGCCGATGCCGTGCGTAAACAACTGATTGAAATTCGGGAAGCCCATACCCAATACACCATTATTCTGGCTGGTGATCATCTCTATCGCATGGATTATCGTAAATTTGTGCAGTTCCATGTGGACAACGGTGCGGATGTAACGATGGCCGTGCAACCTGTAGATTGGGATGCAGCGTCTGGATTAGGCATATTGAAACTGAACAAAGAAAATCGCATTGTCAATTTCACGGAAAAACCCACACGCGATAAACTGGCCGGTTTAGAAAGTTGGGAAGGCGCCGAAAAACCATTTATGGCTTCAATGGGGATTTACGTTTTCAACACCCACACCTTAATGGAAATGCTAGAGGGGGATGGGGATGATTTTGGTAAAGACATTATTCCCCGTGCCATGCATGAAAAGAAGTTGATGGGCTACGTTTTTGAAGGTTATTGGGAAGATATTGGTACGATTCGCCGCTTTTACGAAGTAAACCTGGCCATGGCCGTGCCTGATGCACCGTTTGACTTTTATTCCCCGCGTACCCCGATTTATACCCGCGCTCGTTTTATGCCTCCCTCAGAAATCCATGACGCCCGGCTAAAACACGTACTGCTAACAGACGGCTGCCGGGTAACGGACGCAACCATTACCAATTCGGTGTTGGGTATCCGCAGCATCATTGGTCCCCACACCACCATTAAGTCTACAGTGTTGATGGGGTCTGATTTTTATGAATCGAACGAAATGAGGGAAGAGAACCGGCGGCTCGGCCGGCCGGATGTGGGCATTGGCGCAGGTTCATACATCGAACAGGCGATTGTGGACAAAAATGCCCGCATTGGAGCGCACGTCACCATCCGCGCCCTGCCTAACCGGATGGATGAGGAGCATGAAAACTGGGTGGCGCGGGATGGTATTGTGATAGTGCCGAAAGGGGCGAGTATTCCTGATGGGACGGTGATTTGAGACTAGAGATTGAGAGATTAGATAATCTCTCAATCTCCAATCTCCTAATCTCTTCATTTTTTCACCGGGCGTTCTTGTAGAAAAACTCGGTGACGACGGGGTGGACGTAGTTGGGGCGGATCAGGGTTTGCCATTCCCATTGGGTATCGTGGCCGCCGCCGGCGCGGTTGGCAATGAGCCAATAGCTAAAGGCGAAAAAGTAAGGTTCCCGGTTACGCATATAAGTGTATTGGTACTCGATGAACTGCCGGTCTACGTTGGGGTCGGGGTGGTAGGAGCCGCCTTCGGTACCGATGATGGGTAGGGAGCGTCCCAAATGGGCCTGCACAATTTTGTCGTATTCGCGGAAAAGGAGGAAGCCGCCGGGGTCGTTGTACGGCCGTGTCCCATGATAGTTGTGCGCCGACAGCCAGGCATGGTTTAGCAGGTAAGCATCCCCGTTATATTCCAGTGCATAAAAGGTGCGGTCAAGAAATTGCAGATGGTTGTATGAGCCACCCGGACTCAACGCGCCAATGCCGGGTAAGCCGCCGTTTTCCACCACCACCCGCGCCGCATTGGCCCAGGCACGGGCATATTGATCGGGGTTAGCAAAACTTTGCTGGTTCTCAATATCCACATTCGGTTCGTTGTAAAGTTGGAAGTAATAAACACCTCGGGCGCGGTAATGGCGCACCACAGCGCCCAGGTTGCCATCATAGGGCAAAATGCCATCGCGGTAGAGGCGCATTACCGGCATGATGCCGTTGGCTACCAACCGATCTACCAGATAATCATTATCGCCGATATTGGCGCCATCATTCAGGAACACCACCCATTTAATGTGCATCCGCACCATTTCGGCCACAAACTGGTCTACCACGCCGCGTTCCTGGCTGACGGTGGGTATCCAATGCATACCCCAACCATTGTCGCCGGGCGGTTTGGGGAAGGCCTGATAAGGAATGGCTTCTCGGATGCCATAAGCATGAATGGGCTTAATCACCGGCGGCGTTGGCCCTACCACAGTAGGGGTGGGCGTTTCGGTGGGTGTGGGTGTAGGCGGTGCGGGTGTGTGGCTAGGGATAAATGGCGGCGTATTCGTCGGCGGCAAGGCGCGAAGGGTGCCGATGGGGGTGAGGGTGGGCACGGCCGTGCCCGGCGCGGCTGTATATGTGGCCGGTAACCCGCCCCCACCCGGTATCATCGCCAGGCTGGCGCGGGTTGGTATGATCTGGCTCTGACAACTAACCAGAAAAAAGAGAATGAAGCAACTAACTATCAATCGTCTCTTCACAAGCCTTCCTTACCGGTATAAATCCAGTTCTTTAGAGCGAATCAGGTCGGTGGCTTTGCCATCACCGGCAGGAAATTGCAGACCGCGCGCCACTATCGCCGGCGATCCTTCAGCCGCCTGCCCCATAAGCAAGCCAGCCGCCGCCGCCACCTCATCCGCCACCGCCACATCCGTATGTTGCAGGGCATAACCGTACAAATCTAACTCACCACGCCGGTTCCACAAAGCGGGCATCCCGGCCACGCCAATCGCCACACCAACCGTGCCCAGGCGAAACGGCCGTCCATGTGAATCCGTGATCACCACCCCCAACTGTACCTGGAAATGGTCTTGTAAATGCTGGTGTATACGCGCCGCCGAAGCATCCGGGTCTTCTGGCAGCAGCAGCACCGTTTCGTCTGCGCCAGATTGGGCCACGTTAGAACGGTCTATCCCGGCGTTGGCGCTGGTAAAACCCAACCGATGGCGCACAATCAACACCCCAGGGCGCATCCGCGATATTTCTTCACTCTCCTGCAAAATCAATTCCACCACACGCGGGTCCTTGCCGGTGTGCCCGGCCACTATCTGGGCCTGTGCGCCCGGTGTCACCGTTCCCAAATTCACCAGTCGCCCTTCGGCTTTAGAGACGATTTTTTGGGCAATCGCCATCACATCACCAGTTTGCAGTTCGATGTCTGCCTGCTGCAAAGCAGTTAACAACAATTCAGCCAGATTGTCACCTGGCTGAACATGGGGAATGTTGGGGATTGACATAAAATGCAGTTGTGGCATACTGTCAGATTCCTGTGATGCGGATGCCTGCCCCTGGTGCTTTGTAAATGATGTTGATGGCGATGAGTACGGCCGTTAACTCCTCCACCGCCCGCGCATTTTGCAGCGCCCCGGCATTGACGCCGCGCAAACCGGCGTCCTGGCACAAAGCCATCGCCACATCCTTATCCGCCTTCTTCTCACCACAAATCAACACATCGCAGTCCAATTCATGGTTCAGGTCGGGCAAATGGTGCGCGCCAATGTTTTGGAACGCGGCCACCACCCGCGCCGCCAAAACCTGCTGCTGCGCCTCCTCCGCCGCCGACAGGCCGCTGGGCAGCCGATAGACCCTCGCCGCTTTTTCGCCCGTGGGCGCTACCACCGTTATCAGCAGCTTTTCGGTCAGCGCCTCTTTTACTGTTTCCAGCGTCACCTGCTGCGCCGCATAAGGCACCGACAACACCACCACCTCCGCCTGCTGCGCCGCACTCAGATTATCCGTGCCTGTCACGTTCGCCTGGGGCACACGCGCCTGCATATCGGCCGCTGCCGTTGCTCCCTTCTCTGCCAGCCGCGAGCCGATGACGACCTCATGCCCCGCCGCTGCCCAGCGACAGCCCAAACCAAACCCTTCATCCCCCGTTCCACCTAAAATTGCAATTTTCAACATCTACTCCTTTATGCACTCAATTTTTCAAAACGCTGCCACACGGCCGTTGCCAGTTCCCGGCTTCTTTCCGTAATTTCCGCCTCATCCAACGTCAACAGTTGGCGATCCTGCATCAGCAATTTGCCGCCAACCATCGTCGTTGTCACCATGCTGCTCTCAAAGCCAAAGACGATGTGCCAGGGGAGGTTGCCGGCATTGAGGGGCGTAGTGGCGTGGTAATCCACAAAAATCATATCCGCCGCTGCGCCCACTTCTAATTTTCCCAATGGCAAATCGGGCCAGAAGACGCGGGCCAGGGCGGCATTGTTGTGAACAGCCATTTGCACCACATCCAGGCCATTCATCCGGCGTGGGTCACGGTGAGCGGCCTTGTGCAGCAGGTACGCCGTCTTCCACTCGGTCCACATATTGTTACTAAAACCATCGTTGCCCAGGCAAACGGGGATGCCCAACCGGAGCATCCCTTCCACATCGGCCGCGCCGACGGCATTATTCATATTGCTGCGCGGCTGGTGCGTAACCCATGTGCCCGTTTCTCGCAGCAGGCTCATTTCGGCGGCGTCAATGTGAACGCAGTGGGCAACCAGGCTTTTTGGCCCCAAAATGCCCGCATCAGCCAGCCGGTGTACCACTCGTTTACCATAGTTGTGCAGCGCATCATATTCATCGGCCTCATGTTCGGCGACGTGAATGTGAAAACCACTGTGCAGTTTTTGCACGGCCGTCACGCAGTCAGCCAATGTCTCATCACTCAACGAAAGGGAAGCGTGCAGGCCAAATGTCCCGGCCAAAAGCTGACTGTCGCGCTCTCTGAGGGAGTGCAGGAAACGCACATTTTCCTCAATGCCTGCCTGTGTCCCATCACGGCCGTTCCGGTCTGTCACCTCATAACACAACGCGGCCCGCACCCCGGCTTGCTCCACAGCCACCGCAATCTGATCCAGTGAATTGTTGATGGCGTTGGGGCTGGCGTGATGGTCAATGAGGGTAGTTGTACCGTGTTTGATGGCGTCCACCAGGCAAACCAGGGCGCTGTACTGCACGTCCAGGTCAAACAAGGCACGGTCCAGCCGCCACCACAAACGTGCCAAAATATCGGGAAAGTCCTGCATGGGCGGGCCGGGAATGCCCATGCCCCGCGCAAATGCGCCATAGAAGTGGGTGTGGGCACAAATGTTGCCGGGCATGACAAGCTGCCCCCTGGCGTCTAGCTGTTCGGCCTGGGGATAGGTTTCCCGAAGTTCTGGGGCAGGGCCTATGGCAGCAATACGGCCGTCCCGCACCAACACCGCCCCATTTTCCACAATTTCCGCGTCTGGCAGCCATGTCACCAGACGGCCGTTGATAATCAATTGATCATCCATAGACGATATCCTTATTGGGAGATTGGAGATTGGAGATTGGAGATTCAATCTCTAATCTCTAATCTCCCAATTTCTTAATCTCCCCGAACCTATTGTACCCATTTCCTTGACAGGCAAAACCCTTTGGTTAAACTCGCAGGTAAGATTGTTGTGATTAGTGGCATCTATTACCCTGAACTACTAAAAACAAACCCATATGGGATAAGATGTTGAAGGAGCAATAAAATGGCAAATCAATATACAAGTGAAATTACGGACGCGAACTTCGAAACTGAAGTGCTGAAATCAAACAAGCCGGTGCTGATTGATTTCTGGGCCGATTGGTGTGGCCCATGCCGTATGGTGGCCCCACACGTAGACGCTATCGCCACTGAATACAATGGCGTCCTCAAAGTGGGCAAGATGGACGTGGATGACAATCCGGCTGTACCTGGCCGTTACGGCATTGTGGGTATTCCCACACTGATGCTGTTTAAGGGTGGCGCGGTGGTAGCTCGCATCACCGGGGCGCAGCCTAAAGACCGCATTGTCGCCCAAATCCTGCCCCACCTTGACACGCAGTTAGCCTAACACAAAATTTTCGTGATCACTGGAAAACGCTCGCCCTTCGTCGAAGGCGAGCGTTTTTGTTTTAGCGTCACGCGATTTGCCAAATCGCGCTACAACTGGAAGAGGATGATGATTGAAGTAGCCATTATGATTGAGGGACAAAATGGGTTGAATTGGGCCCGGTGGCAGCGGTTGGCTACGGCCGTAGAAGACCTCGGCTTTGTGGGGCTTTACCGCTCCGATCATTACACCAACGCCAACCCACCCGACCTGGAATCGTTGGAGTTGTGGGTCTCGCTCACCTGGCTGGCCAGCCACACCCGGCGCATTGAGTTTGGGCCGCTGGTAACACCCGTCTCCTTCCGCCAACCCACCATGACGGCGCGCATGGCGGCAGCGGTAGATGACTTGAGTAACGGCCGTCTCACCCTCGGTGTCGGCGCCGGCTGGCAAGAGCGGGAACATCATAACTACGGCTGGCAACTGCTGGATGTGGCCGAACGTTTCCACCGCTTTGAGGAAGGGGTGCAGATTATTACCCATTTATTGCAGAAGGATGAACCACTGGATTACGCCGGGGAGTATTACCAACTGCATGAGGCGGTGCTGCTGCCCCGTCCGCAGCGCGCTGGTGGTCCGCCCATCCTCATTGGCGGCAATGGCCCGCAGCGCACGTTGCCCCTGGCCGCCCGGTATGCCACTGAATGGAACGCGGTCTATATCCCCCCAACGACTTTTGCCGAACGCAGCCGGATGCTTGATGAGATGTTGGCCAGACACGGCCGTGCCCCCCACGCCATGCGCCGTTCCTTGATGACCGGCTGCTGGTTTGGCAAAGATGACACGGCCGTGCAAGCCAAACTGACCGCCCGCAAGCTGAGCCTGGCCCAGGCCCACGAACGGGGCATTGTCGCCGGTACCGGCGGGCAAATTGTGGATCAACTGGCGGATTTTGCCGCAGCCGGTGTGCAGCGCATCATGCTGCAATGGCTCGACCTGGATGATTTGGACGGGCTAGAGGGGTTAGCTACGGCCGTGCTGCCGCAATTGTAGTAAGCAGTAAGCAGTGAACCGTCTACTGCTCACTGCTCACTGCTCACTGCTCACTGCTTACTGCTTACTGCTCACTGTCCCCTTCTTTCTCCGGCGGCGTAAACTTCGTCGCCAGGCTGCCCAGCTCCTCGCTCAGCCATTGCAGGCTCTTGGCCAGGCCAACACGCGCCTTCTGCCCGGCTTCGCTGGTTTGCACCTTCTCTGCCACTTGCGACGCTTCAGTTTTTACCTTGACTGTGGCTTCGCTGGCGCGCACTTCTTGAATGGCCTTGTCAATCTCATCGGCAAAGGAGCGCATACCTTCGCGCACCTCTTTTTCGATGCGCTGCCGCTCTTCGCTGTTCCAGGCCGTTTGCAGCGTTTCTACAAACTGCCGCCCCAGACCGCGTAATTCGGCCGTCACATCTACCGGCGCGCCAGAAGTATCAGCCTTTGTTACCTCTTCTTCCACCGGCACTTCAATCTTCAATCTTTCATCAGCTTTCAACTGATCCACATTTGACGTTTCATCGCTCATGATCCAACTCCTTATGTAAATATAAATGGGACTTATTCTGGAGATTAGAGATTGGGAGATTGGAGATTGAGCCATCGCCAATCTCTAACCAGCCTATTGTACACCACCCTGTACGAAAGCCCTATACCTCAGTTGCGATAAAAAAGCCCATCGGATTTCAAAAATCCGAAGGGCTTTTTTCACCCCATGCGCTCGATGGCAAAGTTGAGAATATTGAAATAAGCGCGGTACCACCAGGCCGGCCAATTGCTCTTGGGTAGAAGGGGTGGGAAGGTGGATACGCTGCTGTCTTCATCAAAATGATTGCCGACGCCCGTGCCATCCCAGATGATGTCAGCACCGGGAATGCCCAACTCTTTGGTCGCCGGATCAGGGTCATAGCCATTGTTTTCGTAGGTATTATCGTGAATGTGGTTGTTTTCCGGTGTAGGGCCGATGTCCAGTTCGGTGGTGTCAAAAGCGCCAGAGCGGGTAGAGCTAAAGACGGCAATCCCCACAGTTTTATTGTCCTTGATGATATTGCCCGTTACTTCGGCATTGTCGGTAGCCAATAGAAGGATGCCGGTGCCGGATGGGGCCACGCGGGCAAAACCACTGGGAGCAAAATTTTCGTGGTTGTTAGCTTCAATCACGTTGTTGTAGATGTGGGTGTCGGCCGAGATTTTGGAGGTGAGCTGCGGCAGCAAGACAATCAGAATGCCCAGGGTATTATCGTAGACGTGGTTGTTATAGACCTCGCCGTTGATCGTATTTTCCAGTTCAATGCCCAAGACATTGCCATAGGCCACGCTGTCCCGAACGATGACGTTTTCACATTGCCCGGCATAAATACCGGCGTCATCCGTTCCCGTTACTTCCACGCGCTCCACCAGCACATCGGTGCTTTGCACAGGGTAGACGCCGTAGGTGCCGGTAAACTCCACTAACAGGTCGTGGAAGTGGATATTAGTGGAGCCTTCAACAATGACGCCATTGTCAGTGTAGTTGCGCACATGCAGATTGCCAATGGTGAAGTTGTTGCTGGAAGCGATAACGCCTTCGGAAAGTTCACCTTCCCCATCCAAAATGGGGAATTCGCCGTTTTCGTTGGGGATGCCGCGCAGGGTGAAATCACTGATGTCTATGACCACGCGCTCATGGTAGACGCCATAGGGAATTTCCACCGTATCACCGGGTTGGGCGCGGTCAACGGCCGTCTGTATCGTCTCGCCAGGTTGCACCGTGATGGTTTGTGGTTCACGGGCGGTGGCTAATTCGGCATCATGGCCGGCATTGGCCGCTGCAGCGATGGCGCGGGCCGGATTATCAATCCGTTCCACCACGGGCAGGCCAGAAGGCACGGCCGTTGGCACATCTGGCAATCCACGCTCATCCGTCAGCGCCATCAGGAAGGCCAGCAAATCCGCCTTCTCCTGCTCGCTCAATTCAAACCCCTGCACAAACACATCAATGTTTTCCTGCCCATGTGCCCGGCCGCCGCCTTCGATATAAAAGTCCAACACCTCTGCCAGCGTCGTCATAGAGCCGTTGTGCATGTAGGGCGCAGTCAGGGCAATGTTACGCAGCGTGGGCACTTTGAACGCGCCAAAATCGCCATCATTGGTAATAGCCGCCCGGCCGGGATCATCACTTTCCACGCCAACGACGCGGAAGGTGTCGCTGGCGAAGGTGGGCGCGCTGTGACATTCAAAACAACGGGTGGCCCCAGAGCGGAACAGCGCCAGCCCGCGCCGCTGCGACGGGGTGAGGGCATTGAAATCTCCGGCAGCGTATTGATCAAAGGGGCTGTTATCGGTGATGAGACTGCGCTGGAAAGCAGCCAGGGCACGTTCTACATTCTCGAAGGTCACGCCGTCGGCAAAGGCGGCGGCGAACAATTCCTGGTATTCGGGGATGGCTTGCAGTTCGGCAACCAGGGCGGCGGTGTCACTCACGCCCATTTCATCGGGATGGGTGAGGGGCATTTCGGCCTGTGCTTCCAGGGATTGCAAACGGCCGTCCCAAAACAAATTCCTGGCGTAACCCACGTTCCACAAAGTGGGGGCGTTGCGCACCAATTCCGTTTCGTGCGCACCCATGGCCGTGGTACGGCCGTCGCTAAAACCCAGATCAGGGTGATGGCAAGAAGCACAGGCAAAATCATTATTCTCCGAAAGAATGGGGTCAAAAAAGAGAAGCCGGCCCAGGGCCACCTTTTCGGCTGTCGTGGGGTTATCCGCCGGTTCGTTCAGCGCCGGAAATGCCCGCTGCAAACCGCTGTACGAAGGCGCCACGCTGCTGGCCCCGGCCCCATGATTGGCGCGCACATCGTCATCTTGGGCAATAGCTTTGGCCGATGCAACCACAATGACCCCAACAATCAACACCAACAAGACACCCAAGATAACAGCCAGCCATTTGAGTATTTTGGACATTTCTCCTCCTTAAAAGTAATTGGGTAATTGGGTAATTGAGTAATTACGCAGTTACCCAATTACTCAATTACGTTCTTTACTCCAACGTCAACAAATACGCCACCACTGCATCTAAATCTTCGCCGGTGAGTTGTTTGCCAAAGGTGGCGGGCATGAGGTTGGCATAGCCATCCACCAGGAAGTCACCGGGTTGGAGAATGGCGGTGTAGAGATAAGTACGGCCGTCCTGCCCTGGTTTGCGTGTCTCGGCGCGCCTGGCAATACCGGCTAGGGACGGGCCAACAATCACAGTTTCCGGGACAGTGCTATGACATGAACCACAATTTTGGCTAAACACCGTTTTCCCCCGCGCCGCTTCCGGGCTAAGGGTGGCGGACGGCCGAGGCGTAGGCGTGGGGCCGGCAGCGCCGCTGCAAGCAGCGAATAACAACACACAAAACAAGACAAGCAGCCAACAACGCATTCTTCTTTAAGACTCCCCTTTGGCGGTAAACAGTAATCGGTTATCGGTTATCGGTGAACGGTAATCCGATTACGGCTTACGGCTTACCGGCAGCTACGGCCCAAATCTGTCCAGAACAGGCGCATAAAAGGTGTTGCCCCCATTGGGGCACGAGCAACCTTCCGGGGGGATTTCTGGCACATCGTCAAATTCATACGCGCCTTCGATGGCGCGGCAAACAGGGCAGGCATCGGCCGGCACCAAAATGCGCACTTTGGTCGCCAGACCACTTTTTATCTTTTCCAGCGCAGCTTTGCTTTCGGCGCGCCGTTTGGTTTCGTAATCTTCCACAGGATTCTCCTTCAAGGGTGTGACGATATGGGTGGGGATTTTACGGGCTACGGCCGTAGTCGGCAAGATGAAGCGTGAGGCGTGAGGCGTGACCCGTGATTCCTCACGCATCACGCCTCACGTACTCAATCCACCAGCCAATCCTGTAATTCGGCCGGCAGGCAGTCGCTTTGATCACAGTAATGGGCTTTGATGACGGCCTGGGTCACCGCGTCGCCGTCCCGATTGATAATGAAACCAGAGTTGGTGGCGGCAAAGACGATAATGACCACCAGCCACAACAGCGTGCTAAACCACATATACGGCCGTACCCGCCCCACCACCTGCCCCGCCGCAAATCGCCAAAAGATGACGCCGGGAATGACAAAAACGACCAGCAGCACCAGGGGGGCCAAAACCGGAATTTTGGCGACAAAACCGGCCCCTGCCGTCAGCGCAAACCAGCCAAGCGCCACTGTGCGGCTCTGCGCCGCGTCCAGGCCAAAACCGGCGTAGGTGAGAGGGCCAATTTTGCCCGCCGCGTAATAAGCAAACAGCAGCAGCCCCAGCGAACCCGCCAAAATGATCACCTGCGCCAAAACGTTATCTTGCAAAATCACCTGTTTCAGCACCACCCCATCTGAACCAGCATAGGGCAGGAAATTGACCAGGAACAACAATCCGCCTACCCAGGCAAAATTAAACAAGGCAAAACTGCCCCAAAACAACCGGGCCTGTGCCGACGCTTCTTGCTGAAACACCGGCCACTGCACCAGAAAGAATACCAACAGGGCCACCACCAACTGCGCCAGCCAGCCGCCATAAACCCCCGTCTGCAACGGGGCATTGTGCCGGGCCAGTTCGGCAATCATCGCCAGGGCATGGTCACGGTCCCAATCGGCGGGGGCGACGCCGCTGTTCACGGAATAGTCCAGCGCATCCAGCAGCAGTTGGCGCTCATAGTATCCGGTAGCGCCAAAACCTGGTGTACTGTTTTTCCAGCCGCTCACGGCCGTCGCCACCCCATGCCCCACCTCATGCACCACCATGCTGGTTAACAAAACGGTAAACCACAGAACCACCATGAAGATGGTGTTGAGAACAACAGATTTCCACGGCATTTTGTTTTCCCTCCTGAAGGACAGCCGCCAGATATGAAAACACGGCCGTTTTACCCAATTTGAACTCTCGTCCTTTTGCCATCGGTAGATAAAAACATTACACTTACTATAGTGACGAAGGATGGGTTTATGCCAACCATTGCTAATTTTCATGGTCTCGCTGTTTACATGTACCTGGAACGAGGCGTCCCGCACCGGTTACCACATTTTCATGCTTATTACGGCGAGTACCAGGCAAGTTTTAGCATTGATCCACCAAATCTGCTCGCTGGCTCACTACCACGGCGGCAAATGCGCCTGGTTCTGGCGTGGGCCGAATTACATCAAGCCGCCTTGATGGCAAACTGGGAACGTGTACAAAATGGTCAAGCGCCTGAGCGAATAGAAGGAATATAGGTGATGCGATGTACCACCAGCTTTATAAGGTAACTGAATTCCAAATCGTTGATGAGTATACCATTCGTGTTTCGTTTGACGATGGTTCGACGCAAACGATCAACTTCGAGCCCGTTTTACAAGGGGAGTTGTGGGGACAGTTATGCGATCTTGCGCTATTTAATGAGGTAGCCATTGACCCAATAGCCAGAACTCTGTCCTGGCCGAATGGCGCAGATTTTGACCCGGAAACATTGCGCAACTGGCCCGATTATGCTGAGGAATTGGCCGAACGCGCGGCACAATGGGCTGAAGCAGTGATGTAATTCACCGTTGCCTTTTTGCATCAAGAAGGCAGCGCCGTGTGGCGCTGTGCAGCCAGCAGCCGGCCGCTGCCTAACTGCTCCACATACTGCGTCATTTGCTCACAGCGGGCCACCAATTGGTCAAATTTGGCTTCGTCCAGCAGCAGCAATTCCGTATCCAGACGGGCGCGACAACTGGCATGGTATGGCGTGTCGGCAAAGAGGGCATATTCGCCAAAATGTTCACCCGTGCCCAAAACGCCCACCATCTTTTCCTGTCCATCTTCAGTGACAAACACATCCACCACCCCGCTGACCACAATAAACAATGAAGAACGGGGCGCACCCTGGCGCACAAAAATGGCGCCGGCCTTGACCCGGCGCTTTTGCAGCCGCGCTTCCAATGCCGCCAGTTCTTGCGGGCTGAGGCTGCTAAAGAGGGACATGCGGCGCAGCAAGGCGCGCGTTTGCGCCCCGGAAGCAACTTGCTGTGACAGGGTGGTGTCGGCGCGCAGCAGCGGGTCAAAATCATCACGGTGAATGGTGAACAACACGGCCGTACTCAACGCCCGATAGCTGAATTGATGCCGCCCCTGTCCGGCCAACGCCTCACTGCCAAAGTAGCCCCCACTGTGCAGCGTAGCCACCAATTGCCCATTGTGAAACACGCCCACCTCGCCGCTGTCCACCAGGAAAAAATGGGTCGCTTCGTCGCCGGCACGGGCCAGTAAACTGTTTTTGCGGGCCGCGCGGGATTGCATCACGGCCGTCACCGCCTGCACCCCCTCCCGATCCAAGCCCGCAAAAATATCTGCCTGCCGGATCAACTCCGCCCGGTGGTCGCGGGCACGGATAAAACCTTGCGCCAACCCCGCCCCCCACTGGGTGCGCGAGAGGACGTGCCGCGCCACCGTCTCCGCTTCCAACCAGGGCAGGCTGTCATACGCCGCCTGCCCCGCCTGGCGTGTAAACGGCGTCCCCGCCAGATCATCCAGGCGATCTACGCCCAGCAACAGCGCGTGGCGCGCGCGTTCCCCAATCTGCAAAATGCTCAAATCCCGATCCAGCGGCCCGGCGCTCAGGATTTCGGCCTGGATGGCTACCAACCGCCGCCCGCCAAACACCGCCTCATAACTGGCAAACAGCGCGGCCATAAAATGATTAAAGCCCGTTACCAACCGATCCCGTTCGCTAAACATGCCGATGTCGGCTACGGCCGTAGCCGCTAATTCATGCCGGGCAAACTGCGCCAGCAGCCCCAACAGCAGGTAGAGGGCGGCGGCAAACAGCCACAGCCCCAACAGCGGCGCGGCCAACGCCGGAAAGGGCAGCAGCCAGGGGGTCAGGGCAATAGCGATGGCCAGCAGCGTCCAGGGTAGGGCAAAACGAGAGCGCCAGAAGTTAAGCAGCATGGGGGCCATGAAGGCCAGCCCAAACGCCGTACAGGAAATGATAAAGGCGGCGGCCAACCAACGGCCGTTGCCCCATAACGCACTCACCTCCACCTGCGCCATCACCACAAAGGTCAGCAGTCCGGTCAGTAGGATGCCCGCCATCAGCCAGCGGTCTGCCCGCGCTAACCGGCGCGGATTGATGGTAAACCAGGCGACGATACCGCTGGCCAAAACGGCCGCCGCTGCCAACATCAACGCCAGGTCACGCCAGACGGTGACAGCCAGACCGGACGCCAGATAAGCCAGTGACAACGCCAGCGGCGCAGCGGCCAATGCCCACAGCGCCCATTGAAAGCGGGAGCCGGTCAACTGCCGGGCGACAAAGGCCAGGGCCACGGCCGTGACCAGATAGAGCAGCCAGACAAAAACCGGCTGCCAGATGGCCCCGGCCAGCAACCTTCCCAGCAGCAGCCAGACCGTTGGCGCACCCACAAAAATGGGAACGCCGGTCAGCAGCGCCAGCACATCAGGCCGGGCCAGCAAATTACGATGCGCCAGCCAGCGCAGCCCGGCTTGCAGCCGGTTCCATAGGAGCAGGCCCAGGAAGTAGACGGTAGGGATAAGGGTCACGGCCGTGAGCGCCACCAACGTCACCCGTCCCCAAAAACCGCCAGCCCACAAATTCTCGGCAAAAGGAACCAGCCGCAGCCGCCAGAAATTGACCGCCAGCCACAATGCCAGCGCAGAATAGAGGAAGGCCAACGCGCCAAAAAGGAGATAAAGGCGCTGGCGGGAACGTAATTCTCGCCACAACTGGCGCGGGCTGGTGGACGCTTTCACCTTGCCCCAGAAGTCTTCACGCCAGAAACGGAAGGCGCGGCTGCGCAGACCGGGTATTTCCAGCCAATCCATGAGGATGAAGTACCCATCCAGTTCCAGCAGTGGATTGAGATTGATGAGGACGCTGAAGTAAGAGAGGAAGGCAATCTGGTAAAGGAAGGTGGCCCAGATGGTGTCGGCGGTGGTGGGGGCAAGAATGGTCACGGCCGTGAGTACCCATCCCATTATCCCCCCCAAGAGCAGCCCGGAATACGGCCCGGCCCAGGAGACCAGGATGCGCTGGTGGCTGGTTGCCAGCCAGGTGTCACGGGTATCCACAAAAAAAGCGGGCAGCCCCCAATAAAGCAAAAAGCCGCCGCGATCCAGTTCGCGGCCAATGTGTTTGGTAGTCAGGGCGTGGGCCAGTTCGTGCAGGCCAATGACGATCAGATTAGCCAGAATAAGCGACAGCGCGGCCACATAGCCGCTGCTGGTGAGGGTAAACACGTGGCGGCTGTATAACAAGGCGAACAGCGCCCCACCTGACAGCACCAACAGCAGCAGGACAATTTGGGCGATGGGATGGAACAACGGCCGTGTCCACCGGTACATCTTTGTAAAAAAGGGGTCTAGCCCGCTACGGGCCATCTCCGTGTGCAAAAAGCCCTTGAGCAGCCGCCGCCCCCGGCTTTCCGGGGCGCGCGCCTGTAGCTGGCTTTCAATCTGGCCATACAGGTTGACGGGCTGGTCTTGTAAGAAACCACCCTGCCGTAGTTCGGTGACGACAGTGGTGAAATGGCCGACGGGCAGGCTTTTATACCGTTTAAGGCTATAGAAGAGCAGGTCTTTGATGCGGCGACGGCCGTCCATCTGCCACCACAGCGCAAAATCCGCTTCCGACAGGCGCACGTAATTTTTACGTTCAGGCTGTTTAAGGATGTAGTAGGTTTCGTCGCGGTTGGAGAGGCAGGTGGCGGTGACGGCCGTGTGGCGCGCCGGTCGGTACGCCGTGGGGTCGGTGGCGGTTTCGACTGCCTGCCAAAACTGCTGGATGTCTGCGGCCATGCCAGAAGTTTAACATAATCTGATGATAGGGTGAAGGGGGTGAGGGGTACGGCCGTGTCCTGCCACGGCCAGATGGGTTAGAAAGGCTTCAATTTCAGCGGCGCCCATTTCGCGGGGATGGCGTTTATCATGGAAGAGAATGTAACGGCGAATCCATTGGATATATGTTTGTTCCGTGCGATAAGCATAATGCCGGATACGGAGAGCGTCTGCTACCTGATCCAGCAACTTTTTGGGTGGATTATCCATTATTGACCTCCATATTGATTGACCGGACACGAATGAATGTTTTTTACTTCGGCCAGTTATCGGCCAGACAGTGTGCAGTATAAGATGCCCGACATTATACGGACAAATGTTCTATCTAACAATATCCAATTCTCGTGTAGCGCCGTTACTTAAATGGAAAAGGCGTCCATATAACATGAAAATCTGGCCGGCGGCATATAAGGACACTTTCCGTATAATAAATAGTTAGGCGCTTACCAATCTTACAACTCAAAATCGTGATTAGAATAATAATGTCTCACTCATTACAGATATGCTGCGTCCATCACAATGATAAGCTGAAGCCAGTTGGCTTACTCTACTTCGAAAATGAGCGAGTTGTTATCCTTCTCAACAACTTAATTGAAAAAGCCGGCCTTGGCCCAATCAAGTTCGTTCGTAATGAGCATATAGAACCTGAAGCATCCATAATAATCATTCCACGTAATCAAGTAACGGCTATTGAAATCTTACAGGAGATTGAATGAGGCAATCGCACAAATCATCTGAATATCGAATTGTTATACCCGGAAAAGCAGTGTCTTTTCGTTCACCCAAATCTGGTGGTTATAAGGCTATGATCCAAGAGGTTGCCAAACGTATTTTCGTAAAGCCAATTATAGGAGATACTGTTGAAGTTCGACTCGACTATTTTCATTTGAGCAGGCGTCGTATGGATATGGATAATATTGCCAAATGTGTTCTCGACGCATTGAATGGTATTGCTTATGCGGATGATAGACAGGTACGGCTCCAAGCAGCGACAGCTTATTCGCTCGCATCAGTCGTATTTGTGGAGCAGGGTGTAGTTGACCTTATCAAACCTCTAGCTCAGTATGAAGAATATCTGTTTATCAGAATAAGAGAGGTGCGCAGCACAATTTGATTTTACCCAAATCCGCGCCTAACAAGCGCGTGCAGCCGAATGCCCAAGTTGGCCGTTAGGTCAAGGCTCTGAGGCATTTTGAGGTCTGCGTAAAATCAAGTTTCGGCGGCATCGGCTGATGCGCATACGTTAGGGGCGGCCTATCTTTCAAGAGACTTGCCAGTACAGGCGTTTCGTTGCCTTATTGGTGTTGCTTTATCTACAGGAAATACGTACAATTATTTGTACATATTTTCTCTGGAGGTAAAGTGAAATGGAAGCTATTAACTATACGGTCGTTCGCCAGACGTTAGCCCAGAAAATGGACCAGGTTTGTGATGACCATACGCCTATAATCGTGACCCGGCAAAATAATCGTTCTGTTGTGATGCTTTCTTTAGAGGATTACCAAGCGCTTGAGGAAACCGCTTATTTGTTACGCAGCCCTAGAAATGCCAAACGTCTGATGGAATCTATTCTCGAATTAGAAAGCGGTCGCGGCACGGAACGAGGGCTGATGGAATGAGGCTGA
The DNA here is from genome assembly GCA_900696625.1 of uncultured Chloroflexota bacterium. GTDB lineage: Bacteria > Chloroflexota > Anaerolineae > Promineifilales > Promineifilaceae > CAADGU01. The sequence continues at coordinate 9,485 of CAADGU010000113.1, read as the reverse complement.
TTTTTTCAGAAAACGCCTGGGAAGATTACCTGCACTGGCAGAAAGCAGACAAGAAGACGTTGAATCGTATCAATGCGCTTATCAAAGAGATTCAGCGCACGCCTTTTGCAGGAACAGGTAAACCGGAACCGCTCAAGTTCGGACTGTCTGGTTATTGGTCTCGGCGGATAGACAGGGAACATCGCATTGTTTACAGAGTTGTGGATGATGATCTGCTGATAGCTCAACTGCGCAACCATTATTAACAGCCAAAGCGCATGGATGAAATGCGGGAACAAAGGTAAGCAACTGCTTTATGGTAGCATCTTGAGTAAAGGCCAGCGTCTTACTCGACCAAGTTATTGGGAACCCTTTATAGGCAAAGGCGTTGGTTATTGTTGCTCAGGAAGAAAAAAGCGTCCTATACCGCGTGGGCCTGGCTGGATGATAACGGCGATGGTGTGTGGGATAAGGGAGAACGGCCGTTGCCCGGCAAGCCGTTCGGGCAGCCACCGAACGATATGGCGCTTTTTTGGACTGCCGGTCGCGTTAGCTGAATAGGGGGAAAACTGGCTTTTTTCATCCAGAGCAGCCAGCCGAAGGCGTCAGCCTGGCTGTCGTTTTGACGAAGCCGGCAGCCACATTGTGCCATTGGCGCACCATGTTCCCGGCAAACCAGCCCCCATTGGCCGTCAGCACAAAGCCGCCGTCGGCGTCTGGCTGGATCAGTCTTTGCTGCTGCCAGTGGTGAAGGAGCGATTGGCCGTTCACCGGAACGGTTTGCAATGCCAGCGCCAGTTGAGAGGGGATTGCGCCAGATAAAACGGCCGTGCGCACCGGCAGCAGCGCGCTTTCCATGGCCGTGCGCCGCAGCCCCCCTTGCAAACCCGGCTGTTCCACCCCACATTGGCGCATATACGCCGCATAACGGGGATGGCGGTAATGGTAATCGCCCATTACGCCATCGGCAATTGTGCCCACAGCCAGGCAATCTTCGCCGCGCGTGGGAAAGGTGAAGTAGATGTTATGGTCACGGCCGTCGGCCCAATGGTTGAACAGGCTGCGACCAAAGCCATATCCTGCCAACACGTTGGCCCCGGCTTGAAACATAAAATAGTTGGGCACATGGCTGCGCCGCGCCAGCCCCAACGATTCCGCCCACTTCTGGTTTTGCGGGTAAATGAGCAGTTCATAGAGGGAAAAGCCGTTGACCCCGGCCGCGGCGAGCGTCTGGATACCGGCCACAAAACCGGCCAATGTTTGCCCCGGCAGACCACACACCAGGTCAACCGAGACCACCCAGCCCAAAGCCAGCATTTGTTCAATTCTGTCCAGCAGTTCGGCCACCGGCCGGCGGCGGCCAATAGCCGTCCGTACCGGTTCTTCCAGGCTTTGCACACCTAGGTGCAAACGACGATAACCTGCCCGGTGCATCGTGGCCATCATGCCCGGCGTCAAGCTTTCCACCGTAGATTCCAACGCCCACTCGGTATCCTGCGTAATGGCAAAATGGGCGCGGCAGCAGGCGACAATTTGGGCCAATGCCGCTTCTCCCAGGAAGGTGGGGGTGCCGCCGCCCATATGCACGGTGGAAACGGGGCGCTGGCTCAAGTTCCCCTGCTGGCTCCATAATCGCAGTTCCGCGCACAGGCGGTTCACGTAATTCTGCACATGTTCAGCCTGATGCGCCCCCAGTTTGAAGGAGTAACAGTCGCAGAAATGGCACTTGCTGGAACAAAAAGGGATGTGTAGATAAATGCAAAACGGACGGTCAGGTGGGGCATGGGCCAGGTCATTACGCAGGGTTTGCCAGGCTTCCGCGCCGGTGTGGTCATAAGGTCGCTGGCCCCACACAGGCAAGGGCAGCAGCCAGTGATCCACATCGTAGGGCGGCGTTAGCGCCAGCCATTGTTCACGGATTTGGGGCACATTCACGGCCGTTGGTGCATCCCGGAAATACACTTGAAATAGCTGCTCTTTCATGGAATGGATGGAGATTGGGAGATTGAATCTCTCAATCTCCCAATCTCTTAATCTCCGTCATCACTCTACCCTCTGCCACCCCATCTTGTGATCGCGCCTTTGCCCATAGGCCCGCGCCCATTTGCGTTAGTTGCACCTGGGCCAGCTTTTTTTGTACCCGGCAGCGGAAGGAGGGCACGGCCGTTTCCCCGTCCTCCAGCGGGCAGTTATCCGGGCAGTCACGGGCGCAGTGGTATTGGTTGAAGCAGTCCTGGCAGGGCGGCGGCAGTGGGTGCAATTGTTGGCGCAGGGCAGTGATGTGTGGCTGGTTAAGGGTAAAACGGCCGTCCCCCATCTGCCCAATCTGTAACCCTTGCTGCCCGGCCTGTGGGGACGTGCTTGTTTTGAAACAGGCGCTAGCCACATCACCGGGTACCAGGTGCAACACATCACGGAACAGGTGGCAGTAAGGGCCGTGTATCTCCTGTAAACGGCTGCCCGACGTGAGCCAGCGCGCGCCATAAGCAGCGGCTACCTGCTGCGCCTGCAAAAAATGGTCTACAAACTGGTCGGCGTCTGGCAACACGGCCGTCCGCGCCCGACCGGCGCGGTAAACGGGTTCCACGTGGATTTCCTCAGGTTGTAACCGGCGGCAAATGTATTCAGCGATCTCCACCTGCTGCATCACAGAGAAGGGGGTGATGGTGACACGGACGTGCAGGGGCGTCTGGTGTTCGTGCAAAATGCGGGCCGTGCGTTCCACGTAGGGGGTGCTGTTCTGGCCGTTGGCCAACGGCCGCTGCCGGGATTGAATGGCGGCCGGCCCATCACACGAAAGACCCACCAGGTCAAACTGCTGCGCCAGCCAGTGTGCTTTGGCCGTGGGCATGACGCCATTGGTGGCTATGTAACGGAAAAGAGAAAGTCCGGCAGCGGCGGCAATAGCCTGTACCCCGGCCAAAACTTGCGCCAGATGGGGCTGGTCCAGGGTCGGTTCGCCGCCGCCATGGCAAACCAGGGTGAAGGGACGCTGCTGCTGCTGGCAATTTTCGGCCACCAGGCGGGCGGCGGCGTGAACGGTGTCCACATCCAGGCGGGGCGTGGAACGGGGCGAGGGATCGGCGTAACAATACGGACAGCGCAGATTGCATTGATTATGTAAATAAAGAGTGAGGCAGACGGGCGCAAAGGGGGCGGTGAGAGCAGATTGGCGGGTATGGACGGCCGTTTCCGCCCACTGTCGCAATCTCCTGGCGGCAGGTGTTTGTGACTCAGGCCGCTGCAAATCTTGCCACAGATCAGCCGCCAGCAGCCGGGCAGCCACCACCAGATAGCCGGGCGCATAAAACAGGCTGTACGCATCACCCTCCTGCCAAAAAATCGGTAACTGGTGTTCCTGGTTGATTAACAACATTCTTGGTGACCGGAGTGAAGGCTTTAACCGTCACGTGACGGCTAAAGCCTCCACTCCGTGACTATTACTTCGGCAGGCAAATGCGCCGCTGCACCAGGTGTAGAAACAGGCCACGTGCCAGGGCGAAAGATTCTGCTTCGGGCCAGTGCAGGTCTCGCGCCAGTTGCAGGCCGATGGTTCCCAGATCGTTGTAGCCGTTGAACAGGTTGAATGCCTGGGTCACGGCCGTGTCCAGCGGAAAGAGCGGCTGTGGCTTTGCCCATTCCGGCAGCCGCCCCCACACCAAACCCTGATCCACCGAGATGCGGCAATCTGGGACGATGACCGGCACCACCTGCGCCAGATACGCATCGGGCGCCTGACCCAGATCGGCCAGCCGGTAGCCGGGAATGCCCTTTGTTTCGTCTTCATACACCTGCATTTCGGCCTGAATCAGGCGCAGCAACTCCCGCCGCGAAAATTCAAACGCCACTTCGCGCCGGGGAAATGATTCCAGTTTATTGACTAATGGGTTGGCAGACATGGTTCTCTCCACAAGCTTACATCAGGCATGTTCGCCGTTTTGATGGGCAATGGCCGCCGGGCGACGCCAGACGCCGCCGCCGCCGGCAATGCCGTTGAGCAACATGCGGCGGGTGATTGCCTGGTTCATGTCACAACGAGCGCCGCGTTTCAAGTGGCCGTTTGGCCCGCTTTGGAAGGCACGGGTGTAACAATCGCCGGCGCAAGACCAGTAACAAAAACAGTCCTGGCAGGTGTGGCGGCGTGCGGCCATGAGGCTGTGTAGCTGCTGGCGCGCCGGTTCGTGGATATGTATTTCGTCCCCGGCATAACGGCCGATGGCAGACAGAGGCGCAAGTGGGTGGGTCACGGCCGTGACTTCATAACAACTCACCAAAGCACCGCCAGGGCCGATGATGAGGGCATTATAAGGGGCAGTACAAAAGGAGGACGTGACCAGGCCGAGGCGCGCGCCGGAATACATCAGGCGACGGCCATGCTGCTGCGCAACATCCAGCGCGGCCATAAAGGCGTCCACAAATGCCTGGCAATCGGTCGCTTCCGGACGGCCGTGCCCGCCCCGCGCCGTATTAAAGGCCGGCTCCACCTGCAAACTCTGGCAGTTGGTCTGCTCGCAAATAAAGCGGACACCGTCTACAAAAGCGGGCCAGGGGGCGGTGGCCGTCAGGCGAATGCCGTAGGGGAAATGGGCGCGGTCTAATTCGGTGATGAGATGCCGCACCATGTCGGCCGAACCGCGCCCGGAGGCAAACGGCCGTTGCCGGTCTTGGGTTTGCGGCGTGCCGTCCCAGGAGAGTGTCAGCCCGTCTAAGTGCTGGAAAATCCACTGGCGCTGCCGGGCCGACCAGACGCCGTTGGAGGTCAGCGTGATCCGCGCCGGAATCGGTTTTTGCCGGGCATAGACCATGCACTGTTGCAGCACCGACCAGGCCAGTGTGGGTTCGCCGCCGCCATGAAAGGAGATTTCAAATTGGCGATGGCCCAGCCGGCGGGCGTTTTCACACACGGCGTCAATGGCAGCAAACCCCTGTTCCGAGGTCAATTCCGCCTGGGGCCACTCGCCGGCGGCGGCATAACAGTAGGTGCAGCGCAACTGACACTGGTTGGTCATCAACAGCACGGCCATGGTGGGGGCAAAGGTACTGTCTGGCGCGCCTGGCGCGGGTGGGTCAGCTTCCAGGAAGCCAATCTGGCGCAGGAAGGAGAGGGCGGTGAGGGAACGGCCGTTTGCCACCCCATCCTCCGCTTCACCCTGCCGGGCAATGTGCTGCGCCAGGCCGGCCATCGCCCGGTTGCCCACAAAAGCCAGCCCCAGCAGCGGTCGGTAGATAATGAATTTGTCGGTCTCGTCCTCGCCTACCGGAATGACGTACAGTTCCATTGTTTGCCTGTCCCAAGAAGTGCCAGACACAGGGCATTGAGTCTCTGGCTAACCAAAGGCGTTTTGCCCTGTGCCTGGCACTGCCCACAAAGATTAATTTGGATACCAGTAATGCCCATGATTCTGGCAGGTGCAAATGGTGTCGCAGGTACATACCGTGTCACAGGTGCAAACGTGCCCCACGCAGCTGCAAACGGGTGGGGCGGTGACGCAGTTGCACACACACACAGCGCCGGGGGGGATGGGTGAGCCGCAGGGCAGGGTATAGGTGACGTTTTCAATGGTGTATTCGATGGCCGTTTCCCCCGGTTTGACGGTGCTGTTGGGAATGCCCGGCTGCACGGCCGTGGTCGGCGCGGGCGGCGGTGTGGGAATACCTTGCGCCACTGCCACATCATCCAGATCAAAGTCAAAATCAAGCACTGATGCCCCAATCCAGCCAATTTGATTGGGCTTATACTGCACCTGGAACCAGGAGCCATCCTGGTTACGGCCGAGAACGGCAAAAGTGTCGTTTAGTTTGGCCGTACCAATGATGGGATAAACCGTGCCGGGGCCTTCTCGCACATTGACACTGGTCATATTGACCGTGACCTGCGCTAATGGCAATGGTGTGGGCGTGGGGGTACGGGTGGGGTTGGGGGTGTGCGTGGGGGTGCGGGTGGGGGTGCGCGTAGGGCTGGGGGTACGGGTGGGGCTGGGGGTGCGGGAAGCCGTAGGGGTATGGCTGGGCGTGGCTGTTACCTCAATTTCCACCCGTCTGGGCGTGGCGTCGGCGCTGCCAGAACCGCAGCCGGTGACGGTGGCGATGGCGGCGGAAGCGGCTGCCAGTTCAATAAAGTTGCGCCGGCTGAACTGGACGCCATCGCCGGTGCGGCTGACGGCAAATACCTGAGGTTCTTCTAATTCGGTTGGTTCTTCGTGGGCAACATCTTTATCTGTCATCTTATTCCTCCTTGTAGGGCAGGTTGGCAACCCTGGCCTACAGTTGGGGCGGGTAACACGAATCGCAAGTTTTGATGGCGAAAGCGGCGCATGGTTTGGGCCAGGCAGCCGCCGGTACAGGCGCCTGGTGGCGTGCCTGGTGGCGTGCCTTGTGGCGCGTCTTGTCGTTTGTGGGGGCAAAAGGAACATTCCCGGTAAATACCGGCCCGTCGGTAAGCCTGGGTTTGGGCGATGAGTTGTTGGCGCAGGGTAGGGGCGTCTTGAGCGGTAACGGCCGTTTCCACCCGTCCTGTCAGTGGAAAACAATGAATGGCGCGCCCATCCAGGCTAATGTCCAGGATGGGATTGCAGCGCCAGGCCACGTCAGCGCCCGCTTCCTGGAGCAGGGCTAACTCTTCATCGCTGAACATGCAGCGCACAAAACCGCAGTCGAATTCCAACCGGACGCCAGCTGCGGCGGCGCGCCGGGCAAATTGGGCAAGCTGGCGGCCGACAGCCGGGTATTGTTTGGGGTGCAGGTAGACATTGGCCCCGTCCAGGATGGGTTGGGCCAGGCCCAGGCGGATGGCGGGGTGACAGTTGGCTTTTTGGATGAGGGCCAGCAGCGGTTCCAGGTTAAACTGGGGCCGGTAGATGTTAAATCCCAATAAGGCGCGTGACCCCAACTGCCGGATGACGGCTTCGCGTTGGGCAGTTTCGGCGGCGTCCGGCACGGAACCGGAACGGGTGGCATTCATATTGACCAGCATCATACAGTCGTCCGGAGAGAGGGCGGTGAGGCAGGCCAACGGCCGTGCCCGCACCAACCCGTGCGTAAAAACGAGAATGGTAAAACCGCGCTGCCGCGCCAGTTGTACCAGGGTGGTAAACTGAGGATGCAGCGTCGGTTCACCGCCAATCAGCCGTACCTGGGAAATGTGGGAGCGTTCCAAAAAATCCAGCCGCTGCGTGAAAGCCTCGATGGTGATGAACGGCCGTGCGGTTCCAATCGTTTGGCTCATATACGCAGCCGCAAAACAGTAAGGGCAGTTGAGATTACAAACGTTGCTGATGGCCAGATTAGCCATGATGGGCAACCTCTTGCAGCAGGCCCGATTCCTGCCACGTTTGCAGTTGTTGGCGCAAGTGGTTCTCTGCCTGCACTGTTGGCAGGTCTGACGAAGCGGCAATGAACTGTGTTAACTGTGCATATGAATATCCCAACATAAGCCAATCCCAGATGGCGGCTTCCTCCGCGACCAACATGTGTGCCTGCCTGGTTTGTTCGTTCACCACCAAAATGCAGGCAGCGTCATATGCCCAGCGGATGTGCGGCGGGCAGAAATACGTCCGGGGTGCAGTTGAGCCGGCTGTGGGCGTCATGGTTGTTCCCGTAAACAATCGTTTTGCTGCCAGACTGTTTGCTGCAATAGCCGGTCGTCGGCATGCCAGGCAGTGATCACGTCATGCAAGCCCAATTGGGCCAACAAGGTGGTAATGGTAACGAGGCGGGTCTGGATGCAGAGGTCATCGTAACGGCCGTCGCCATCCACATGGTTTACATGGCAGCCGCCGGCGCAGTGGTAACGGCAGAGGCAGTAGGCGCAGCGGGGTTGGCGCTGCATGGATAACTGGCGGATGCAGTGGACGGCCGCTATGTCCAGGTCAAACTGATCTGCGCCCACCGCCAACTGTCCCAGCCGTAAATCCAGCCCCTGCCGCTGCCACTCTTCTTCCAACAAATAACAGGCATTCACACGGCCGTCTGGCGTGACAATGAGCGCATCTTGCCCGACGGGGCAGAACGTGTGCCGTATGGCGCTGGTATCGGCCGTAGACAGGACGGTCTGGATACCGGCAGCATCCAGGATTTGCGCCGCCTGGTAGAAGTGGCAGGCAAATTGCCAGGGGTCTGGCGGGTAGAATCCGGCCGTTTCTGACAGGGCGGAGGGGGTGAGGCTTTCAAAACAGACGGCGCGGGGGCTAAATTCAGCGGCTATCCAATGGGCAATTTCCGGCAGGCGCGGCGCCGTCTCTGCGGTAACGCAAGCGCGAATGATCAATTCGGCGCTACCGCCGGAGAGGATTCTGGCATTACGGGCGACAACTTCAAAAAGCGGCTGCCCGTTGATGCCCGGCCGCTGTGAGTTTTGAATATCGGCGGGGCCATCGAGCGATAGGACAACGGTGTGGAAGTGATCGGCAATCCATTGGCAGCGGGTGGGGCTGTAAAGGCCGTTGCTGGTGGCCTCAAAGTGGACGCTCATGCCGACCTGGGCGGCGCGACCAGTGGCATAGTTGACCACAAAATGCACCACGTCGGCGGCAAAAAATGGTTCGCCGCCAAAGAAGTGGATGTTGGCGTGTCGTTCGTCGCTGGCCGTGAGCAGGTTCAGGTAGGCATCTACGGCCGTGCGCGCCAACGCCAATGACATGACGGGGCCGGGTTGTTTGGGGGCGGCAAAACCGCAGTAGCGGCAGCCCATATTGCAGCCGCGCGTGGGGATAATACCCAGGAAAAGGGGGGGGTGTAGGGGGCCGGTACGGGCGGTGGGTGGTGGTAGGGGGCGGGCGGCGAGTTGGGAGAGTAACGGCCGTATGGTCGGTGCTACCTCCCCTTCTCCCTGTAATCCTTGCCGGATTTGCCGGTATGCCGGTGCGTTGACAAACGCCAAGACATGATGCAGGGGCGCATACAACAGAAAGTTGCCGCTTACTGGCGCTGCAAAAATGTCGCCGGCTGCCAAATGGATGTTCCTTTACCCTGCTGAAGTGAATGTTCGCAGGGTTGATTCACACGCGATGTGCGTATCGTAAGGAACTATGCCGGTGGCGGGGAGTAACGAATGTCACCACATTGTCATTAAATGTGGGAGGAAGAGGTTACGGCCGTGCCCCACTCTCCACTCTGGCTTTCTGTCTATTCCTCGCTGGACGGCTGCCGGTTGATTGCGCCGGACGCGGGGAACGCGGTGGGCGTGGTGGGCGAGCAAACTCCACGTCTTTGGAGGGGGCAGGTGTTGAATAGTCGAATTCGGACAGTGTGCGCCGTTCCAGTTTTTCCCCTAATACCCGCTCAATGGCTCTAATCATGTCTGTATCTTCTGCGGTGACAAAAGTAAAAGCGTCGCCGGTTTTGGCGGCGCGCCCTGTGCGGCCAATGCGGTGGGTGTAGGCGTCGGCCGTGTCTGGCATGTCATAGTTGATCACATGGGAAATTTGGGAGACATCAATGCCCCGCGCAGCAATATCCGTGGCTACCATAATTTTGTACTGGCCGGTACGGAAACCGTCCATTGCTTC
>CAADGU010000112.1 GCA_900696625.1 uncultured Chloroflexota bacterium | reverse complement strand
GGTTTGATAAAACCTTTAGGGCCTTGCCTGATTTTAGCAAGAGCGCGCTAATTATATACACCTGTACAAATCTTACATAATCAAAACAGGGTGGATTACCTGGGAAAATTATACTATGTCTACTTGATGCCTTCAATGATAGCGCATTTTTTCAAAAAGTGCCTACACATTATTGACAGGCAAACCAGCCTTTTGTTATGATGCCGCATGGGAGTGACGTTTAGCCAGATTTCCCTATAGTGTGTGCCATAAGCCAGATAACAACTGCCGGTAGCTTACCGGTAGGTGGCCGTTTCTGGCAAAGGAGGAAAACAAAATGTCTCATTTGTTGTGGTTATTACGCAAAGTTAGTCTCCTGCTGGTCATGGTCATTTTTGCGTCATCCACAGTCCACCACGCCACTGGCCAGCCGTCTCCACTTCCCGGCCCGGCCGCGCCGCCCGGCCCCGCCGGAGTGGTTTTTGTGCAATTCCCCGAAGACGGGGGGGGGGTAACAACTACGCTCTATCCGCTGGGCAGTGACGACGATATGCCCGTTCTGCCCCAGGCCATCCCCCTCTATAGCCAGCCAGACCCGCCCCGCTGCCGGACCGACGCCGTCCACGCCTCCCCCAATGGCGCTGCCCTCCTGCTGCAATACAATTGTGAAGACACCCTCTTTGCCCGGTTGCTTGACCTGAATAATCCCGATGCCGTTACCCTGTTAAACCAGGGTTACTTTATGAACTGGTCGCCGGATGGCGCGTGGCTGCTCTTCCGCGACATCGAAACGGGCCAGGTATGGCTTATCCCTGTTAACGGCGGCGAGTGGCAGCCGCTTGATCTGCCCGCCGGTACCTATGACGCGGCCTTTGCCCCGGACGGCCAGCGCGTGTTATATGCAGCCTCAGTTGGCCTGGGTTTTGGCAGCGAGATGGGCGTTCTGAATCTGGCCGATGGCCGCCTGGCTCCCTGGCAAACGTTTCCCGACCAGCTAGTGGCTCACGCCGCCTGGTCGCCGGATGGTAATTACCTGGCTTATGTGCTGCTGCCGGACACCAACATACCTTTTGTCATCGGTGAATTGTGGCTGGCTGAACCAACCAGCGGCCAGCAGCTAACCCTGTTGGCAGAAGTGGATGCCGGGCATGGTTATGCGCCGGCCTGGTCGCCAGACAGCGCCAGCCTGGTCTACGTCCACCGGGAAAACCCGGATGACATTCAGGCGGACCTTGAGCCGCTGGCCTTACGCAGCAATCTGTACCAGGTAGACGTGTATGCCGGTACGGTAACGCCCATTACCCAATTTGCGGACAGTCTGGTCTATGACGCTGTTTGGTCGCCGGATGGTTTGCTGGCCTTCACTGCTGATGATGCCATCTGGATGTGGACGCCTGGGGAAACGGCCGTACCGGTCAGCCCGCCCGGAATTTACCGTCACCCTGCCTGGTTATCAGCCCCTATCCCGTAATCCGTTATCCGTAATCCGTTATCCGTAAGCCGTACTCCGATTACCGATAACCGATTACCCTCAAAGGAGGCCCATATGAAACCCCAATACCTGCTGGCGTGCCTGGGCTGGTTGCTGTTGATAAGTGGCTGCACGGCCGTGCCAGAGAGCGCAGCTACTGTACCCGCCACCCGCATGGTGGGTGAGACCGCCACGGCTGCTACTACCTTGCCCGCCCACACACCTTTGTCTGCTGCCGTTACGGCCACACTATTGCCTAATAGCACCTCTGCCCTCATGGAAGCGCCGATGCTGCCGGCTGCGGCCGTGCGGCAGACGCAGGCGGCGCTGGTTGCTGTTTACACTCCACTCCCATCCAAAACCCCCACACCTACCGCCACCCCTTTTACAGGCCCGGTCTGGCCCATTCTTTTTGCTGGTGTGCCATGCGTATCTGGACATTTCTATTGCACTGATCCCGAACGGCATGAGCCGATGCAATGGTATCAGGTTTACAGCGATGGTTCCGGCTTTAGATCTGTGGATCAATTGGAAAATCCCGACATGGTTATTCAACGCATCCGCTTTTCGCCTGATGGCTCTTTGATGGCTTATTGGGCGGCTTCATCCGAACACCGGCACCTTTTTTTGGCTGACTTGAACAACAAAAATCCAATAGAACTGGTTGTTGTTCCTGCTGAACAAGGCGCTTTAATGCAAGGGTTTGACTTTGTGCCAGAAACTAATTGCCTGGTCATCTGGTGGTCAGACATCCAGCAAGTGGCAGAATTTGAGACAGTCTCTGTGGAACAAGTATGTCCTGGCCATGCCGAACCACAAGAATTAGGTGTATTTGAACTTCCGTTTCGATCTGGAGGTTATCTATTATCTCCGCAAGGAGATGCTTTTCTGGCGCATAGTAGGAATCGAGATCAAAATCTGCAGTTGTATATTCAAAAGATAGACGCCACTTCACCACCTCTCTTTCTTTTCACATCTGAAGATGAGCTTGCCTTCTTATCACCACGGCGTTGGCAGCCAGATGGGCAGGCCATTGAGTTTATTCTTAACAGATACCACTCCCTTTCCTATGACCAGGCTGCCATTACCAAATATGCTATCAGCCGAGATGGGCAAACGGTGGAAAGTTATCTTCTTGTGGAAGACGCACCTTTTGGTTTGTGCTGTGACTGGTCGCCAGACGGCCGTGAAATTGTAATCGCCCTTCTTGACAGACCATCAGAGATAAATGGCATATACGTGTTTAATCTGGAAGATGCCAGTTGGCGACAAATTCTGCCAGGATTTCAACTCGATAGAGGGCCAATCTGGAGTCCGGAGATGCCATAAGTGCGTGTTATTGCGGAAACCATGCGCTCATTTCTGGGGCTGGTTTCAGCATCTCAAAAATTAGTTTTATTAGCAACAGGGTTTATCCCGTTACTCTATATCATACGAGGAGGTGTAATTGTGTCCACTACGGCTAGAAAAACAATTTTTCTGTTTATTTGTATCTTGAGCCTGATTGCTGTCTACCAATTTATAAGCCCCCCAGCGCTAAGAGCAGCCCAGGCTGTCACCTTTTTGACCCCGCCTTACTTTGGCACAAAAACGCTCAATGCCGTCTTTGACCACGAATATCCAACCCGCTTTACCCAGATGACGCCACCTGACATAGATGGTAGCGTCGTAAACCGGGATGGTTTTACACATACAACCGGTGATTGTTCGAGATACAGTGGCCATGCGGGGATTGATTATGGCGTGACGTATGATTACGTTTTAACAACACATGATGGCGTCGTTACTGAGGCAGGTTGGTCAAATCCAGCAAACCGTCGTGACGGGCTAGGATTACGTGTAGAAATACAAACGACGGGGCCAGGCGACATTTATAGGACACGTTATGGGCATCTCAGCGGCTTGGTAGTGCAAAAAATGCAAACTGTCGTCCAGCAGGAAATCATCGGCATGAGTGGTCATACTGGCAATTCTACAGACCCTCATTTGCATTTTGAGGTGCAAAAGCGACACGTGCATCAGAACGGTAATGTAAGATTCTACCCTGTGAATCCGTATGGATGGGCTAGTGTCAACCCGCAAAGGCTAAACGATCCCTGGGAAAATGCGGAAGATGGGCGACCGGCAAGTGTAAATTTGTGGCAAAATCGGCCCAGTATTTCAACAGAACTGTGTTCATATGCTTCTGGCACACCACTACCGCCATCTGATAAACCCCCGTTTACCCCCGACTTGGACAATCCGGTACACCGAGTAATTGACGACACTGATGGCCGCTTTTCCCATGACATTCCCTGGGTACATGTCCCAGATTGTGCGGCAGGTGAGTGTTATGGCGGTACCTATTGGTGGTTGAGACGGACGTCTAGCTTCCCAAACTACAGCGCCACCTGGCAGTTGTATGTGCATGATCTGGCAGTGGGCAGCTATGATGTTTATGCCTACATTCCCAGCGCGCATTCCAATTCCGCGGAGGCGTATTACCAGATTCATCACAATAGTAAATTGCACAGTGCGCGTATCGCCCAGAGCGAGTTTCATAAACCAGACCGCCCCCGTACCTGGGCCTACCTGGGCCGGTATGACTTCAGTGATGGCATAAATGTACTCCAACCCCAGCGTATCGTTGTCTATCACAATGGCGATGTTGGCCAGGACGTAGCCGCTGACGCCATCGCCCTGGTGCTGGCCGACGGCCCGCCAGACCTGAATCTGCCCATTGCTGTGGGCAGCGACGACGCCGGCCGTAATGCCAGTACCGGTTGTGGCTTTTCCACGGCCCACAACGAAATCTACCTGGGGCGCTGCGCCAGTGGTGCAAATCTCGTCAGTGGTTTTCGTTACGGCAACGTGGCGCTCCCGGCCAACGCAACCATCACCCGGGCGCACCTCCTGTTGACAGTGGACGGGACTTATACACAGACGCTGCGCCTGCGCTTCTATGGCGAGCCCAATCCAAATTCGCCAACGTTCAGCAGCAATAACCGGCCGGAAGACCGCCCGCTGACCAATGCCTGGAGCTACTGGTATGTCCCTTCTGCCGATGAGTGGAAGTGGGTTCCCTTGCTCCCCCAAACTCGCTACAGCCCAAATGTGGGTCCGGTGGTGCAGGAGATAGTGAATCACTTCGCCTGGCTGCCGGGCAAATCGCTGACGTTTATAGTCAAACCGGCGCCCGACTTTAGCGGCAATGTGTATCGCCGGGTAATAGCTTATGAACGGCCTTACTTTCCGCCGGGTACACACGCCGCACGGTTGCTGGTTTGGTATGATGAATGAGGCAGAAATTGGTCATCTGCTTTTGACAACCTGTGGGTCATTTGTTACCATTTGGCGCACAACTGAATAGAAAATAAAACACTTCTTATCCAGAGAGGTCGAGGGACCGGCCCGATGACACCTCAGCAACCGCCCGGCGGCGCAGCCAACGGGAAATGGTGCTAAATCCGGCAGAAGGGTAGTTAATGAAACTATCAGTACTTCTGGGAGATGAGCAAGTGGCGCACAGGAATGATACCCGGACGCCCTTTCTGACATCTACCAGAAAGGGCGTTTTTATTTGGAGATTGGGAGATTATGAGATTGAGAGATTGGGGATGAACCAATCTCTCAATCTCCAATCTCTCATCTCAAGGAAGTAAACATGACCACAATTATCTTTTCATCCAATGGGAACAAAGCAGACACGGCCGTATCCCCCCCACCTCCTTTTGGCCCTTCCACCCAGGCCGTCCACGGGGAGGTTGCCCGGCGCGTCTGGCAGCCACACCACAGCCTGACCACCCCCATCACCCAGACAGCCACGTACACCTTCAAAGACACGGCCGATTTGTGTGCTTTTATGGAAGCGAAGATGTGGGGCGGTAGTGAGGAGCGGGGCGAATACGGCCGTTACGGCAACCCCACCGTGCGCAGCGTGGAAAAACGAATTGCCACGTTGGAAGGGGGCGGTGATGCCCTGCTCTTTCCCACGGGCATGACGGCCGTTACCCACACCCTGCTTTCCATCCTGCCCACCGGCAGCCACATCGTCATGACCGATGACTGTTACCGCAAAACGCGCCAGTTTTGTAATACCTTCCTGGCGCGGCTGGGCATAGAAACTACTCCGGTGCCCATGGGCGACTACGCGGCCCTGGCGGCAGCCATTCGCCCGGAGACGCGCATAATTCTCAGCGAAAGCCCCACCAACCCCTACCTGCGCGTGGCCGACCTGGAACGGTTGGCGGCCATTGCCCGGCAGCACAAACGGGTGAAGACGATCATTGACAGCACCTTTGCCACGCCGGTGAACCAACGGCCGTTGACCTTTGGCATTGATCTCGTCATCCACAGCGGCACCAAGTACCTGAGTGGGCACAATGACGTGATGGCCGGGGTGGTGGTGGGCGAGGCCGGGCTGCTGCACGCCCTGCGCCAGAGCCAGGGCATGTTGGGCGGCGTGGCCGACCCGCACGCCGCCTGGCTGGTGGAGCGTGGTCTCAAGACGTTGGCGCTGCGGGTGCGGCAGCAAAACGCCAGCGCCCAGGCGGTGGCCGAGTTTCTGGAGGCACAGCCGCGTGTGGCGCGGGTCTGGTATCCGGGGCTGCCTTCGCACCCTGACCACGCCATTGCCCGGCGGCAGATGAGCGGCTTTGGCGGTGTGGTCAGCTTTGAGATTGCCCCCATTCCCGGCGAAAATCCGGCGGATACCACGTCCCGGTTTATTGACGCTATGACCATCCCGTACATTGCCCCCAGCCTGGGCGGCGTGGAAAGCCTGATTGAGCAGCCGGCGTATATGTCCTTTTATGAGCTTTCTACCGAGGAAAGATTGACGATTGGCATCAAAGATAATTTAGTCAGATTTGCCATTGGCATTGAAGATACGGCGGATATAGTGGCGGATCTGGCGCAGGCATTAGAGGTAATTGGGTAACTTGGTAATTGAGTAAATGGGTAGTTGCGTAATTGCTCAGTTACCCAATTACCTAATTACTCAATTACCTGATTACGGAGCAAACAATGACACTGGTAATGAAATTTGGTGGCACGTCGGTGGGGAGTGCGGCGGCAATGCGGGACACGGCCGTGCTCATCACCCAAACCAGACAGGCGTGGGGGCAGGTGGTGGTGGTGGCTTCGGGCATGGGCAGCAAGCCGGAGAAAGTGACCGACTTGCTGTTGAACGGCGCGCACGCGGCGGCTGCCGGTGATGGCGAACTGTATAAACGCAACGCGGCGCTGATGCGCCAGATTCACCTGGAAGCGATTGACGATTTGTTGGAGCCGGATGGGGAACGGCAGGCGGTGTTGGCGGAGAACGGCCGTTTTATAGACCGCTACGAGGCGTTATGCCAGGCTGTCTTTGTGTTGGGGGAACTCAGTCCACGGGCGCTGGACGCCATTGGCGGCATGGGTGAACAAATGGCGGTGCGCGTTCTGGCGGCCTATTTGCGCCAACAGGGGCAGCCTGCCGCCGCCATTGACGCCACCGAACTGATTGTGACGGATGACAACTTTTTGAATGCCTCCCCCTTGAAAGCGGAAACAAATGAGAAGGCACGGGCGCGGTTACGGCCGTTGCTGGCGGCCAATACCATTCCCATTGTCACCGGCTTCATTGGCGCCACGAAGGAAGGCGTCACCACTACCCTGGGGCGCGGCGGCTCCGATTACACCGGCGCGATTTTGGGCGAAGCGCTGCAAGCGGACGAGGTATGGATTTGGACGGATGTGGACGGGGTGATGACGGCCGACCCGCGCATTGTAACCACTGCCAAGAGCATTCCCAGCCTCAGCTACCGCGAGGTGTCCGAACTGGCCTTTTACGGGGCGAAGGTGCTGCACCCTAAAACGATGCGGCCGTGTATTGAAAATGACATCCCGCTGCGCATTAAAAACACCTTCAACCCCGAACATCCTGGTACCGTTATTGTGCCCGATACAGGGGCGGCCAACGGTGGCATCAAAGCGGTGACGGCCATCAAGCAGCTCAGCCTGATTACGGTGGAGGGCAAGGGGATGCTGGGTGTGCCCGGCATTGCTGCCCGCACCTTTGGCGCGGTGGCGCGTGGCGGCCAGAGTGTGCTGCTCATCAGCCAGGCGTCATCGGAGCAATCTATCTGTTTTGCCGCGCCGGAAAGCGGCACGAAGACCATTATCGGCAGTCTGGAAGCGGAGTTTGCCGAGGAATTGAAGCGGCAGGATATTGACCGCATTTGGGCGCTGGAGCCGGTCTCCATTGTCACCGTCGTGGGCGCGGGGATGCGGCACACGCCGGGTATTGCCGGGCGGCTGTTTATGGCGTTGGGCAATGCCAGCG
>CAADGU010000111.1 GCA_900696625.1 uncultured Chloroflexota bacterium | reverse complement strand
TGCATCGCTTCGTACAACTGCTGAAAATCCCCCGGCTGTACCAGCAGTCCATTTTGCTCATCTGTAAGAATTGTCTTGATTGCCCCCACCGGCGTGGAAATAACGGCTAACCGGCAGGTCATAGCCTCGATTAAAGAGGAGGGAAAGGCGTCATCTTCGGTGGGCAAGACAAAAATATCGGACGCCTGTAGATAGTCCGGCACATTTTGTACGCTGCCGGTGAAAATTACACTACCCTGCAAGGTGTGGGCGCTCACGGTGGCTTTTAGCTCTGCTTCGCAGTTGTGAATATCCAGCCCACCTGTCCCTACCAGTAATAATTTGGCGTCGTGGTATTGGCACACGATTTCTGGCCACACCTTCAGTAAAAGCGGCAGCCCTTTGTAGGAGACAAGTCGCCCGGTGTAAATAACAAATTTGCCATCTGGCGGCAAACCCAATTTCTGGCGTAATGCAATTTTTTGCTGCGTATCAACGGGGAAAAACCGGTCAGTGTCTACGCTGTTAGGGATCAGGTGAATGGCAGATGGTGAAATGCCGGTGTCTGCCATTTCTACGGCCGTTTCCACAGTAATGGCGGCAAAAGCATCAGCCCGTTTAAGGATGGCATTGCGCCCGCGTACAAACACCTTAAACAGGAAGGAGGATGGTGACAGACGCAGTTTCGCCAGGCCGGCCGCAAAAAAATCACCGGACATTTCGCCCTGGCTATCGGCTTTGAGAACAATGGTTTTGCCCAGGAGTTTGCCGAGGAGTACGGCCGTGACCCCCACAATGCGAAACCCGGACACAAAAATCAGGTCATACTGGCGGCGCAACTGAATCAGCCGGGGAATGCTAGAAAATATCAGCCCCCATTTCTTTAGCTGTCCCCCGCCCACGGGCGGCAGCCGGTACACCGTCACCGCGCCAAAGTGTTCCACTTTTGCCAACGACGCATCCGACCGGCGGGTAAGGATGATGACCGGGAAGCCTTGTGCCGCCAGCCCTTCTGCTAGCAGCCGTGCCTGTGTCTCGCCGCCGCCAATGACGGGATAGTAGGTTTCGGTGAAGATGCAAACTTTTGGTGTGGTCATGGTTGTGACAACGGATTGGCGGGATTTTCGGATTCTTTTGCCCCGGCCAGCTTTATCCGTAAATCCTGCAAATCCGTGTCCTGCGCCAACAACTCGCGCAAAGCCAGGGCTTGAATAATCTCTACCTGTCGCGCGGAAATGGCAGTGAGCTGCATACTGAAAAAAATGAGTACCAGAAAGATAAAAACAAACGCTAACAAACTGACGGCCGAAGCAGGATAGATAGCGCCCATCATCCGGGGCAGAATGGCCAAGACTGGGGGAATAGAAACCATCATCATTAACCCGACGACTGCCAGAAACCAGATGGTGGCATAAGCAATGTGCAATCGTTTGGTGCGCACCAGGTTCAGGATCAAAAGAATGAACCCCACGCCCAGCACATCAATAAAAAGTATCCCCTGTATGCTCATCTCACTCTCCTGCGTAAATACGTATGTAGTAGGCGATTCATCGCCTTCTGGCGCTACCGCCCATGTTGTCTCTTAACTAAATAAGCGTCCATAATGGCTGCCAGCGTCAGCAAAATCGTTTTGATGGGGTATTGAAAGACGCTGGCGATGGAGTGCATGGAACGGCCGTGTGTCCTCTCCTGTACTTTCACCGGCGTTTCCACAATCTGGAAACCCGCCAGTTTCAACTGCACGATGGATTCAATGTGAAAATCCATAAAAGAACCGCTGACAATGGCCTGGCAGGCCGTTGTCCGTATTGCCTTAAAACCGGATGATGTATCGTAAATGCGCTGGCCCAACAAAACCTGCGTCAAATAAGAAAAGAGAAGCTGCCCCAACCGGCGATCCATGGGCGTGTCATACGTCTGCCCATTGCAGAAACGGGAGCCAATGACCATATCCGCGCCACTTTCCTGCAATGCGGCTAGCAAAGGCGGCACATCTTGAGGCCGGTGCTGCCCATCGGCGTCCATCGTGACAATCACGTCATACCCCTTGAGCAGTGCATATTTCAGGCCGGTCTGTAACGCCTGCCCATACCCCAGATTGTGAATCAACTTGAGCTGCTTTTCGCCTAAGGCGTCAAGAATTTCGCCGGTGGCGTCACTAGAGCAATCGTTGACAATGACCCGGTCAACCGTGGGAGCTACCCGGCGCAGTTCGTGAATAACGGCCGTAACCGTATGCTCCTCATTGTGTGCCGGAATAACGATGATGACGCTCTGATCCATTTCTCTATATTGTGGAGATTGGGAGACTGGGAGATTGAATCTCTTAATCTCCCAGTCTCTCAATCTCCTGCTATTTCCCCAACCGCCGCTGCCACTGCCTGCCCCAAAAATTGAGCAGGTCACGCGGCTTAGGATTTTTATACAATTTACCTTTAGGGCCAGATTGCGGACGATACACGGCCGTGCCCACCTTCACCGCCAGAACAGCCTCAATGTACAAATCCAGCCCCAACGCTTCCAGGTCATGCCACACCGCCCGCTGTGAACGGCGGCCAATGGGCACTTCCCCTTCTTTCACAATCAGCCCCGTGTCCAGACCGGCGTTAATTTTCTGGATCATCACCCCGGCTGTTTTTTCGCCGTTGTACATGGCCCAAAAGGTGGTTTTGTTACCGCGATATTGCGGTGCTTTGCCATGATGAATGCCCAACGTGCCCAGCGCTGGGGTTTCAAACAGTTCCGGCTTCAAAATCGGGCTGCCATACACCAATCCCAAATCGGCCGCCAGCGCCCGCAGTTGGGCGATCACTTCTGGGGCGTGGATGTCCGGCACAAAGTGAATACGGCCGTCCAGCCGTTTCAGCTTCTGGCGCAAAGCCATTTCCGCACGCGGGTGAGACAGGTAACGGCCGATACCGCCCAACACCCAGGCCAGCAGCAGCGGCGCTGCCAGCCAGCCCCGCCGCCGCCACAAATCTTTCACATACACCATCTTCGCCGCCGATTCCGCCTGGCAAAAGGCCGCCAACAGGTCAATATCCGGGTGGTCGTCCAGACGAGCCAGGAATTCGCGGGCATCGTGTGTCAACACCGGCCCGGTGCCAAACATCGCCACCCGAATGGGCCGGTCGAGGATGGGTGACGCTGTTGTTGTCATCTGGATACCCCCCGCCGCAGCGAAGCCCCCAGCAGATATTTCCATTTTTGCAGGGGCGATTCCCACCGATGCACAAAACGAATCCAGGGAACAGCTTTGGTAAACACGGCCGTGCCCGGCATCCCCGCGTCATACGGCAAGAAAACCTCCGGCGTGGCGCAGGTATCATCCAGCAGTTGTGGCGTCAAAATTGGGCGCGTTTGCCAGGGGTAAAAAATGGTGGTCTGGCTGCGGAAACAGTCCAGCGCCTGCCGCTTTTGGGCGGCTACCGCCTGAGTATCTACCGTACGCAAAGCAGACGGCCGTATATATTGCCGCACGTCCCGCCCTGGCAGCAGCCGCCAGCGGTAATAGACAAAATACTCCGTTAGCTGCGCCCGGAGTTGGCCTTGCTGATGAACGGCCGTCAACACCCGGTTAATCGCCAGATGATCCAGGTGGCGATCAAACCGGAATGGGTGCAAAATGTGATCCGGTTTAATCTGTTGCAAACACGCCAACAATTTATGGCGCAAGGCGGGCATATTGCTGTTCAGTTCAGCCTCCGGCAAACGCAAAAAGTGTAGATTATTTTGGGGGACGCCGAGAAGGTTCATGGCTGCGGCCGATTCCTTCTCACGTATTTCGCCCAAATCCGGTGAAATTGAGTCGTGTGGTAGGATAGGCGCGGGGGATTTCATTCCGTCTGTCGTATAAATCACATGAATCTGCGATTTATGGGGTAGCCGGGCCACCATGCCGCCGCAGGCCAATACTTCGTCATCCATATGCGGCGCCACGATAACCACCGTGCCCGGAAATAATTCTGTGGGATCAGTCCACATCGCGCCCCCCGACTACATCTTCCAACAGGGCCATAGTCTCTTGGGCGCACTTGTCCCAGGTAAAGTGGGTGGCTCTGTCCAGTCCCCTGGCTGACAGGCTGGCTTTAAGCTCCCCATCAGACAAAACCAGGCCAATGGCGTCGGCAATGGCGGCGGCATCATCCGGGTTCACAAAAACGGCCGCATCCCCGGCAATTTCCATCAGCCCATTCACGTTGGACGTAATGATCGGCGTACCACAGGCCATGGCCTCGGTGATGGGAATAGGAAAAGCCTCCAGGTTAGAGGGGTACAGATACAATGAGGCCAGCGAATAAACCGCCGGTAAATCTTGCTGGTCTATCCAATCGGGAAACAGAATATCCGCGCCAAATCCATCATCCGGGATGCCATATTCTGCTTTGAAGAGGTGACAATCCTTGCCACCGATGACCAGTTTATGTGGCTCGCCTGCACTGAGCGCAGTCGAAGTGGCTGTCTGTTGATGATACTGCGCATAGGCATTGAAGATTTGCCCCAGATTTTTACGGCCGTCGCCCAACCGCTTCGTCAACGTCAAAATAAAACGGTCTGGCAACTGGTACTTCGCCTTCACCGCCTGCAACGTAGCCGGGTCGGTGATACGGCGGAAGTGGCGCGCGGGGGCAAAATAGATAGTCTTCACCTTGTCCGGCGGCAGGCGTAAAGCGGCGTTGAAATTATCGGTGGTCAGTTGCGAAACGGAAATAACGGCGGCGCACTTCCTGAAATAGAGGGGCATGATGGCACGGATGTATTGCACATCGAGACGGCCGTAAAAAACTGCCTGCTCCGGCAAAAACCAATCGGCGCCGTGTACCGTCATCACCACCGGGCAAGGAGCCAAAAAAGGTGCGGTAAACTTGGGGTGGAACAGCACATCTAGCTGGTCACGACGGCAGGCCAGAGGAATGGCTGCCTGATCCCACACCACCTTATTGCTGCCCCGAATGACCCGCTCCGTCACTCCCACGTAACCAGCAAACTGTCCCAGGTGCGCCTCATTCCGGTAATACAGCACAAATTCATGGCGGCCATTTTTATGAATGTCATTCAGGCGCAGCAGTTCGGCCACAATGTTACGACTATAAACGCCAATGCCCCCTTTTTCGTCATAGGCACGCAGCATGATTCCAATACGCATACAACCCAGGTTAACCCTCTGATTTCCGCAAGAGCCGCCGGTTTAAGCTCAAACTGAAGACCAATACCGTTCCCAGTACAAACAATAATTCGGTGAGCAAGGTCCACACATGCCGGATACTCAGCCAACCCTGGGACCAATGCAGACCGTAAAACAAAATGAAGGGAAACCGAAACCGGCTGTCCGTCAGCGGCCAAAGCGCCATAACACCGCGGCCCCAGGTAGCGGCATCCATGAGTACGTGCAGGCCATAACAGGCCAGGGCCACGGCCGTCCAGAAGCGGAAACCATCTTCCCGCCACCGCTTCATGCCGGCGCCAAAGAGCAGGGACACGGCCGTGCCCACCAACATACTATGCGTAGCATTGTTGTGATACCGGCCAAAATCGCCGGTCAGCAGCCCAACCACCGAATCCACATCAGGCAGCAGCGAAAAACCGGCCGTTACCAGCAGCAAACCGGGCAGCGGGCCGACACCCTTGATCGGCGGGGTCGGTTCGTGGCGGCGGGTAATCCGGTAAATGACATAACCGGCGGTCAGATGAGCAATTGGTGAAGGCATCTAGTGGCACTCCTGTGTCTTCAGCAGTTCCATATAAGCTGTCGCAAACCGTCGGCCAATGGCCTGATGGCTTTCGGATGTGAAATGTAATCCATCGTGCAGTGATAAATCGTCGGTGGTGATCATGGCCACACAAGGTAGATTGACATCTGCCTGCTGTTCTTGCACCACCAACCAATGGGGAAACGCCTCTGGGGAGGGCGGGCTGCCTAATTGCGCAAAAATCACCGGCAAATCTGGTTGTGCCAGATCATGGCGCAGGTCATGGATAAACTGGCTAAACCGTGCCCCGTAATCATGCGCCGATAGAACGCGCTCACTGTAATATTTTGGGTCCAGCGCATCCGCTTCCCCCTGGAAAAAGAGAATCCCCGTTAACTCTCCCATCAGGCTCGCGGCGGCAATGCGTTTGAGGCAAGAGCCGTAGAGTGTGTCATCCCCCAGGCTGCGCCGCCATTGGTGGAGCGTTGTGTCCCCTTTGGCGCAGGGAATCAACCCCACAACCATATCGGGATGTTCGTCGAGCAAGACGGTGGCAAAGGCCACGCCGGGGCTTGTGCCCAGGCCGCTGCCGGTGTCCAACGAAACCAGGTCAACCTGCCCTTCGGGGTGGTCGGTGGGTTCGCTGGCTAAACGCCAGCGGTAATCATTACCAAACAGGTAAGCGCGTGGGTGCAGCGTTTGCTCAGCCGGTAAGGGCGACCAGCCGGACATATTAGACTGCCCGGCCAGGACAAAAAGAGCAACACGGCCGTGAAACTCCGCCGGCAGACCAACCGGGGGGCGTGTGGGTTCAGGGGGGGCCTCAACCTGGGGTGGCAGCACGCGGGCCGCGCGCAGCAGATTGCCCAGGCCGACATTGCGCTGAAACAGGATGCCGATGGCCGTGCCCGCCAACAGCGCCACCATCATGCCTGCGATAAATAACCGGTAACCGCTCAAGCTGACTTCTCCAGTACGGCCGTCGTCTGTGGCGACCGTTTGGGCATTATAGGATTGGCTACCAGCCAGTTGTCCAGCGCCAGGTAATCGAGATTGCCCTGCTGGAAGGAGCGCAACGCATCGGCCGGGGAACAGACAATTGGCTCTTCGTGCATGTTAAAGCTGGTGTTGATCAGCGAAGGAATACC
The DNA here is from genome assembly GCA_900696625.1 of uncultured Chloroflexota bacterium. Lineage (GTDB taxonomy): Bacteria > Chloroflexota > Anaerolineae > Promineifilales > Promineifilaceae > CAADGU01. The sequence goes on along the minus strand of CAADGU010000111.1, from coordinate 2,219 downwards.
CGTCAGCCGGTGGTACGCCTGCAAAATGCCATAAAAGTCCGGCGCCGTTTGGGCGTCTATCAACTGTGGCCGCGCCGTACCATCCACATGCACCACCCCTGGTGATTGGGCGCGCATTTGTGGCGTGCAGTCAAAAGTGATGGTCATAAAACGGGCCGGGTCTTCGGCGCCCGCCATCCCCTGGTAACAATCGGCGGCATGTTCAATCAGGGTAGCCGGGGCAAAAGGCATGAACTCGGTGCGATGTAAATTGTCGTTTAGCCAGTCGTTGACGGCCGGATCGGTGGTCTGATAGAGGATGGAACGATGTCCTAAGGCGCGCGGCCCAAATTCCATTGGGCCGGTAAAGCGAGCCACCACGTGCCCCTGCGCCAGTAGTTCAGCAATACGGCCGTGAATATCTGCCTCATAAGTGACCGGGCAACCCGCATCCCGTACAGCGCGTTCAACTTCGGCATCGCTGTAGCGGGGGCCGTAGTAGACATGAGCTAACGGCTGCTGCAAGTCAGCCACATGGATGCCAGGTATGGCCGCCAGAGCGGCTAACGCGCTGCCGGTGGCCAATCCGCCATCATCCATCGCCGGGTAGATGAAGATGCGCTCTACTTCCGGCAGTTCGTGGACGCGCTGGTTGAACTTGACATTGGCAAACACGCCGCCGGCCACCGCCACGTGGCGCAGCCCGGTCTGGCGCAGCCAATGTTGCACAAAAGCCGTCCCGATTTCTTCCAACACCAACTGCACACTGGCGGCTAGATCGGCGCGGTCAAAATTGGCAGGCAGCCGCTCGCGCAGCAAGCGCAAGGCGGAACGGTGGTACATGGGCACGCTGTAGCGAATCTGACCTGGTTCCTGGTAGCGGATGAACTGGCGCAGAGTGTCGGCGTAAAGGGGTTGCCCCAGGGCAGCCAGACCGGTGACTTTGCCTTCGTGTTTTTCAGCTTTGAAGCCACAAAGTTCGGTGATGTAGGAGTAGAAGTTGCCCAGGGAGTTGAAGCTGTCTACGGCCGTCAACCGTTCCAACTGCCCGCCGCGCCCCACGTACACCGTGCCGGACAGGCCATCGCCGCCGCCATCCAGCGTCACCACCAACGCCTCATTAAAACTGCTGGCGTAATAGGCGGCTGTGGCATGGCAGTAGTGGTGATCGTAAAACGTAACCGGCGCGTTGATGCCAAAATCCTGGCGCAAGATGGCCGGGATATGCCGCCGTCGCTCCTGCGAACGCAGTCGTTTCACCTGGTGATGGGCTTTCCAGGCAATGGGAAAACGGCCGAACAGCGGCGCTAAGGTGGCGCTCAAATCATCAAACCGCCGGGTTTTTAGTTCGGCGTCGTCAAACCAACCTTTCCAGGGGATGGGCTGCGGCTCAAACACGCTCACCTTTTGGGCCACGGCTACCTGGTCAATATCGGCCGGGGCGACTCCGGCTAAGGCCAAGACCTGGGCAATGGCGGCGCGGGGTAGGCCGCTGGCCAGCTTCATGCGGCACAATCGTTCTTCGGCAATAGCAGCCAGGACACGGCCGTCTTGCAAAACGGCTGCCGCTGAAGGTTTACTATCAATCAATCCCAGTACAATCATTGTCTCCTCTTTGCCGGAAATCCGTAATCCGCAATCGGGCTTCGGTTCACGGATTACGGATTACCAGACCCCCCTTACATCAATGCTTTCAACTCCGCTTCCAGGGCGGCTGGTGCAGCCTGGGTGACGTAAATCTCGTGCCAGAGCGACAGGTTGAGCAACTGCCACAGCCGGACGTGATGGTCAACCTGTCCCTGCCGGTGTTCGGTAATCAGACCGCTGATGGCTTCACGGCGGAAGAGCCCTTCGCGAACGAAGGTGGAATCAAGCAATACCTGTTCCAGAAATCCACTCAGGCGATCCCGGAACCAGTAAGCCACCGGGAACATGAATCCCTGCTTGGGGCGGGCGATAATGGCTGGCGGCAGGTAATCGGCTGCTAACCGGCGTAGGATGTATTTGAGTTGACGGCCGTGAATCTTCATCGCCGTTGGAAAAGCAGCTACATATTCCACCAGTTCATGATCCAGAAACGGGGAGCGCAGTTCCAGGCTGTGCGCCATCGTCATCCGGTCGGTCAGCAGCAGTGAATGTTCTGTTAGCCTGGTCATGTAATCGGCGTACAGCATTCGATCCAGATCATTGGTGGCGTCGGCGGCGCGGAACTGGTGGGCGATCACCTCGCTGGAATTGAT
>CAADGU010000110.1 GCA_900696625.1 uncultured Chloroflexota bacterium | reverse complement strand
GCCGCTTCGCTCTGGTAGGTGGTTTCGCGCACGGCCGTTTCCGGCACATATTCAGCCACAACGGTGCTTTCCTGGGAAAGGGCAATCGGTTCAAAGCGGTAAGGGGCGGTGGTTTCGCTCATGTTATCTCCTGTGTTATGGTCGTAGGGGCGGGACGGGCGGGGCGATACCTGCCCGGCCAACCAAAACGTTCGTTCCTGCCCGTCTCGCCCTGTACGGCAATGGGGGTGAGACAGGCGGGGGGCGAGGTGTTTCTTCATGGCAAACAGCTTTCCCGCCTGTCCCACCCCTACGATGATCGCGCCTGCCCTTACGGGTGATAGGTCATTTTGGCGAGCAGGGCATCCAGGTTATTCCGGTCTTCCGCCCAACGTACCGGGTTGTTGCGAATATATTCCTGGGTTGCCCGTAATTCCCGTTCGTTGCGGATGATCCGTTCGTAATAGCCCCACCACCACACCCAATGATCCGGCCAATGCATTCTCAAAATTGCCAATAGGGATAGACATATTCGCCTGGGCTGCAATTTGCATAAATATCAAAATCAAATGCACATGGTTGGGCATGACCACCCAATCATCTAATTCTACATGTTGGGCATGTTTTTGGGCCGGGATGTCTTGCAACGCATGGGCAGCAATGTCATGGAATGGCTGGTTGGTGAACAGGTTTTGCCGTTGGTGGGTACATATGGTGACGAAATAGAGGCCCGGCCAACGATAATCCCATTCCTTCAACCGGATGGAACGGCGGTGGTGTTTGTTTGGATCATATTCATTCATATCACACGCGATACCTTGTAGGGGCGGGACGGGCGGGGCGATACCTGTCCGGCCAACCAAAATGTTCGTTCCCGCCCGTCTCGCCCACCCAAATAACCGAAACCATATCGTAGGGGCGGGACGGCGCGGGGCGATACCTGCCCGGCCAACCAAAATGTTCGTTCCCGCCCGTCTCGCCCTGTGTGGCGCAAAGAGGGGTGAGACAGGCGGGGGGCGAGGTGTTTCTTCATGGCAAACAGCTTTCCCGCCTGTCCCACCCCTACCGTTCGGCTTCCGGAAAGGTGAGCAGGCGGTTGCGGTAATGTTCGTATTGTTGCCGGCGGCCGTTTATTTCCGCCGGCAGACCGCTGGTGAGATCGTTAACCAATGCGTCAAATTTATCCAGGATGGCGACGATGCGGGCTTGTTCTTCAAGGGGTGGGATGGGAAAACGGATGTCTTTCAGAACATTAGCATTGAATTGTGGCTGTCCACCCATGTTGACCAAGCTATTCGCTTGATTCCAATAGAAACTACTCTGGGCAAAGTGCCAATAATAGCTTGGTAGAACTTCCATCTCATTGAAGCGGATGCGTATGAGAAACGAGGCATAAACCGCAGGCAAATCGTCCAAGATAAGCACTGTTTTCCCATAAGTCGCCCCGGTTCTCGCCATCAAAACATCACCTTGCTTAACCAGATACTCTAATGCACCATCTATTGAATCAACATACTTTGCATCATTTGGCGACAGCTTGCCACCATCGGTAATATCGGTAATGCGGATAAAGCGAAATTCGCCTGAGGCCATAGCTTTTGCGGTAAATCCGTACTTGAATGTTGCAACCTCGCCGAGGGTGGCCCAGCGGATGTCGGCACGGCCGTTAAAAGCCAACAAGCGGTCGCGGTAGGTGGCATACTGCCGCCGCCGCGCCTCCAGCTCCGCCTCCAGCTCCGCCTCCAGCTCCGCCTCCAACGCTGTGAAGGCATCCAACACTTTCACAATCTCCCGTTGCACCTCTAGCGGCGGCACCGGCACGCGAATCTTCGCAAGGTTTTCCCCTGATATACGGCGGACTTTGGTTCCTGTGATATAAGGCTTTTTCTGCAAATGAAATTGCTCTGTCTGAAAGAAATAAGCCACATATTTTGGATCAAGAGAATGGCGATAAATATATGCGTCGCCACTGACAGCGATCTCCTTTTCCCCAACCCATGCGACAGCCTTTGCTACCGCCTCATCATTTTCGCTTGTGGTGGCTATTACAAGATCGTTATGGAGTGCTTTACGCAGTTTACGAGCCATTTCCTCAGGAACAAAAGATTTGGTTTCTTTTACCCATATTCCGTAGATTGTGTGAATTTGACCATAATGAATAGCGCCAATCCCCGCATTAGTGAGATCGCTTTTTTGCAGACCATTCCCACGGATGAATTTTCCAACATCACCAAGTGGTTTGTACTTCACCCCATCCGGGCAAAGTTGGGCAATCAATTCCTCAATCCGGTTCATACCCCTTCCCCCTCCAACTCCGCCACAATCGCGTCAATCTGCGTCCGCAGTGCCGCCTGCCGCGCCACAATGCGGGCAATCGCCGCATTCAACGCCTGAATGTCCACAACCTCCCGCGTATCTTCTTGCGCCACATAGGAAGAAACGGCAATGTTGTACCCATTGGCGGCAATCTCCCCATTGTCCACCAGCCGGGCAAAGTGGGGCGCGTCCTGCCGCGCCGTGTAAACATCCAGGATTTTTTGCCGGTGTTCGGGCAGGAGCTTGTTTTTATTACCACTGCGGGCAAATTCGGCCGAGGCGTCAATAAATAGGGTGGCATTGTCCCGCTTCGACTTCTTCAGGACGATGATGCAGGTGGCGATGGTGGTGCCAAAAAAGAGGTCGGGCGGCAGTTGAATGACTGCCGCCACGTAATTGTTATCAATCAGATATTGGCGGATTTTCTGCTCCGCGCCGCCGCGATAAAGAACGCCGGGAAATTCAACAATGGCCGCCGTGCCGTCCACCGCCAGCCAACTGAGCATGTGCATGGTAAAGGCTAAATCGGCCTTGCTTTTGGGGGCCAACACCCCCGCCGGGGCAAAGCGGGGGTCGTTGATCAACAGCGGGTTGGCGTCCCCCTCCCATTTGATGGAGTAGGGCGGATTGGAGACGATGGCCTCAAACGGTTCATCGTCCCAGTGGCGCGGGTCGGTGAGGGTGTCGCCGTGAGCAATGTCGAACTTTTCATAGTTCACGTCGTGCAAAAACATATTGATGCGGCACAGGTTGTAGGTGGTGAGGTTAATTTCCTGCCCAAAAAAGCCGCGCCGCACATTCTCTTGTCCCAGAACTTTGGCAAAATTGAGCAGCAGCGAGCCGGAGCCGCAGGCGGGGTCATACACCTTGTTGACCTCAGTCCGGCCCGCCACGGCAATGCGGGTGAGCAGTTCCGAAACTTCTTGCGGGGTGTAAAATTCGCCGCCCGATTTACCGGCCGTGGAGGCGTACATCTGCATCAGATATTCGTAAGCGTCGCCAAAGAGATCAATGGAATTCCCGGCGAAGCCACCGTTGCCGGAAAAGCCGCCCGCGCCGTTAGAAAGAGGCAAATCGCCGATGGCTTCCAGCAATTTCACCAGCTTCTCGTTCCGTTTCGCCACCGTGGGGCCAAGTTTGTTGGAATTGACGTCCAGATCATCGAACAGCCCTTTGAAATCCTCTTCGCTGGCATGGCCGACGGCCGAGCCTTCAATCTCCTTAAACACGCGGGCCAGCGTCTCGTTCAGATTGGCGTCGTGCCGCGCCTGCGCCCGCACTGTGGCAAACAGGTGAGACGGGAGAATATAGAACCCCTTTTCCGCCACCGTTTCGGCGCGGCCAAACTCCGCTTCCTCATCGCTCAGGGTGACATACTCAAAATCGGGGTCGCCGGCCTGGCGCTCCTGTTCGTTCAGGTAATGGGTCAGATTTTCGGAGATGAAGCGGTAAAACAACATGCCCAGCACGTAGCTTTTGAAGTCCCAGCCGTCTACACTGCCGCGCAGGTCATTGGCAATGCGCCAGATGGTTTTGTGCAATTCGGCGCGTTCGCTTTCTTTGTGGTTATTCATGGAGTTGCCCCTCGTTCATGGTTTGATTTTAGAGAGATGGGAATGGCGCCAATGATAGGAGAAAAGGGCGTAGGGGGCAAACGGCCGGGGGAGGGCAATCGCATACTCAGTTCCCAGTTCCTTATAGCCTGGTCTCCGCGCCATCTCACCCTAACCGGCCAAAACGGGGTGAGACAGGCGGGGATTGGCGCTTATCTTCATGGCAAAGGTATTACCCGCCTGTCCCACCCTAACCACAAATCCTAAAATGAGAATTGCCGGGCAAACGCTGCCTCACGGCCGTAACGTCAACTCCCCTCTTAAATTGGCCTGCATCTGGCTTTTTATCATTTCCACATCGTCATGGACGCTGAGCAGGTAGGCCAGTTTGGTCAGGGCCGCCTCCGGCGTCATGTCATAGCCGCTGATGAGGCCGGCTTCGGCCAGGGCAGAGCCGGTGCTGTATTTGGTCAGGTCTACCGTGCCGCGTAAACATTGGGTGCAGTCCACAATGACCACACCACGCGCGGTAGCCGCCGCCAGCACCCGCAGAAATTCGGGGTCGTTGTCCGGGGCGTTGCCGGCACCGTAGGTTTGCAAAATCAGGCCGCGCAGCGGCGGCTGCAAGACGTTTTCCAGGATGCGGGCCGACATGCCGGGGTAGAGGCGCAGCGCCCCTACCTCGCCGGGGCTGGTGAGTTCGTGCAAGGTGAGGGGGGTGGTGGGGGACGGCCGTACCGCCCCCCAATTCACCGCCACGCCAATGCCCAACTCCGCCAGCGGCCGGTAATTCGGTGAATCGAAAGCATCAAAGCCATTCGCATCCACCTTCACTACCCGGCAGCCGCGAAACAACCGTTTGTGAAAGTACAGGCACACTTCGGGAATGGCATAATCGGCCGCCAGCAGCAGCGCGGCGATCAAATTCTCTTGGGCGTCATTACGCACCTCACACAGCGGAATCTGCGAACCGGTGAAAATGACCGGTTTACCTAACCCTTCCAGCATAAAGGCCAGCGCCGACGCCGAATAAGCCATGGTGTCGGTGCCGTGTAGGACAATAAAGCCATCGTACACGTCGTAATGGTCACAAATATCGCGGGCAATGTGTGACCAGTCGGCGGGGGTCATATTGGGGGAGTCTAGCAGTGGTTGGTATTGGGATATGGTGTAAGTGGGTAATTGGGCGTGGTGGAAGGCGGGGTTGGCGGCCATAAGGGTTTGCAGAAAGTGGGGCACGGGTTGGTAACGGCCGTGAACTAGCTTCATCCCTATCGTCCCCCCGGTATAGGCAATATACACCCGCTTCTTCTGGCTCATGGCCGCAGGCAGGTAAATCCCTGCTCGATAAAATGCTGATCAAAAGCAAAAACAGTATCAATGCCATTGCGCCGGCACGTTTCAAAGCTGACACAATCTACCAGGCTTAACTGGCGCCGATTAGCTGTAAGAAGCGCCGCCAACCCAGCCTGATGCAAAGATGGACCAACCCATTCAATCTCTAGCATGGGTACAATTTTGTCTTGAAAATCCCGGACAGCGATCAACCCCAGCCGGTTCTGAATAAGGGCAAACGCTTCCAACAAAACGTAACTTGATGTGATGACCACGTCATCTTCTTGTACAAGCTGCATCCAGATGATGTGAGCGGCTGGGGCGTTTTTGTCGCGCACATCAAGCATTGCCAGGAAAGCGGATGTATCCGCGAAGATTGTCACTCACCTACCTCCCCATAAACCTCAGCAAGGTATTTGTCATGGTTCTCGCTTAGATCTGTCAGGCCGGAATCATATTTCCCCAAAACAGACAAGGCGCGTCTTTTTCTTTCTTCTGTATCTATTTCAGTTTCCGCGTGGATGTACACATTGATGCTCCGTCTGATAACTTCAGCTACAGAAACACCTTCTTCAATCGCCCGCTGTTTCAGAATGTGAGACTGTTTTTCGGTTAACTGAATTTGAGTTCTTATCATGATCATTCACCTCATACATCTGATTACACTTCACCTCAGATGATAACATGAGTGCAATAAGACGATCAACTCAAGCGGTCATGTGACAAGTAACGCCAGGCAAGGGGCTGCATGACGGTGGCCAGTCAAAACGGTTCTGCCTCTCGCCTGGTACTGCTCCGCGCAGATCACCTAAACACCAAACACCCGATCACTTCCCCAGTAGCCAACTTTTCACTTTTGCAATAAGCTATTCTTATGGATAACAGTATGGAACTACGACAGCGCATCCTGGCGCTGGTACAGGCATTTTATGAAGCGGAACATGCCGCCGCCCCCTTCATTCCCGGCGAATCGGAAGTGCCCGTTTCCGGGCGCATGTTTGACGCCGCCGAGATGGTTAACCTGATTGACGCCTCCCTCGATTTCTGGCTGACCACCGGCCGTTATGCTGAACAATTTGAGAGCGAATTTGCCCGCGTCATGGGCGTGCGCCACGCCATGTTGTGCAACTCCGGCTCGTCGGCCAATTTGCTGGCGCTTTCGGCGCT
>CAADGU010000109.1 GCA_900696625.1 uncultured Chloroflexota bacterium | reverse complement strand
GTTAAGCGGGCGGTTTCGGCAATGGTTTCATCGGTCAACGATTTGCCGGTCAGATATGCTTCGGCAGCCGGGCTGGTGATGACGGTGGGAGCGACGCTGCCCTGGGCGATGGTCACGGCCGTGACCACATCCCCCGCCAGCCGCAGCACAATCGCCAGATGCACCACCGAAATAGCTTGTGCCCGGCGCAGCCCCAACTTCACAAAAATGCCCCGTTGGTCGGCCACCAGCGCCGGGAAAACAATGTCTGCCAGCATTTCCTCCGGCTGCATCACCGTGCGGCGGACGCCGGTATAAAACGCATGGAGCGGGACGGTGCGCTGGCTGTTTGTGGAGGCTAACGTCACCTGCGCCCCCAACGCCATAAGCGCGGAAATGGTGTCATTAGCCGGACTGGCGGTGACGAGGTTTCCGGCGACGGTGGCCCGGTTGCGTAACTGCGGTGAACCCACTTCCAGGCAGGCTTGCGCCAGCGGCAGCGCCCGCGCCACCAGCAGCGGCGAGGCCACTACCTGATTGTGCGTTACCAGCGGTCCCAGATGAATGAGACCATCGGCGTCCAGTTTGATGTCGTCCAGACCGGGAATGCGGCTGATGTCAATCAGAATCTCCACGCCCGGTCGCTGGCGGCGGGCCAGTTCCAGCAGCAAGTCAGTTCCACCGGCAATGAGGCGGGCGGCACGGCCGTATTGCCCTAGCAATGCCAGGGTTTCTGCAACCGTTACCGGTGTTTCATACCTGGTAAGCAATTGGCCGGATTTTTGTATCTCGTGCATGGTTTTGTGGGTAATTGGGTAATTGAGTAACTGGGTAATTGAGACAGCCAATTAATCAATAACAAAGATACCGTTTTGTAGCACAGAATGGGGGTTTGGGCAAAGGGGGGTGCGGGGCAACCAGGGTGATTGCATATTCCTCAATGCGGCAGATAAATCTGCACCAACAGAAGGCAAAGTCGGCCTTCGCCGACTGAAACCCAGCCCACGAAGGTGGGCTTTGCTCTGTGTAGCCGCGATTTTAATCGCCGGGAATTGAGTATGCGATTGCTCTTGACCCTACGGCAAAATCAAATGCAAATCACCAAATTCGTGCCAGAGGTAATGGTGGGCGAGGGCTTGCTGGTAGGTGTGGTGCAGATGGGCACGGCCGCACAACGTTTCCAGCATCGCCAGATGGGTGGCTTCGGGTTCATGCAGGCCGGTGAGCAGCCCGTTCACGGCGCGGATGCCGCGTTGAGGGGTGATGACCACATCCGTCCAGCCCGTGCCCGCGTGGGTGACGGCCTGCTCGTCGGTGACAGTTTCCAGAGCGCGGATGACGGTGGTGCCTACGGCGATAATGCGTTTACCTTGCTGCCGCGCCTGGTTCACGGCCGTGGCCGTCACGGCCGGGACGCGATAATACTCCTCATACGGCCGTTCGTGTTCTTCCGGGCTGGCAACGCCGGTATGCAAAATGAGCGGCAGCACCTGTACCCCTTTGGCGACCAGTTGGGTGATCAGTTCGGGCGTGAAGGCACGCCCGGCGGAGGGCATTTCGGCGCTGCCAGGTTCATTCGCATAGACAGTCTGGTAATAGCTGATCGGCCAGGCATCGGTCACATAGCTGTAGCGGATGGGGAAGCCGTACTGCTGTAAATAGTCACTCAGCGGCAGCGGCAGTTGCAAAACAGCCAGCCACAGCCGGACGCGGTGGTTGGTGAGGAAAACGCTATGCCAGGAGGAGGTGAGGCGCTGCGCCGGGTTATGTGGCGTGAGCAGCGTAATCAACCCGCCGCCGGGCAAGGCCAACTGTTCTCCGGCACGGCCGTCGAAAAACGGTGTGGTGCTGTGGCCGCACGGCCGTCGCAGTTCCACGCTCCACACATCGGCGGGCAGGCGGGTGGAGAGGTGCAGTTCCAGTGGCGTGCCATCCGCCCGTTGTACGGGCAGGGCCGCGTTCATCGTGCCGCTGGTGTTGATGACGACGACATCCCCGGCTTGCAGGTAGTGGGGAATCTGGTCAAAGCGGGTGTGGTAAACCCGGTCATCCCGGTAATGGGAGACCATCAGTTTCACCTGATCCCGCGCCAGGCCACGCGCTTCCGGCGGCTGCCCAGCTTCCAGTTCCGGCGGCAGGTCAAATTGCAGAGTGGGGGAGGGGAGGGTGGTGAACATGGGATTTGTTGTGATGCGTGACGAGTGATGCGTGACGAGTGACGAGTGATTTCACTCGTCACGCTTCACGTTCTTCAATTAACAACTCCCGCGCCTGGTAACGGCCGTTGGGCCAATCGCCTTCGAGCAGGGTGACAAAGGCGGGTACGGCCGTTTCCGGCAGGGGGCGGTCGGAAATATCTTCGTCGGGGAACGCTTCCTGGTGCATTTGGGTTTGCATGTCGCCGGGGTCTACCCAGAAGACGCGCAGCGTGGGGTTCTCTTCGGCCAGGATGGCAGAGAGGTGTTCCAGCGCCGCCTTGCTGCTGCCGTAGCCACCCCATCCGGGATACGCTTCCACGGCCGCATCGCTGGTAACGTTGATGAGGCGCGCGCCGGGTTTCAGTTGGGCGCGGACAGCCTGTAACACAGCCAGGGGGGCAATGACATTTACCTGGTAAACCTGTGCCAGCGTGTCCAGTGGATAATCGAGCAGGTTGGGCTGCGGGCTGGGGCCTAAGAAGCTGGCATTGTTGATCACGGCGTCCAGGCCACCGGCGGCCTGGGCGGCCACGGCCAATGCCTGCCGGTGCGCTTTGTCGGTGACATCGCCGGGCACGGCCGTGACCTGGGTCAGCGCGCTCAATTCCCGGTGAATGGCTTGCAGGGTGGGTTGGGTACGGCCGTTGATAATCAGATGCCAGCCGCGCTGCGCTAACATTCGCGCCAGCGCCAGTCCCAACCCGCGCGTCGCACCGGTAATCAATACTGTGGGATATAACTGATCTAGCATAACAAACTCCTTTATGCACACGTTGCGCTAATAAGGTGATCGCTCCTTCGTAAATGGGACGCAGATTCTCGCGGATGACGCGGACAAACTGTTGTGAATAGGCGTCCTGTTTTCATTCATTGTGGTGGGCTGCTGCCCATGAAGTCTCCTTTGAAAATTATGAAGCCCTTTGCTACCTGATAGTAACGCAGGTGGTCATTTGCCCTCATCGGGCAACGGGACAGCAGGTGGGTACGTAATAAGGACAGGTTTGGGGCCTGTCCTTCTGGGCAGGTGACTGGCTAATGGAAAGGTGAGAAAGAATTGGGTACAATGCAGGCCAAACAGTTTGGAATTGTCCTTGTGAGTAATATGAGTAAACCCTGGAGTCGTTCTACCCGGTATCTGGTTTTGATTTTGGCGCTGATTATTTCGGCTTTGCTGTTCTATCGGGCGCGGGCGCTGTTGGGGCCAATGGCAGTTTCGGCGCTGCTGGCTTTTGTTTTGAACCCGCTTGTTACTTTTGCCCATGAGCGGATGAAGCTGCGGCGGGCGCTGGTGGTGCTGCTGGTCTATCTGGCGTCATTGGCCGGTATCGTGTTGATAGGGGTGGTGGTGGTGCAAGTGATCTCGCAGCAAACCACCAGTCTGGTGACTGAGTTTCAGGCGATGCTGCAACAGATTCAGACGACATACCTGGACCACCCCTGGATGATTATGGACATCCCCATCCAGCCGGCTCTGTTGTTCCCCCAATCATCGGCGGAGATAGCGCCTGACTTGCTGCAAGCAGACGTGATTTTCCAGATTTTTCAGGCGACCACTACGAACTTTGGCTGGATTTTGGTGGTGATTGTGACCACCTATTATTTGCTGCTGGATTGGGGCAAACTGCGAGAATGGTTTTTCAGTTGGCTGCCGGAGGGGTATGAGGCCGACGGCCGTCGCCTGTATGAGGAAGTGCGGCATGTGTGGCGGCGCTATTTCCAGGGGCAGTTGCGCTTGTCGGTGATTGTGGGATTTCTGACGGCCGTTGCCGCGTTCATCATTGGTCTGCCCGGTGCAGTGGTGTTTGGCATTTTGGCGGCGGTGTTTGACGTACTGCTGTCAGTAGGGCCGGCGATAGTTATTGCCATCGCCACGGCCGTGGCCCTCTTTACCGGCTCCACGACCTTACCCATTGCTTCCAACTTATTGTTTGCGCTACTGGTACTCTCTCTCTTGACGTTGATCCAGGTGGTGGAAAATATCTGGCTGCGGCCGCGTATTATGAGCAACAGCCTGAACATTCACCCGGCTATTGTTTTTATTGCCATCATCGCCTCACTCGCCCTGGCGGGGGTGCTGACGGCGCTGGTCATTGTGCCCGTCATCGTCTCGGTGGGCATCATCGTCAAGTATATTTACTTCAAGCTGTTTGAGATGGATCCGTGGGAGAACTGGTAATTGAGTAATTGGGTAATTACCTCAATTACCCAATTACTCAATTACCTATTTACCTATTTACTCACCATCGGCAGGAAGGTCTGTTGCAGCAACGGCCGTACCAAAAACAACCCCTCTGTCCGGTCGCTAATGGCAATCACCCCGCTCTCAAAGTAAGGGTAAACGGCCCACGCCCCCTGTTCGTGCCCCGCCGCATTGTTTGGCGCAAAATTGTCAAAGTACGCCGCCTGCGTCAACGTCCCCTCGACAATATGGCGCAAATCTAAAATACGCAGCCCGGCGCGTAAATTGCCAATATAGGCATAGTCGCCAACTATCCAGATATTGTGGTCGCTGCCGGTGGTAGGGCCGGTGTAAATGACCGGGTCTTGGGGGATGTTGTCCAGGTCAGACGCATCCCAGATAAAAACGCGGGTATTCGTCCCATAGTGGTGTTCATCATCCATGTCCACCGAGAGGAAATAGCGGTGGTCTTCGGTGAACCAGGCGCTGTGGCTGCGAGCAGCATTATGGTACGGCCGAATAGCCAGCGTGACCGGATTTGTCTTGGAGGTGACATCACCCACCACCACATTGTCATCACTGGCGATGGCACAAATTTCGCGTCCCTGGTAATCGGGGTCTGGCCCATGATACAACACACATTGCAGATCAGAGGCAATACCGCCATCGCCATAACAGCCGGCGTCCACCGGGTTAAGCGGGTCTTGCAGGTCAATCATCACCGTGCCCGTGTTACACGTGCCCGCACCGCGCCGCACCACGTAGGCGTAGCCGGTATCCTCGTGGATAAAGATGTTGTGCCCGTCCACAATGCCATCATAATGCGCCGTTTCGCTGAACGTGGTGGGGGTGGTAATGCCTCGCAGCGTGGTCAGGTCAAAAATTTGCATCCCATTCTGGCTGGGGGCATCGGCAATGATGTAGGCGTAGTTTTGGTACACTTTCATGTCACGGAAGGGGGAGAGGGTGGCGGTGAGGAGATGCGTGGGCAGCAGCCCCAGGTAGGTGGGGGTGTAGGGATTGCTCACGTCTATAAAAGCGGTACCTTCTTGCAAACCTAATAGCACGTACTCTTTGTTTGTTTCCGGGTCTGTCCAGCCCCACAAGTTAGCGACCAGGCTGTTGGTAATGGTGGCGCCCACCGCCATTTTGGAGGTGAACGAGAGCAGGTCTGCGCGGTCACAAGGGTAACCGGCAGCCATGCCGTTTTGGCAGGCAGCGGCGCTGGCGCCGCTTTGGGCCATTATTTGCTGCTGCCGGATGAGGGTGATGGCGGCTAACAGCAACACGGCCGTCAGCCACAAAACTCTGTTAATTCGATGGGACATGTACAAACTCCTTTGCAGAATGATGAATTATGAGGGATGAATTATGAAATTCATCTTAACGGTTACAATTATGGCGCTTTTTAATGACCTGACAAAAAGGAACCTTTTATGATTCGTCGAATACTCACGTTACTTCTAGTTTTTGGGCTGCCATTGGTGTTGGTGGGGCTTGTCACGGCCGTGTTTGCCCATACCAATCACGCATCACGCATCACGGCCCGCCCTGAGGCTGCCGAAGGGCATCACGCATCACCAATTTATGGCACCTACCTCGGCGGCGACCTGCCTGACTACGGCCACAGCATTGCCGTTGATCCGGCCGGCAGCGTCTATGTGGTCGGGCGGAGTGAATCCACTAACTTCCCCACCGGTACCCAGACGTTAGCGCCCAATCACGGCATTGACGCCTTCATTGCCAAATTTAACCCGGATGGCAGCCAGGCAGATTATATTTTCTGGTTCTACACCCAGGTCTTTTTTGCGCTGGATGAAGCGACCGGTGTGGTGGTAGATGACCAGGGCTATGCCTATGTGGTGGGCAACACGGCTTCTGATGACTTTTGCTCCCTTTTTGGCGATGTGCCCGGTTATGACACCACCTACAACGACAGCGGTGATGGATTTTTACTGAAAGTGCAGGCCGACGGCAGCGGCCTGGTTTACTGCACATTCCTGGGCGGGGCGGAGCCAGATCGGGCAATGGCGGTGGCGATTGATGAACAGGGCAACGCCTACGTCACCGGCAGCACCACGTCTACCGACTTTATCACCAGCACCAACAGCGTGAACAACGCCCCATTGGGGGGGCGGGATATGTTTTTGCTGGTGCTAGACGCGGCGGGCACGGCCGTGCGCCATGCCTCGCGTCTGGGTGGCAGCAGCCAGGATGAAGGGCGGGCCATTAACCTGGATGACGACGGTAATGTTTACGTCACCGGCTGGACTAATTCCGATGACTTCACCACCACAGTTGGTGTCTTAGGGCCAACGCTGCATGGCGACTTTGACGCCTTTCTGGTGAGCATCAACGTGTACACGCCGACCCTGCGCTATGCCACTTATCTGGGCGGCAGCGGCGAAGACCGGGCTTATGGGGTGGTGGTGGATGCAGCCGGTAATGCTTATGTAGGCGGCGTCACCTATTCGGCCAATTTCCCTGCCACGCCTGACGCTTTGGATGTTGATCTTTCCGGCAATAGTGATGGTTTTGCGGTGAAGGTGGACCCACAGGCTGCCACTTTGCGTTACAGCACGTTTTTGGGTGGCAGCCTGGCAGACCAGGTGAATGGCCTGACATTGGATGCGGACAACAATTTGTTTGCCACCGGCGAAACCTGGTCGGCCGATTTCCCTGTTTCGCCGGATGCCTGGATGCCCACGCTTACAGGTGAGCAAAGTGCTTTTTTGGCCGTGTTAAACCCCACCGCCCGTCAACTTGCCTATGGCACATTTGTGGGGGGTAATTATTGGGATAAGGGGCTGGCGGTGGATCGGGGGGTGGACGGCCGTGTCTACCTCACCGGCGCTACCCTTTCTACCGATTTCCCCATTTCTACCAATGCCTTTGCCATCACCCACAGCGGCGAATATGATGCCTTTTTCACCAGCTTTGCACTGACGGTGACAAACCACGTAGCGGCTGATTTTACGGCCGTGCCCACCGCCGGCCCCGCGCCCCTCACCGTCCAGTTCACCAACCTCTCGTTGGGCGAAATTCTTACCACCACCTGGCAGTTTGGCGATGGACAAACCAGCAGCAGCCTGAATCCTGTCCACACCTACACCCAGCCCGGCAGTTACACCGTCACCCTCACCGTTGCCGGGCCGGACGGCGTGGACAGCATGAGCCAGCCAGATGCCGTGCGCGTCTGGTGGCCGGTTTATTTGCCCGTGATCCGTAATCCGTGATCCGTAATCCGTGATGCGTGAGGCGTGATGCGTGAGGTGAAGTCGCACTACCGATTACGGATTACGGATTACCGATTACCCATTACGAGATATAATTCCCCCATGAAACCAAACTACCCCCCTCGTCTTCCTATCGCTCACCTGCCCACACCGCTAGAGAAATTGGAACGGCTCACGCGCCATCTGGGTGGGCCGGACATCTACATCAAACGAGACGACCAGACCGGGCTGGCCGGCGGCGGCAACAAAACGCGCAAACTGGAATTCCTGGTAGCCAACGCTCTGGCCCATGGTTGCGATCACCTCGTTACCACCGGCGCGGCGCAAAGCAACCATTGCCGCCAGACGGCCGCTGCCGCCGCCAAATGTGGTCTGGGGTGCAGTCTGGTGCTGCGTGGGCAGCCGCCAGCCATGATAACAGGCAACCTGCTGCTCAATCACCTGTTGGGCGCCCACCTGTATTGGACGGGCGACCGGGAACGCAGCCAGGTGATACCGGAAGTGGTCGCCGAAGTGGAGACAATGGGGCGCAAGCCGTATGTGATTCCGTTGGGTGGCTCTAATGTCTGGGGTGCAACGGGGTATGTGCTGGCCATGGAAGAATTGGCCGCCCAGTTGAGCCAGGCCAATGTGAACATTGATTTTGTCATTGTGGGCAGCAGCAGCGGCGGCACACAGGCGGGTATGGTGTTGGGGGTCAAGGTGGTGGGGTTTCACGGCCGTATCATTGGCATTAGCATAGACCACCCCGCCGAGGAATTGCAAATGCACGTGGCCGCCCTGGCCACAGCCACGGCCACACACCTGGGATTGGGGACAACGGCCGTAGCCGACCTGGTAGACGTGAATGATGATTATCTGGGCGGGGGGTATGCCGTCGTCGGCGAAGCGGAACGGGAAGCGATCCGCATGGTGGCCCAGCTAGAAGGCATCTTGCTTGATCCGGTGTACACGGGCCGGGCCATGGCTGGGCTGATTGACCTGATTCGCTGGGGCGCCTTCACGCGCGGGCAGTCTGTCCTCTTCTGGCACACCGGCGGCACGGCCGCCCTGCCCGCCTTCGCCGACAAATTGCTGTAACGCGATTTGCCAAATCGCGTGACGAGACCAAAGCAGACAACAATTAACCGAAAACTGATTACCGATTACCCTCCCCCCTCTCATCTCCTGCCAGCCACCGGCTGGCGATCAAGGCAATCCACGCCCCCAGGCTGGCGCTGAACAGGTGCAGCGCACCCAGGTTAAATAGTTCCAGGTTGATAAAATCCCCTAAAAAGTGGCCGACGGCAAAACCAACCCAGGCGGCCAGCACATAGAGGATAATGCGCCGCGCCGGGCCGCCCATGATCAGATGAAAGCCCGCGCCATAAGCCGTTGCTAACAAAAAGCCTAATATCACCCCGGAAGCGTTGATCATGCGTTTTCCATTTTTGGAGATTGGGATATGGGGAGATTGAGAGATTGAATCTCCCCATATCCTAAACTCTCAATCTCGGTAATGATGCCACCGCCCAACACCGTGTCGCCGTCGTAAAACACGGCCGCCTGCCCGGCGGTGATGCCAAAGACGGGTTCGTGGAAGGTGCAGCGGACACGGCCGTCACCCACATCCTCCACCGTCCCCTCCACGGCCTTCGCCTTGTACCGGATTTTTATTTGCACGGGAAGGGGGGGGGTGGGGATACGGCCGTTGACCCAATTCACCTCTCGCGCCACCAGCGTTTGCTGCCCTAACTCCTCATGCGTACCCACGATCAGCGCATTGTGGGCCACATCCTTACGCAGCACAAAAACCGGCTGCCCGGTGGTGATGCCCAGTCCCTTACGCTGCCCAATGGTGTAAAACGCCAACCCTTCATGCTGGCCGAGTTCCTGCCCCGCCCTATCCAAAATCGGACCAGGGCGTGCTGCCCGTTGGCTGTACTCCCGTAAAAAGCGGCGATAGTCGCCATCACCCAAAAAGCATAAATCCTGGCTCTCATCCTTGCTGGCCACGGGCAAGCCAAACTTCCGTGCCAGTTCGCGCACTTCCGCTTTGGTGTATTCACCCACCGGGAAAAGCAAATGCGCCAGATGCTCTTGCGTTAGCATGTGCAGCACGTAGGACTGGTCTTTATGCTCATCCCCCCCCTTGCGAATTTCATAACCGGCTGGCGTGTGGACAACGCGGGCATAATGGCCGGTGGCCAGATAGTCGGCGTCCAGCGCCAGCGCCCGTTCCAACAGGTAGGTGAAGCGGATTTGCCGGTTGCACTCCACGCAGGGGTTGGGGGTGCGCCCCAATTCGTGCTGGTCAATGAAAAACTGGACAATGGTCTGGCGGAAATGCTCTTGCACGTCCACCACGTAAAACGGGATGCCCAACAGCCCGGCCACACGGCGGGCGTCGGCCATCTGGTCGGGTGTGCAGCAGCGGTTGAGCGGCGCGGCAGCGCCCATGCCCGGCTCGCTCCACAGCCGCATCATCATGCCGATGACCTCGTATCCCTGCTCTTTCAGCAGCGCCGCCGCCACCGAACTATCCACCCCGCCGCTCATGGCGACAACCACACGTGGCGTCTTGTTTCCCTTAGTCATCCTTAACTCTCCCAATCCTCAATTTTCAGAGTAGTGATACGACCAAATTCAGAAACATTGTGGGTGATTAACGTCAAGTCATTAGCCAGAGCAATGGCAGCGATCATCAGGTCATTTGGGCCGATGGGCGTCCCTTTCGCAGCCAGGTCAGATCGGATTGCTCCATACGCTTGAGCCGCGGAATCATCAAAAGGAAATGACTTGAACTGACTGAGGAACTGAATTTGCGCTTGCAAACTCTTTTCTGGATTGTTGCTCCGTTTGGCCCCATAGAACAACTCAGCCTTTACCACAGAACAGACAGCAATTTCATCTGGGTGAGTTTGTTGCAAACGTTGCTTGATTTTCTCAGAACGTCCTGTCAGATAGCGAATACATACATTGGTGTCAAGCAAATATGTCATGACAGTTCTTCTCTAACTTCATAGTCATTTAGTGGCTCACGAACAAGATTTACATCTTGTAAGCTGCCATAGGTCTTAATGAAGAACTCTGGTGGCCAGCCCAATTTTTCTGGAGTTTCCTTTTTAGAGCTAACAGCCAATGCCTTTTCCTCATGCGCTAGTTCAGACAAGAGATACTGCATCGCCTGTATTTTCTCAGTGCGGTTGAGTTTTTCCAGTAGTGGTAAAAGGTCTAAGACGGTCATATCCACCTCCGTTATTGGCTCCATTATACCTACAAAACGGCCGTACAACCGTTACACCCTGGTTACAATCTCCACTTCCTGGCGCAGTTTGATGATGGCATCGGGTGGGTAATATCCTTTGCGCAGGCTGACGTTGGCGTAAATGAGCGTACGCGGCGCGACCAGGCAGCCGGGGTTGAGGACGGCGTTGCAGCCGGTTTGCACGTCGTCTCCCAGGATGGCGCCTAGTTTGGGCAGGCCGGTGTCATAGGTACGGCCGTCTACCCCAATCTGTATCGTCGGCCGTTTGCCCGTCACCGGGTCTTTGTCGCTTAACATGCCCAGGTTGCTCAGCTTTGTACCCGCGCCCAGATTCACCCGGCGGCCCAAAATCGAATCGCCCACATAGTTAAAATGGGGTGCGTGCGCCCCCGGCAGCAGCAGCGCATTTTTGGCTTCAGTATCATGTCCATAAATCGCGCCGCTACAGAGGATAACGTCTTCGCGGATAAAAGCGCCGTGCCGCACCACTGCCCCCGGCCCAATATAGGCCGGGCCAAGAATATAAGCGCCCGGTTCCACCCGCGCCCCTGCCGCAATATAAATCGGGCGGTCGCTCAGGTGCGCTCCTGGCATCACCTGGCCCAAAATGGTTTGCACGCCACCTGTCAGCCGGGCCACATGTTCCTTGATGCGCGCTAAGGGCTGCCACACGTAGTCACAACCGGCAAAGAAGACGGCCGTTTCCTCATCCAGTTCAAAAAAATGTTCTGGTCTTAACATGTTTCCTCGTGATGCGTGATGCGTGATAAGTGAGGAGTCACGGGTCACGCATCACGGCTTGTAAAACAGTCGGCAGCGCCAGCTCCACCCAGGCGGTATACATCTTGCCAGAGGGGTGTAACCCATCGTCGGCAATGAGGGTGGGGTCGGTGGTGGCCTGGCGGGACACGGCCGTGACATCCACATAATGCGCCCCCGCCTGTTCCGCTTCCGCCCGGTTGATGACGTTGAAGGCATCAATCTCGGCGGCAATCGTTGCCGCGTCCAGGCGGGCGGCAAAGGGCGTCACCCCCCAATCCGGGATGGAGAGTACAATCACCCGCGCCGGGTCGCCCCCGGCAAAAGCGATGGCCTGTTGCAGCAAGGCGGCAAACTGCGCGCGGTACTCGTCTGGGCTGCGTCCCCGGTATTGATTATTTACGCCAATCAGCAGCGAAACCAGGTCATAGGGGCCTGCTGGCTGCGCGGCCTGAATACCTGCCGCCAATTCATCCGTTGTCCAGCCGGTGCGGGCAATGATCTCTGGGGCCGCCAGGCGGATGCCCTGCTCTTGCAAGCGGGCGGCCAACTGCACGGGCCACCGTTCACTTTCGGCCACACGTTCGCCGATGGTATAAGAATCTCCTAGTGCTAAAAATCGCATCTCTCTCTCCATGATGGTTGGGGTAGGGGGCAACGTGGGGGTGGGTGCTGTGGTTGTGGTGGGCGATGGCGTGTTGGTGGGGGATTGTGTGGGGGTGGGTACGGCCGTTGCCGCCCCTTCACCACATCCCATCAGACAAAAAAACAATCCGCTAAGGACGCGCAGAAGCGCGAAGGGGTCGTTTCTTTTATTCAGCACTCGCTGCCCCCATTTCGGCTTCGCCCAGCACGTGTTTGCATCTTTTTGTCAGATCTTTAACACCGCCTCTAACTGCGCCGCAAAACCGAGCAGTTCCTCATCTGCATACCAATGGCCGGTCAACTGCAAACCGAGCGGTAAACCGGCCTCATCTTTCCCGGCGGGCAACGTCACGGTGGGCAGGCCGCTGTGCGTCCAGGGCAAATTCATCACCGGGTCGCCGGTGCTGTCTAGCCCGGCAGGGGCCACGCCAACGGCCGGCGGTGACAACCAGCCATCCAGCCCATGCGCAAACATCAGGTCGGTAAGCTGGCTGCGCAACTGGCTGCGGCCGGCCAAAGCGGCGGCCAGTTGCTCATTGTTAATATCCAGGCCACGTTCAATCAGCTCTCTGGTTTTTTCATGGTAAAGCGTGTGATGCGCGCGGTACCAATCCCGGTGAACGCGGGCAGCTTCGGCGGCCACAATCAGGTTGTGTCGGGCAACAATCTCGTCAAAGTCGGCCATTGCTTCGACTTCAACGAGCGTAAAACCGGCCTCACGCAGACGGCCACACGTTTCTTCAAAATGCGTCAGCGCCGCTGCCGAAGCCCGGTGTACATAAGGCCCGGTGGGGATGCCCAGGATGGGCCGGTGAGCGGGAGCAGCCATCATGGGGTCCCAATCGGCGCACAGCAGCGCCGCCGCTACCTGCATCCCGGCTACATCGGCCGTAAAGCCACCGATATGATCCAGCGATCCGGCCAGCGGGATGACCCCGGCCCTGGAAATGCGGTCATAGGACGGTTTGTAACCAACCACACCGCAAAAGGCGGCCGGGCGGTTGATGGAGCCGATGGTTTGGGTACCTAGCGCCAATGGGCATAGTCCGGCGGCTACGGCCGCAGCCGAGCCGCTGCTGGAACCGCCGGGTGTATGCGCCGGGTTATATGGGTTGCGCGTAGGGCCGGGAGCAAAATAGGCAAATTCGGTGGTGACGGTTTTGCCCAAAATCAGCGCTCCGGCGCGGCGCAGGGCGGTGACGCTGGCGGCTTCGTCACCTTGCAAAATCCGGGTGGGCAGGCGGCTGCCCGCCTGCGTCTCAAACCCTTTGACGTGGAAGATGTCCTTCACGCCGATGGGAACGCCAAAGAGCGACGGCCGTTGCCCCGGATGTGGATATTTTTGCAGCAGGGCTTTCGCTTCCTGTTCCAGCCGGTGAAACCGGCTTTTTTCGGGCACAAAAGCCAGCACCTCTGGTTCGCGCTCATTAAAATGCGCCATCAACTGGTCAAGATAGGCCGTCAACGACAAGTCGCCAGAACGCAGCGCGGCAGCAAGGGTGGGGAGGGAGTTTAGTGGGGGCATAGGCTTGATGAAGTGAAAATTGTCAATTGACAATTTTCAATTTCCAATCTCCATTCGCCTGGCCGCCAACAAAGCAGCGTCTACAATGTGTTGATAGCCGGTGCAGCGGCATAGGTTGCCGGACAGGGCCTCGCGTACTTCGGTTTCGGTCGGCTGCGGATTTTCGGCCAGGAAGGGGAGCAGGGTCATCAAAATACCAGGGGTGCAAAAGCCGCATTGCAGGCCGTGAGCATCCCAGAAGGCTTGCTGGAGGGGGTGCAGATTGTCCATGCTCTGCGCCAGCCCTTCCACGGTTGTAATTTCGTGGCCGCTGGCCTGCACGGCAAACATCAGGCAGGAACGCACCGGCTGCCCATCAAACAAAACCGTACATGCACCACAAACGCCATGCTCGCAGCCCACGTGTGTACCCGTCAGCCCCAACTCATGCCGCAAAAAATCACTTAATAACAACCGAGGTTCAATCGCGTGTGCCTCAGTTTTTCCGTTGACGGTAATCAGGGTTGTGTGGTCGCTCATAAGAGATAAATTCCCGGAGTGGAGGCTTTAGCCGTAACGTTACGGCTAAAGCCTCCACCCCGGGAGATAAGAATCCTCAAGCGCTCACCGCGCGGGTAAACGCTTGCTGTAATACGCGCATGGTTAGCACTTGTGCCAGGTGGCGTTTGTACTTGGCTGTAGCATGTATATCGTCGGTGGGGGCGATTTCTTGTTGGGCGGTATGCGCCACGGCCGTGAACAATTCCTCACTCGCCGCCTGCCCCACCAACAAAGCGGCAGCTTGTGTGGCGCTGATGGGCGTATCGCCAGCATTCAGGTAGACCAGCCGGACGGCCGTGCAAATACCACGTTCATCTACAGTAACGACGGCAGCCACGCCGCTGAGGGCGTAATCGCCATGCCGCCGGGCGATCTCGGTGAAGGCGACGCCGGTACGCGGCGGCAGCGGCGGCAGTTCAATTTCGGTCAGGATTTCATCCTCGGCGCGGGCGGTGGTGAAGAGGTCAGTGTAAAAGTCACGGCCGTGAACCCACCGCGCGCCGCCTGATTTTTGCAATTGGACACGGCCGTCTAGCGCCAGCAAGATCACCGGTAGTTCCGCGGCGGGGTCGGCATGGGCCAGACTGCCGCCGATGGTGCCCCGGTTGCGAATCTGGGGATGGGCGATATAGGGCATGGCTTCGTGTAGCAGGGGGGCATATTGGGCGATGAGCGGATGACGTTCCAGTGTGCGCTGCCGGGTCATGCTGCCGATGTGAAGATGGCCCGAAGCCGCTTCGGGTTGGCCATTTCCTTCCCGTCGCACATAATCCAGTTCTGGTATATTGTTCAAATCTATCAGCGCTGCCGGCTGGGCCAGCCGAAAATTCATTACCGGCACCAGGCTTTGCCCACCTGCCAGCAGGCTGGCATCCGAACCGTGCTTGTGGACGGCCGTTAACGCCTCTGCCAGCGATGTAGGAGCGATGTATTCAAATGGGGCCGGTTTCATCCTGGGTTCCTTTTGTTGTGTAATCCGAAGCCCGTTATCCGTTATCCGTGAGTCGTAATCCAATTACCGATTACGGCTTACGGCTCCCCGGACACGGCCGTTTGCCGAAAACCGGGACGCTTCATAAGATATTGTATCTCGATATTTTCAAGCAGTCATACGGATGTGTTCAAGTGTTTAAGTGTTCAGGTGTTCACGTAAACACCTGAACACTTAAACACTTTTTAGGAGCGTGGTAATGAATACAGCGGGTTTGCTGGACGGAGTACGGGTCATTGACCTGACGCGGGTGTTGGCGGGGCCATATTGCACCATGATGTTGGGCGACCTGGGCGCGGATGTGATCAAAATTGAAGCGCCAGGGCTGGGGGATGATACGCGCCAGTGGGGGCCGCCATTCACGCAGACGGCGGACGGCCGTCGCGGAGAAGCTGCCTACTTTCTGGCTGCCAACCGCAATAAACGCAGTATGACCCTTAACCTGAAAACCGACAAAGGTTTGGAAATTCTGAAGGGATTGATTCGTCAGGGGGATGTGCTGGTGGAGAATTTCCGTACCGGCACACTGGCAAAATGGGGGTTGGACTATGAGACGTTGCAGCAGCTTCGTCCCGGCCTCATTGTTTGCACCATCACCGGCTATGGCACAACCGGGCCGTACAAAGACCGGGCCGGTTACGATTTTATGGTGCAGGCGATGGGTGGATTTATGAGCGTCACCGGGCCGGCGGCGGGTGAACCGGTGCGGGCCGGTATTGCCATTGCCGATCTGGCAACGGGCATGTTTGCTTGCAATGCGATTCTGGCAGCGCTGTTTGCACGAGAGCGCACCGGGCAGGGCCAGTTGATTGACATGGCGCTGTTGGATTCGCAGGTGGCGTTGATGTCTTACGTTGCCAGCAATTATCTGGTGTCAGGGGAACTGCCGGGGCGCTATGGCAACGGACATCCCAACATTGTGCCGTACCAGGAATTTCGGGCGCGGGACCAATACTTTGCCTTTGCTTGTGGCAATGATGGGCAGTGGCGGAAGTTTTGCACGGCCGTACACCACCCGGAATGGATTGATGATGATCGTTTTGCCACCAATGCCGCCCGCCTGACTCACCGCGCCGAAGTGATTGAGATGCTCAACACGCTTTTTGCCACTCGTGACGCGGCCGATTGGATGGCCTTGTGTGATGAAATCGGCATTCCCAACGGCCCCATCAACAACATGGCCCAGGTTTTTGCCCATGAGCAGGTGATCGCCCGCCAGTTGCGCCAGGATGTGCCCCACCCGACGGCGGGCAGCGTGCCGCTGGTGGCGTCACCGCTGCAAATCCCCACCAGCCCCACCACCGTCCGTTACCCCCCACCGCTGTTAGGTGAACACACGGAGGAGATATTGGGGAGCCTGTTGGGGTATGACGCAACGGCCGTGACCACCCTGCGTAATGAAGGTGTCATTTAACAATGAGAAGTCCGAAGTCCGAAACCCGAAGTCCGATTATGGCTTACGGTTCACGGATTACGGTCAAGGAGGTTCGCATGGAGCAGTGGGAATATCTCACCCGGTTTATTGAGGCGGATGCACGGCAAACGGCCGTGTCTGAATATGTGAGCGACCTGGAGGCGGAAAACGTGCCCATCTACGCACCCGAAGCGATGATGCCGGAACTGAACCGCTTGGGCGCAAAAGGATGGGAACTGGTGCATATACAGCCTGTACACATTGGAAACAACTATGATGTGCTGATGCACGAAGGCGGCGGCACACGCCGCTGGACAAATAAGTATTTTTGCGTATTCAAGCGGCGAACATAGCTAATAATAGAAATCACTTAAAAGCCGGACAATAGACCTATCTGATTTTAGTTAAAACCCCGGAGAATCTCGTTTCTCCGGGGTTTTAACTTTTCACGATTCTTTGACCCAATTTACTCGTGTGCCAGCTACAATTGAGAAAATTTGTGCTTAAGGTGTACTTGCAAGTATTGTTTCGTATAACCGAGGCGTAGTGTGACGATTTTCGAATAGAAGGTTGCTGTGTAAGAAAACAAACTTAGAATATCCGTTACGTATATTTCCTTTTCCATTTAGTCGTCTGTTTAGCCCATTATTATGACCAAAGTCAAAACGCTTCGGCAAACCAATTTGCTTACCAAATCTATTACGGGAACTTTGCCCACCGGTATTATCTACCATCCCGTCCCCTATAAAACAAGCCCGCTGTCCAATAATAAACGGCCGGTGTGGCGTGTTTTGTTTGAAGTGGTTGGTGAAGGGGGCGGCGAATATTTTGGGTTAGACATTAATGGGGAGCTTGTGCTAGGGCGCGGCATGGATGGTACCGACGTGTTTGATCTGACGCCTTTTGGTGCGGAAACAAAGGGGGTGTCGCGTCGCCACGCCGTGCTGCGACCCACCATGAATAATCTGTATCTGATTGATGTAGGCAGCACCAATGGCACGCTGCGCAATGATCGCTCGATTGGGGTGAACACGCCCTATTCCCTGGCCGACCGCGACCGGTTGACGCTGGGGCATATGGAGGTGCAGATACGGATTGTGGAACGGCCGTACCTGCAAACCACCCCCCTCAAACAAAAACCAGACCTGGTAGATGCCCTCTCCCAAATTGCCTCGGCCATCACCTCCCAATTGAATCTGGATGAGGTACTCAACCAGGTAGCGGCCACAGCCATGTCTCTTACCGCTGCCGGGGAAACCAGTATCTGGCTGGTGGACGAAAATACGGGCGAGTTATTCCTGGAAGCCCAATTGGGTATTGATGATTCCCGGCTGCGCCGCACCCGCATGGCTATTCGTGAAGATTCTCCCGCCGGGCAGGTTATTCGCACCGGGCGACCGGTGCGGGCACATCGCCAGCCAGGACAGGCACAGCCGCAAATGATGACCGGTTATCTGGTGGAAGCGCTGGCCTTTGTGCCCATTACCCTGGGTGGTGTTACGTTTGGCGTGTTGTCGGCCGCACACAACCAGAAAGGGCAGCTTTTTGATGCCCGTGATGAGCAAATTTTGAGCGCGATTGCCGACTTTTCGGCGATTGCCATCCAGAACGCCCGGTTATACCAGGCCACCGATGAAGCATTGGCAAAGCGGGTGGTGGAACTGTCGGCGTTGAACGAAGTGACGCGCACTGTATCGGCTTCGCTGGATTTGGGCCAGGTGTATGATGTTTTGGTAGAGCAGGTGACTAATTATTGGCCGGTGGAAGCGGTTCATATTTACCTGATTGATGATCTGCACCAACGGTTACGGCCGTTGCACCAGACCCACCAATTGCAGGAGCCGTTTTACCCGCTTAACCAGGGAATTATCGGCGCCGTGGCTGCCAGCGGTGAAGCCATTGTGACCAATTACGTGGTTAATCATCCCCAATATGATGCTGCTGTGGACCACATCTCTGGGGATGCGCCTCGTTCGCTGGCCTGTGTGCCGCTGCAAGTAAAACACGGTGTTGTCGGCGTATTGGCTCTATTCAACAAGGCCGATGGGCCTTTTACCGATGAAGATGTAGCCCGGTTGGAAGCCTTCGCGCATCCTATGGCCACGGCCGTTGAAAACGCCCGCCTCTTTGAAGAATCTGAACGGCAGCGGGCTGCCATTCAAGCCACTGCCCTTACCCTATCTGAACCCCTGATTGTGCTGGATCACAACGGCATGGTATTGGTGGCAAACGATGCCGCCAACAGCCTTCTGGAAACCAATATGTCAGCCATGTTTGACGCTATCAGCCAGGGGGTTGGCCGCACCACCGAAGTGCATATTGGGGAACAAACGTTCCTCTCCACCACTGAACATGTGCCCGATGTGGGCACCATTATTGTGATGCAGGACATCACCTACGTAAAGCAGTTAGAAAAAGACCGCTCTGAATTCATGCACATGCTGTCGCATGATCTGAAAAACCCGCTGACAGCCATCAATGGTTGGTCTTCTTTATTGGAACGCACGGCCGGGCTGGATGAAAAGGGGGTACGGTATCTCCATGAAATCAACGTGGCGGCTGACCGCATGTTAGAAATGATCAACCATCTGCTGCATTCCGTGACCAAAACCGAGATGCTCACCCTGGCGCCAAAACCATGTGATTTGCAAGATGTTGTCCGGCGGGTGATGGATGATGTGCAAGGCGTGGCGCTGCAAAAAACCATCAAAATATCATATACCTGCCAGGGAGAGCCGTATCTGATATTGGGTGATGAAATGCGGCTGTACCACATGATCTTGAATCTGGTAGATAATGCCCTAAAGTATTCACCCAAAAACACACACATCGCCATCATCACCCAGTACAGTCACCAGGCGATTCAAATCAGGGTGAATGATGAAGGGCCGGGCATTCCAGAGAAAGATTTGCCACATATTTTTGAGAAGTATTATCGGGGGATTCAAGGGGCGTTGAAGGTGGCTCAAGGATCAGGTGTGGGTTTAGCCACTGTGAAAAATATAGTTGAAGCACATGGGGGAGACATTACCGTGCAAAATGGAGAGGAGCGGGGCGCTATTTTTATCATTACCCTGCCGGGCAGTATGCGGGTGGCGGCGAACGAGGTAATTGGGTAATAGAGTAATTACCCAATTACCCAATTGCTCAATTACATTTCTTCATCTGCCGGGTAACGTAATCCCCACTGAGTGCGAATGTTGTCCATTGTGTCTTGTAGTGCCAGGGTGGTAGACCAGGGCATAAGGGGGTGTTGGGTTTGGCCGTTGCGTAAACAATCCATCACCGCTGCCGCTTCGTAGTTATAGCCGTTGCCTAAAAAGGGAAGTTCAATTTCTTGTGCGGCCTGTCCTGATAGAGTCAGGGTGAGGCGGGTGGGCTGCCACCAGGGGAAGTGAATTTTGATACGGCCGTCCGTGCCCATGATCACCGCTTCTTGCATTGTTTCCGTGCGCACGGCCGTGTGCAGCAGCGCCAGTTCCCCCCCTTCATAGCCTAATATGATCGCTGCCTGTTCATCTACTCCCGTTTCGCCCAAATGCGCCATGCCGGTAATCTGCGTGGGCGCGCCAAAGACCATGTGCGCCAGCGCCAATGGGTAGATGCCCACGTCCAGCAGCGCGCCGCCGCCCAACGCCGGGGCAAAGTGACGGCCGTAAGGATTCATCGCGGTCCGGTAGCCAAAATCAGCCGTCAGCATCCGCACCTGGCCAATCATGCCCTCTTGCAGCAGTTGGCGCACCATGGTGATCGCCGGCAGAAAATACGTCCACATCGCCTCCATGACAAAAAGACCGGTTTTTTCGGCCAGCGCGAAGATGGCCTCTGCCTGCCGTCGGTTCATGGTAAACGGCTTTTCGCACAAAACCGCCTTGCCGTGTTGCAAACAAAGCAGGCTGTTTTCCATGTGGAACACATGGGGCGTGGCAATGTAGATGACGTCCACTTCGGGGTTTTCTGCCAGCGCCTCATACGTGGCGTGGGCATGAGGTACATGATATTCGGTGGCAAAAGCGGCGGCTGTGCGTTCATCTCTGGAACCTACGGCCGTCAACTCTGCATCCGACCGCACAGCCAACCCTTCCGCAAATTTCCGGGCAATCACACCCGTGCCCAAAATGCCCCAACGGATTTTTTCTGTGGTCATGTGTCTCTCCTGGTGTTTGTTAGCGAACTGGAAAGTCAGACTTCCCACTTCCCACTTCGTTTATGGCGATTCAGGCGTCGGTGTGGCTTCCGGCACGGCCGTGACCGGCTCAATTGGTTCCACCACACCGAGCAGCAGCGCCAGCAGCGCATCCAATTCCCGCCAGCCATTTTCCAGATCAAGCGCCGCCAGTTCCGGATTGTCTGGCAAATAAGCGTTGGCCAGGGTCAGGCGCGCCTGAGCCAACGCCAATTGTGGCAGCAAGTCGGGATTTGTTTGCGGATTGGCCGCCACCGCTTCCAGGGCTGCCAGAGCGCGAGCGGTGTCGGCGGCGGCGAGGCCGGCATTCTTTTCTAGCAGGTGCAGCCGGGCGCGGCTGAGCATCTCCCAGACGCGAAAGAGGGTGACAACCTGCCGCATTTGTTCAATATCGGCCAGGGGAAGAGCGTCTACGGCCGTTTGCAATGCCGTCACCTGTGTTGCCAGTTCCCGGCTGCTGTTGACCTGCCCATCCAGTTGACCACCCAGTTCATCCAGACGGCCGTTGTTTTCGTTAATATCCCCTTGCAGCGCCACTACCCCTTCATTCAAGGCCGAAATTTGTGTGTTGATTGTTTGCGTTTGCGTTGCCAGGCGGCCCAGTTGCAGTTCCAACGCCACCAGTATTTCCTCCTGGCGGGTCAAATCATCGCGCAGGGTGGTGTTGACGGCCGTTTCCAGCGAGGTCAGGCGTGTATCTTGGGTTGTTTGCACGGCCGTGACTGTTTGTTCCAATGCCCCCAGATCATGCCCAATGCGTTGTATCTGCGCCAGGTTGTAATCTACCCGGCCACTGACGGTCTGAAAGGAGCGCTGTAGTTCCTGTACGATGAGGTAAGTGCCATACCCGATGCCGATGATAACGGCGATGACCAGGGCTACTTTGAGTAATGCTTTCAGAAACCGCCCAAAGGCTAAGGCCAATCGCCGCCCAAAACCGGGCCGGGCCGGGGGATAGGTGGAAGTTGTTTCGCTGGACATGACTTCATCTCCTCTCAGAGCGTGTTGCAAAAGTCCAAAAAAGAATGGCGGGATGAGCCGTTTTTTGAGATCATGGTGGTTCCAACACCTTAACCATTAACCAAAAAACGGACTCTCCCATGACTATGCCACTCATTATACCGGAAAATCTGCAAGCCATCGCCCCCATTCTCAGACGGTAGGGCAATCGCATATTCCTAAATGCAGCAGATAAATCTGCACCAACAGAAGGCAAAGTCGGCCTTCGCCGACTGAAACCCAGCCCACGCAGGTGGGCTTTGCCTTTTGTAGCCGCGATTTTAATCGCCGGGAACTGAGTATGCTGGAAACTGGAAACCGTGACGGCCGTCTTGAACTGTCAACACCTTATCCGCCAGGGCGTGGTCGCCCCCGGAGCGGTTGCCCCCGGAGTGGTCGCCCCCGGAGCGGTCGCTCCCGCTGCCCTCGCCGCGCCGGTACAGTCCTGGTTGGCGCGGCTGGATAAGCTCTTTGCCGATGAACTACGCCTGGAACTGGATGATAGCGGCCGCCTGCTCCAC
>CAADGU010000108.1 GCA_900696625.1 uncultured Chloroflexota bacterium | reverse complement strand
AGGTTGCAGGTGGTCACTTGTCACTTGTCACATGCCACTTGCCACATGCAACCTCCCCCCTCTTTTGGCAAATTATTTGTTTCAGGGTTTAATTGAGTGTGTTACCGGGTTCAACAAAACCTGACAAGTCTACAGAGACGTGTCAGGTTTATAAATAACATGCTCATTTATTACCATGCCAACCATCTGGCACATGATCAGGCCCGCTTACATCAACCAGATGACACCCATTCTGTTGTTTATTATTCTGAAGTAGCCCAACGCGGGCCGTTGATTCACGATGCAATAGTGGCGGCCGGCCTGGGTGTTATCCAGCCGCCGCAAGATTTTGGTTTGGCGCCCATCGTGGAAGTTCACCGGCATGAAATGGTGGCTTTTTTACAAACGGCGCATGAGCGTTTTGTGGCCGAAACGGGGCGGGATGTGGCCCTGCCGGAGACATTTAGCATCGGTGAACGGCCGCGACGCAAACCGGTTTCGGTGTGGGGGCTGCTCGGTTATTACTGTTTTGATATAGGGTCGCCCATTTTTGCGGGA
The DNA here is from genome assembly GCA_900696625.1 of uncultured Chloroflexota bacterium. Lineage (GTDB taxonomy): Bacteria > Chloroflexota > Anaerolineae > Promineifilales > Promineifilaceae > CAADGU01. The sequence goes on along the minus strand of CAADGU010000108.1, from coordinate 6,729 downwards.
ACGTGGCCGGCGGCATATGGGAGTGCGCAAACGGCCGTGACCGCCGCTGCTGCTATTGCCAATGGAGAACGCCTGGCCTATGCTCTTTGCCGCCCGCCAGGGCACCACGCCGCCGCCGATATGTTTGGCGGTTTTTGTTACCTGAACAACGCCGCCATCGCCAGCCAATGGCTGGTGGAAAAGGGGCAGCGTATTGCCATTTTGGACCTGGATTATCATCACGGCAATGGCACCCAGGAGATTTTTTACGGCCGTGCCGACGTCCTCACCTGCTCCATCCACGCCGATCCCTTGCACGAATACCCCTTCTACTGGGGATTTGCCGACGAATACGGCATTGGCGCAGGCGAGAATTACAATTTCAACTTCCCGCTGCCGCTAGGTACGCAGCAAGCGGCTTATCTGGTGGCGCTGGATATTGCCCTGCGCCGTATTCGCGCCTTTGTGCCCGACACGTTAGTCATTTCCTTTGGCGCCGATACCCTGCAAGATGATCCGGTGGGTGGGTTTAAGCTGACGGTGGAAAGTTACGGCCGTATCGCCACCCAAATTGCCGCCCTTGACCTGCCGACGCTGGTTATCCAGGAAGGCGGCTATCTGCTGCCACAGTTAGGGTCGTGTGTGGTCTCTTTTCTACAAGGATTAAAAACAGGTTGACGGTATGGAAACACACAAAAGCATCTCCCTCAACAGCCGGAACGGCGTCATGTTTCTGGGCATCTTTGGCCTGCTTTGGACGTGCTGTTCGCTCACCTTCACGGTACCAACACTGCTCAGCGGGGAATATCTGGGCGCTCTGTTTAGCGTCCTTTTTGTGCTGCCCGGCCTGATCATGTTGGGCTACGCCGCCACCGTTTATTACAGCCGCGCTCGTGTAGGCAAACCAGACATCACCATTTCCAATTCCAGTTTGCGCGTGGGCGAACAGTTCACCGTCAATCTGATGCACACCTTCAAGAGCAATGTGCAGCTAGAAAGCATTGTGGTGCAGCTTGTGTTCAAGGAAACAGCCACTTACCAGCAAGGTACGGACACGCGCACCGTCACCCATGAAGACATTTATGAGAATTTTGAACTGCCGGGCGGCGAGTATCTGACCGGGCAGTACATTCAGGAAACCTTTACCATGAAAATCCCCCCAGACGCTATGCACACCTTAAAAGTGCGGCGCAACCGGCTGGAATGGTTTGTGCGGGTCAAGGCAGACATTGCCAAACTGCCGGACTATGTGGACGAGTATGAGTTGGCAGTGCTGCCGGAGTTGGCGGCAGGGAAGTGGGAGATTGGGTAATTGGGTAATTAGTAGGAGCAAGTACATATGGCAGACGTGTTAATTGAGATTACGCTGTTGGGGGGGGAGACGGATTATGGGTATAAGCGGTATGCGCCGGGTGAGGTGCTGCGTGGGAATTTGACAGTGTATCCCGATAGTGACCTAAAGTGTAAGAATTTGCATCTGCGGCTGTTGTGGCATACGGCCGGGCGCGGGACGCAATTTTTGGAAAAAGTGCAGGAACAAAATATGTTCAGCGGCACCCTCTCCGGTGGCTCGCCTCGTTCGTTCGATTTTGAATTTGTGCTGCCCCAGCAGCCCTGGAGCTTTGAGGGACATTATATCAGCACCGTGTGGAAGGTGCAGGCACAGGTGGATGTGGCCTGGGCCTCTGATCCCAAGGGGGAAGCGCTGTTTGTGTTACGGCCGTCGGCCAGTAATCGGTAACCGGCTATCGGTCCACCGATTACCCTCTTACGTTTGCAATCGCTCCACATCCTCAATCTGCCCCAGAACCAGCAGCATGTCTCCCGGCTGCAAAAGAAAATCGGCCGCCGGGTTTACCAATAGCACCCCCTCCCGGTCAATGGCTATAACATTCAGTCCCAGTTTTTGGCGCAGGTTACACTGCGCCAATGTTTGCCCACATAACTTTGGTGGCGCCGCCACTTCCACCACGCTCAGACCATCCCGAATTTCCATATAGGCATCAATCACATAGCGGCTGGCCAAACGCCGCCCCAGGTGAATGCCGGCTTCATGTTCGGGCATAATCACCTCATCTGCCCCTACTTCTTCGAGGATCGTCTTTTGCAGACGGGTGGCGGCTTTGGTGATAACCCGCCGCACCCCCAGTCGCCGCAGCAACACCGTCGCCAACAGATTATCTTCAAAATTATCACTGATACAGACAATACCGGTGTCAAATTCGGCAATACCCGCCTGGGCCAGCGCATCGGCGTTGGTGGCGTCTAGTTGCAGGACGTGGGGCAGCGTCCTGCTCACGTGCTGCACCCGCTCCAGGTCAGCGTCTATGCCCAGCACGTCGTGACCGTTGTTCACCAGCGTTTCGGCCAGGCTGCTGCCAAAACGCCCTAACCCAATAACCACAAACCCACGCCGCTGCGAGGATACCGCCGCCGGTACGGTTGGCGCATTTTCTAATATGGCCGGTTTTGGTTTGCCGAATAGTTTATTGATGATACTCACGGGTTATTTTGTCTCCTTAGCCCACAAAAACGTCTTCTTGAGGATAACGAAAAGCGATGGCAGACGGCCGTCCAAACAACGAAAACATCACCCCCAACGGCCCTATACGCCCAATGAGCATGGTCAGAATGACGATAGCCTTACCGCCACTGCTCAATGCCGGCGTCAGCCCCAGCGAAAGGCCAACGTTGCTCATCGCGGAAGTCGCCTCAAACAGGATGTCTAATAAAGGGACAGCCGGTTCAGTCAGGGTAAGCAGAATAGAGGCGATGGCCAGCCAGAAAACGGCCGTGATTGCCACCGCCACCCCCTTAACGAGGGTATCACGCGGGATGCGCCGGCCAAAGGCATTCACATCCCGGTTGTGCCGCAGCACCGCCCACAACACCAGCAGAATGACGCCAAAGGTTGTGGACTTGATGCCACCCCCAGTACCCCCGGCTGGCGCGCCAATAAACATGATGATGATGAGAATGAGCAGAGATGTCTGCCGCCACTGCCCCAGGTTTACCGTGTTGAAGCCAGTGGTGCTGCTGGCCGCTAACACCTGAAAAGATGTTGTGAGGAACTGCGTAGGCCAGGGTACGGCCGCTGAATAGTTCAGCCAGAACAACACGGCCGTGCCCCCCACCACCAGCCCTGTAGACATCCCAATCGCCAGCTTGCTATGCGTTGTCAACCGGCACAAAGGGTGATGATGGAAAATGAGATCCCCTACACGGTAAATATCGCTCAATACAAAAAAGCCCACCGCTCCGGTAATAGACAGTAGGGCTATAATGCCGTTAAGCAACCAACTGCTCTGGTAAGCCACAAACCCATCGGTAAACAGTGTAAAGCCGGTAGTAGTGAAAGTGGAAATGGCATGAAACAAACCCAGATAAGCGGCTTTAAACCAACCATACACGGGCAACCAATACAACATCAATGCCAGCGCCCCTACTCCTTCAAACAATAGCGTAAATTTGACAATCTGCCCCACAAAGCGGCGCATTTCGCCGCGGGAAGGCACGACCGTTGTCTCCGCCATCAAGTGGCCACTGCCATAAGAGATGCTGCCCCCCGCCAGGTAAATGACAAATAGGATAAGGGTCATATACCCCAACCCACCAATCTGCGACAGGGAGATGAGTGTCACCTGCCCAAACAAGGTATAGGTGCGGCCCACATCCACCACGCTCAGGCTGGTGGTAGATACGGCCGAAACAGACATGAAAAAGGCATCCAGGAAGGGTTGGGCACGGCCGTTGCTGTTCGCCATTGGCAGCATCAACAACAGCGCCCCCAACAGCGACAACAATACAAAACCCAACACCAACAACTGTATCGGCGACAATCGGCGCGCCATCGAACGGGTTTGCTTCATGGGTGGTGAATGGTGATCAGTAATCGGTGAACGGTAATCGGTAATCGAACAACCGATTACCGATTGCTGATTACCGGTAACTCAGTCCCAATTGCCTGCGCCAACAGCCGGACCATTTCCGTCACCTGCACCTCGTCCACAATCAGCGGTGGGCCAAGCATGATGATGTCCCCGTCACGGCCGTCGGCGCACCCCTGCGAATGGTAGACTACCAGCCCCAGGGCAAACGCCCGCTCCCAAATGCGCCAGTCGAGATGGTCTGTGGCGGGAAACGGCCGTTTTGTCTCCCTGTCTTGCACCAACTCAATCCCCCAAAACAGCCCCCGCCCGCGAATATCGCCCACATTTTGGTGGTCGGCCAACGCCTCACGCAGCAGTCGGCCCATCAAGGCGCCCATCTGCGCCGCATTTTCCACCAGCCCTTCCCGCTGAATGATATGCAGCGTGGCTAAGGCGGCGGCGCAGCCCACGGCATGGTGGCTAAACGTACCGCCATGATTCCAGTCACCAAATTTCTGACGGATCAGTTCTACATCGTCATGCTTCGCGGCAATCAGGCCAAGTGGGAAATAACCACCCGCCAGCCCTTTGGATGTGACCAGGATGTCCGGTTGTACCCCCCAATGGTCAATGCCCCACCACTTGCCGGTACGCCCCAGCCCTACCAACACCTCATCGGCAATGAGCAGCACACCGTACTGGTCACAAATCTGGCGAATGCGCGGCCAATAATCATCCGGTGGTGCCGCCGCCCCCAAACTGGCGCCGCTGATCGGTTCGGCAATAAAAGCCGCCACCTTGTCAGCGCCCTGTTCCAAAATAGCCGCCTCTAGCCGGTTGGCCGCTTCTACGCCGCTGACCGGGTCGCGGTAAGGGTACGGTGGGGCAATGTGCGGCATGTCGCGCAGCATGTCCAGGTAGGGCGCGCGCAAACCGGGCCGCCCGCTGACCGCCAGCGCGCCTAGCGTCATGCCGTGATAACTCTGCCAGCGGCCAATGATGAGGTGACGGCCGTTTTGTCCCCGTGCTTGCTGTATCTGCCGCGCCAACTTAATGGCCCCTTCCACCACTTCCGAGCCGCTGCTCAGGTAGAAGAAACGGGCATCCGGCATGGGTACCACTTCGGCTAACTCCGCCGACAACTGCTCCACAGGCTGGCTGGTGAACATGAGGGCGTGGACGTAGGCAGCGCGGTAAGCCTGGGTGGCCATGGCGTGAACGATTTCGCTACGGCCGTGCCCCACATTCACCACCAACGGGCCCCCGGAACCGTCCAGGTACCGTTTGCCGCTTTGATCGTAGAGGTAAATGCCTTCGCCATGTGAAATAAGAGGACGGCCGTGATCCATCTTGCGATAAAAGACACGGCCGTGGGGGTGTTTATAGAAGTTCATTGGTTAGAAGAGTGATCAGTGAGCAGTTGGCAGTAAGCAGTAAGCGGTAATCCGCCTGCTCACTGCTTACTGATTACCGATACAAGCCTGTAGGGTCAAGTTCTTCGCGGACAATATGGAGTTCTTCTGCGGTCGGCGGCGTCATTTCGCGTAAATCGGGGGAGACGCGCAGCGGCCAGCCCACGTCGGCCTGAATGGAATCCACCGTCTCGCCAGGCGCAATTTCGATCAGAGTCATTTCGTGTTCCTCGTTGGCAAAATCAAACAGCGCCCGGTCAGTAATCACCAACTGCGGGCCGCCGCCAGGGATACCCGCGCGGTCAGCCGTATGGCCTGGGCTGGTGACAAAATCCACTTTGTTCACAAACGCCCGCCCTTTCAGCCGCATAATCATAAAAATTTTGTGGGCGTTAATGGCAATCTCGCACGCGCCGCCCGAACCGGGCAGGCGTGTCTTGGGCGCGGCATAGTCGCCAATCACCGTCGTGTTCAAATTGCCATACTTGTCAATCTGCGCCCCACCCAACAGCGCCACGTCTACCAGCCCACCTTGCAGGTAATACATGAACAGGTCGGCCATGCTCACCACCGAGATGGCATCGCTCACCAGCGTCGGGTCACCAATGGAAAGCGGCAGCCGCGCCGGATGCGCCCCGTAGACGCCGCTCTCATACACCAGTTCCAGTTCGGGCGCATGGCTGCGCTGCGCCAGATTACAGGCAATGTTGGGCAGCCCCACGCCCACAAAAACGACGCGGCTGCCTTTCAGCGCCCGCGCCGCGTTCACAATCATCAGTTCCGAGGGAGAATAGTCATTGTTATCCACAAAAACCTCGAACTGTCATTCCGACGAGTCTTCGAGGAGGAATCCATACCTACAGTTACAACGGAGGGATTCCTCAGACGACCTCGGGATGACATTTAAGCATAACGGCCGTAATTCACCCCATCCGCCCACAATTCACCCGGCGCCAACGTAGCCAGCCGTTCTTTGCCCAACTTCTCCAGGTAAACACCCCGGTCGGGCACACCGTACACCCACTCTTGCAGCCACGCTTCCGTGCTGGCCTGGTCGCGGGACATTTTGTCCCATTCCAGATAAGCCGTAGTGTCCCGGTCATAATACCCCTGCACATAGCTGGGATGCGCCCCATACGGCTCAACTACCACCGCATCCACCACCAGCCCCGGAATCAAGGTGCGGTTCGGGTCGCGGCGGATGATTTCTTCAGCCACAATTTCTTCCACCACGATCACTACTTTTTTGGCGGCAAAGGCCACCTCTTTTTGCATCCCTAACAGGCCCCACAACTGCGTATTGCCCTGCGCGTCAGCGCGTTGCGCGTGCAAAAAGGCCACGTCCGGGTTGATGGGCGGCACCACGGCAATCTCATCCTCGCCGTAGGGGTTGGCGAGAAATTTGATGTCCGGGTTGGCTTTGGGCAGGTCGGTGGCGGTATAGCTGCGCAGCGGGAAAAAGGGCAATT
>CAADGU010000107.1 GCA_900696625.1 uncultured Chloroflexota bacterium | reverse complement strand
TATGCCTATCATTCAACATCTCATCGCCGATGCGTTCGGCAGCCATGTCGGCAAATACCAGGGCCGCTTGAAAGTGACCCAGGGCAAAGAAGTGCTGGCCCAGGCGCCCCTGCTGCACCTGGAAACCCTGACCATCGCCAACCAGGGCGTCAGCATCTCCGCCGACGCCATCCGCGCCTGCACCGAACACGGCATCCCCATCCACTTCCTCAGCGGCACCGGCACGCCTTACGCCGACCTGTACAGCGCCGGGCTGACGGGCACCGTCCTCACCCGGCGCGAACAGCTCATGGCCTACCACGACCTGCGCGCCATTCACCTGGCGCTGGCCTTTGCCGGCGGCAAAATCCAGAACCAGGCCACCCTGCTCAAATACGTGGGCAAATATCGCAAGGAAACGGCCCCGGCCGTTTACAAAGAACTGCACTGGCTGGCGGCGGAAGTGGTAGACCACATGGAAGAGTTGTGCGCCATTGACTTTCTGGCCCCGCGCGAACATTACCACATTGACGACGTGCGCGGCACGATCCTCTCCATCGAAGGGCGGGCAGCGCAAAAGTATTGGCGCGGTTTTAAGCAGGTCTTACCGGAGCATCTGGCCTGGCCCGGCCGGGAAGGGCGCGGTGCGCGGGATCCGTTCAACAGCGCCCTCAACTACGGTTATGGCATCCTCTACGGCCAGGTGCAGCGGGCCATCATCCTGGCCGGGCTGGACCCGTATGGCGGTTTCATCCACGTAGACCGGCCGGGCAAACCCAGCCTGGTGCTGGACATGATCGAGGAGTTCCGCGCCCCGGTGGTAGACCGCACCCTATTGGGGCTGGTGAACAAGGGAGTCAAAATTGAGCAGGACGAAAAGGGGTTCCTGACGGACAAAACGCGCCGTTTCCTGGCCGAAAAGGTGCTGGCCCGGCTGGAAACGGCCGAGAGCTATGAGAAAAAACGATACCCCCTGCGCGCCATCATCCAGATGCAGGCGCGCCACCTGGCTGCCTTTCTACGCCGGGAACGGGAGAGCTACCGGCCGTTTGAGGCCAGTTGGTGAGAATAGTGGGCAGTGAGCGGCAACTGCTCACCGCTCACTGCTCACCGCTCACTGACAAATGCGCTGCCTGCTCATCTACGACATTCCCGATGACCGCATTCGGACGAAGATTGCGGACGTCTGCCTGGACTATGGGCTGGATAGGGTTCAGTTTAGCGCCTTCAGCGGCGACATCTCCCGCAATCTGCAAGAGGAACTGTTTCTCAAAGTGACGGATTTGTTGGCGAAAAAGGCGGGCAATGTGCAGCTGCTGCCCATTTGTGGCAAGGATTGGGTGAATCGGTTGGTGTATGAGGTGATTGGTGAGCAGAAATTAGTGACGAGTGATGAGTGACGAGTGACGAGTGATGAGTGACGGAGTAGAAACCTTTACGATTCGGGTAATTGATTTGAAGCAGTATGTGTACTGCCCGCGCATTTTGTATTACCAGGTGGTGCTGCCGGCAGTACGGCCGTTAACCTACAAAATGGAAGCGGGCATCACCGCGCACCAGGTGGAAGAGGGGCGGGAAAAACGGCGCAGTTTGCGCAGTTACGGTCTGGCGGATGGGGAATGTACGTTTAACGTGCCGCTGTTCTCGGCCGCATTGGGCCTATCGGGTATTCTGGATATGGTGATTGAGACGGAAACGGAACTGATCCCGGTGGATTACAAACAGTCCAGGAAGATCGGCAAACACGTCAAACTGCAATTGATGGCTTACGGCCGTCTGCTGGAACTGGCACACCCCACCGGCAAACCGGTACAGCGCGGTTTTCTATACCTGATTCCAGAGCGAAAGGCAACGGCCGTGCCCTTTACCCCATCACTGCGGCGGCAGCTGAACCAGGCCATCACCGGACTGCAGCAAATCATCTGGCAGCAGCAAATGCCGGCGCCGGCAAAACAGCCGGCGCAATGCGTAGATTGTGAATTCCGCCGTTTCTGTAATGATGTGGTAACTTAACTGTTCAGACCTGACATGTTTTCTGAAACCTGTCAGGTCTCCAGACTTCTTTTGTTACACGGCCGTTACACGGCCGTCACGCACCCCCGCATCTTCCCCACTACAATGGATACCATGACGAACCTGGTGTCCTCGCTCTCTGTCCAGGCCCGTACCTGGCGCTGGCCACAGGTGGGGCTGAACCTGCTTATCCTCACCCTCTGGCTGTGGCTGTATCTGCCCATCTTCAGCTATTTACACATCATCTTCCGGCGTGAGGATTTTCGGCTGAACCAGATTGTGCTGGTGGCGGTGCTGGCCCTGATTGGGCTGCAAATGCGGCGCGGTGACGTTCGGCCGCAGCCAGACGCCGCCCCCGTTCTGCGCCGCCTGCCGCTGGCGCTCGTTTTAGGCGGGTCGGTGGCTTACTTGCTGGTTGAGCGATTTTTAGATGTCAACACAGTGGCTGCTTCCCTCTTTGCCTTTGCCAGTTATGGTCTGTTAGGGCTGTGGCTGTCGCCGGAACGCTGGCGCAAGGGGCTGCCGGTGGTGCTGCT
>CAADGU010000106.1 GCA_900696625.1 uncultured Chloroflexota bacterium | reverse complement strand
CCTGGGCCGGAAGGGGCAAATCAGCCGCAGGCGTCGCCAGGTTTGCCTGCACATGCGCCAACCACGCCTCCTGAAAATGACCCTGATTCACAAAGCTAAAACCGGTGTGGTTGGCAACCCAATACTGGTAACTCTCCGCCACCGTCAGGCGATGTTGTAGGGCATAAGGATTGAGCGCCGGCTTCTGGCGCAGCAGCACCGCGATCATGGTGTAAATCTGGGGTTGGGCGATGCCGCTGATGGGGCGAACGGGTGGCTCATGCCAGTAGCGGCCGAGAGCGGCCACGCCCACCAGGGGATCATGCACCATGGTTTGATAGTGGTTGGCGCGCAACGGCCAGGGGCGCAGGTCTAGCTGCGCCAGTTGGTAATCTATCAGGGCTTGATGAAAAAGACCCTGTTCACAGCAGCGCCAGCCAGTGTTATACACCAGCACGGCCGTGATGAAGTGGGCGGCATAAGCCCGCAGCAGCGCCCGCTCGCCGGCGGTGTCTAGGGGGCGGCCCACCAGCGTGGGCGCGGGCAGGTTGAGGATGGGCTGGCGGGTGAGCATGGCCACGGGATCGGCGGCTTGCAGCAGGCTGGCGGGGTCGGTGTCCAGGCGGATGGTATAGCTGTTGGCTGCCGGGCAGGGCAGGTCTAATTGGCGGCAGGCGCGGGCCAGTTCGGCTTCTAAACCGGGCAGCAGTTTTTCGGCCGCTTCTTGATCACGCTGGGGGTAGATGAGGGTGAGGGCACGGCCGTTTAACACCTGCCACTCCCCCCAAAACCCGGTATGCGGGGCCGCCACCAGCCAGCGGTCAACCCCTTGCCGCAAGAGAGTGGTGGTTTCCAGGGTGACGGTTTCGCTACGGCCGTCGGCATGGACAACGGTAAACGGCTGCCGGGCTATCACTTCCGCCTGGCTCAGATCGGCAGCAGGAATAATGTCTACAATTTCGGGGGCACGGCCGTTTTCAGGGGACAGCAGCCCCATGGACCACCGCCCCAGCAGTAAATCTTCAGAGAGCAGGGCTAACTGACCCTCCCACCAGACCGGCGATGAGCCGGAAATAACAGTTTTGATCAAATCGGCGTCCTGGTTTTGGGCGGCGCGGGTGTACAGCGAATACACGGCGCGCACATCCTGGATAACGGCCGTAGTCGCCGCCTCTACCCGCCGCTGCATCTGCCCCGCCAGCCAGAGGCCACTCACAGCCACAACCAGCAGCAGGATCAGCAGCCAGCGCCAGGGAATGGCCCGACGCGGTCGGGGTGGCGGCGGCAGCGACGGTTCTGGCCAATCACCCTCGTCTTCCGTCACCCATTCAAAATCAGCCGGCATGTGTGAATCCTTTGATGCGTGATGCGTGACCAGAGTGACCTCACGCATCACGCATCACGATCTTTATTTCCAAAAAACCTCATAACAGGCGCCATAGTCGTGAAAAATGTACCGCTCATAGTTGGCGTCGGGCGCGCCTAGCGCCAGCAAACCATCACCAGCGCGTATATACCACCGGCCATCAGGCGACCAGGAGAGGTTGAATGAATTAGACGAGATAGACGGCAGCGCCCGTAAGTCACCGGTTTGCAGATTTTGCAGCGCCACAGCCACGCCGCCAAATCTAAGGCTCTCATACGCTACCAGCCAACGGCCGTCTGGTGAAATATCGTGCCAACCCTCCTGCCCACTTGCGGATAACTGGCTGATGCTTTGCACCTGGGACAGGTCTGGCGTCAGTGTCAGCGCGAATAGATACGCGATCTGCCCTGGCCCTGAATGGGAGTTAACTCGTACCAGTAATTGGCCTGGCTGGCCCGGCGCGGCAATAGGGCTGCCAATAGCCAATGATTGAGGGCGCTGCGCCTGGGGCATAACCGCTAATAAATCCTCGACCGTAAACAGGCGGCGCGGCGTATTTTCACCAATCACGGCCGTGACCCATTCCTCCAACCGTTGATACCCATACGTACTCTCATCCAGCCAAAACGGCCCCAGACCAACCCCCACCGCCTGCCGGTTTGCGCCCGTGGCGTCACCCAACCAGATAACGGGTGGGTCAGAAGGAGTGGACGTTTCTGCCTCTTCTGAGAGTATGGCAAGGGTGTGACGGCCGTCTGGCGACCAGATCAACGGCCCATCTACCGGCCACGGCCGGCACGCCCCCTGGCGGCAGGCGGCCACATCCAACAGGCGGAAATCCGGCGGCGTGTCCCCCACATCCCAACGGGCCAGCAGCAGATAACGGCCGTGTGGGTCGCCGCTCCACAGAAAATAATTGCTCCTTCCCGCTCCCATTTCGAGCATAAAAGAAGCCACCCGTTGCCCATTTTCTAACATGGAATACGTGATGGCATCTACATGTTCGTCAGGAAATTCCACAAGAAAAATCAGGTCTGGCGCGGACGGAATCGGTTGGGCAATAGCCCAAAACAGGGAGCCTTCCTCATAAAATTGCGCCTGCCAGCTTTCGGCGGCAAGCATATATTCATACACCCCCACGCTGGCGTCATTACGGGTGGCCGTGTTACACAGCAGTTGAATGCGGGCGTCTGGCAAGGGAAAAGGTGGTTGGCGCATCTGGGCGTAGGTCGTTTGTTGCAGCATATACCGGAATAATGCCTGGTCTAAGGTGATGGTATCTTCTGCAAATGGGGTGTCCACGTACTGGTTAACCCAGACCGTCATGCTCCGGGCATCGGCCAATGTGCGCTGCATCTCGGCCAACGTCACCTCAGGAGAAACGACGAACTCTAAAAATTCCACAAAGGCGTCAATCTGTTTCCGCTCCACCGCCGAAAAATCAGGGCGATTGACCAGCAGCCGGGACAAACCGCCGGGAACAGGCTGCGCCAACAACTGGTCATACGTGGCCGGGTCTAGCGGCCAGGCTTTCAACCCCAGGCGGTGCAACTGCCGGTCTAACATTGCCTCATACAACAACTGCCAGCGGCAGCATTCATAGCTGACCTGTTGGGTAATCTGGGTTGTGGCCACCACTGTTCCATAAGCCCGGAACAAGGCCTGATACCCGGCCTCATCTACCGGCAGTCCCATCAAGGATGGCGTGGGCAAACTTAAAATGTGCAGGGAAAAGCCGGTATCTGCGCCGGATAATAGAGTGGCCGGCTCTTTGCTGAAGCGCACCTGCACCAACGCCCGCTGCAAACAACGGCGCGTGGCTAACTCCCGACAAACCGCCTGTGCCAGATCGTCCAGGTCTTGCGCCAGTTGTTGCACAATAGCTTCGTCCCGTTCTGGGTACAGCACGGAAATGTACTCGCCGCTGTGAAAAACCATGCGCCCCCAAAATTCATCATCCGGCGGGGCATAGAGCCAGCGGCTTTCGCCTTTGCGGTACACGGCCGTTTGCCGCAGTGTCACCGTTTCCGTCATGCCCTGGGGATTGAGCAGTTGGTAGTCCTGTTCGCTTTGCACTTCAGCGGTGAAAAAATCGGGGGAGAGGGTGATGGTGAGGGGAACGGTGGCCGTAACTGTCTGGCCTGCGTCTGTTGCCGGGGGCACGGCCGTCCAGCCCAGCAATGGTGGGTTACCAAACCAACCTTCCGCCACCAACGTTTTTTGCACTTCTGTCCAGGCCATATCCCGCCCCGACAACAAGGACCTGAATAAATCTTCATCCTGTCTACCGGCAACTTGATGCAAAAACCGGTGGGCCGCACGCACCTCATTTTCCACGTTGGCAGTGGCGGCGCTCACCTGCCGGTTTAGCTGCCAGCGCGCCCCACCCACTACCACCAGGGCCACTACCAGCACCAGCGCCAACAGTTTCCAGGGAAAAGGGCGAGACGGCCGTGTCTCTGGCACAGCGATCTCTTCCTCCCAGCCAGCCTCTTCTTCGGTTTTCCACTCAAACTCGTTGGACATGCCCTCAAGTGTAAGCCATTTTCAGCAAATGTTTTCTACGACTTCCTGACGATTTAGAAAGTGTTCAGGTATCAGGTGTTTGGGTGTCAGGTGTCAGGTGTTTGGGTGTCAAGTGTTCAAGTGAATCGGAATCCATCACGCATCACGCATCACGCATCATGGCTTCCCCCCACCGCCTCCAACCCATGCGCCTCTAACAGCGCCGCGTCTGGCAGCAGCACGGCCGTTGGCCCATCGGCCACAATCCGTCCCTCATCCATAATAACCATGCGGGGGAATAGCTCCTGCACCAGCAGCATATCGTGGGTAGAGACCAACATCGTCAGCGCCAGGTCGCGCAGCAGGTTAATGAGCTGCCGGCGCCCACGCGGGTCTAAACCGGCAGATGGCTCATCCAGCACCAAAATTTCCGGGTTCATCGCCAGCACGGTGGCAATCGCCACCCGTTTTTTCTGGCCAATGCTCAGATGATGGGATAGACGACTGCTGTGGGCGGCCATACCCACGGCCGTCAGCGCCGCCGCCACCCGCTGCCGCACTTCCGCCTCCGGGTAGCCCATATGCAGCGGGCCAAAGGCCACATCCTCAAACACCGTTGGCGAAAAAAGCTGGTCGTCCGGGTTTTGAAAGACCATACCCACTTTAGCGCGGATGACGGGGAAATTGGCTTTTACCACCGGCAGCCCGGCCACAGCAATCTCGCCTGCGCCGTGCAGCAGGCCGTTTAGATGCAGCATCAGCGTACTTTTGCCCGCCCCATTTGGCCCCACCAGCGCCACCTTTTCGCCGGCAGCGATATGCAGCGAGACGTTTTGCAACGCCTGCTGGCCATCCGGGTAGGCAAACTGTAAACCACTCACCTGCAAAGTGGGACGGCCGTCGGCGACAGGGGCGGCATTATCTGGTTCTGAGCGGGACGTGTTGACCATACACGCAAATAACTACCGCGTTCCCCCACTTTCGTCAACCCCTTTTCCAAATTGATAATCTCTACCCTGCCGCCCCATCTTGCCGCCCCCCCACGCTTACGCTAAACTAGCCCCATGTCCCAGGCACTCTACCGCAAATGGCGGCCGCAAACCTTTGCCGATGTCATCGGCCAGGAACACATCACCCGCACCCTGCAAAACAGCGTGGCGGCGGATCGGGTGGGGCATGCCTACCTTTTTTGCGGGCCGCGCGGCACCGGCAAAACCACCTCGGCGCGGCTGCTGGCTAAGGCCGTCAACTGCCTGCACGACGACGCGGCACAACGGCCGTGTGGTCACTGCCGCATCTGCCAATCGGTGGCCGACGGCCGTTTCCTCGACCTGATCGAAATTGACGCCGCTTCCAACACCGGCGTGGACGATATTCGAGATTTGCGGGATAGGATCAACTTTGCGCCCAGCGACGGCCGTTTCAAAGTGTACATCATTGACGAAGTGCATATGCTCTCCACCGCCGCCTTCAACGCCTTGCTGAAAACGCTGGAAGAGCCGCCGCCGCACGTCAAATTTGTGCTGGCCACCACCGAAGAACACAAAGTACCCATCACCATTAAATCCCGCTGCCAGCAGTTCAACTTCCGCCTGCTCACCGAAGCCGAAATCACCGCCCGGCTGCAATGGCTGGCTGTCCAGGAAGATTTCACCATCGAACCAGAAGCGCTGACGATGATTGCCCGCCAGGGCGCGGGCAGCCTGCGCGATGCGGAAAGCCTGCTGGATCAACTGGTGGTCTCACCCGGCGACGTGATTACGGCCGAACGCACCCAAAGTGTATTAGGGGTGGCCTCGGACACGGCCGTGATGGAACTGGTAAACGCCTGGCTCAACCGTGACGGCGCCGCTGGGCTGGGCCTCATTCACCAGGCGTTGGGAGTGGGCACGGATGCCCGCCAGTTTTGCCGCCAGATGGTGGCCTATTTGCGCCAGCTTTTGCTGCTGCAAGCGGCCGGCGCGGAGATTGTGCTGGAAGCTACGCCGGAAGAAAAAGCGGCTATGCTGGCCCAGGCCCAACGCGCCCCCCGCCAGGGGCTCATCGAAGCGGTTAAAAAGTTTAACGACGCGGCGCTGACACCCGCTTCAAGCTGGCAGCCGCAGCTGCCGTTGGAACTGGCCTTTATAGAAATGCTGCCCGGCGAGCCGGCCCCGGCGGCCGCCATCATGCCACCACAAGCAGCACCGGTCATCACCGCCGCCGCCCCAACATCGGTCATCCAGAGTGCGCCCGTCGCTCCTCCACCCCAACCTGCCCCCGTTGGGCCGCCCAAAGCCCAAGAGAGCAAAGCAAAAACGGATGGGGCGAGTACGGCCGTGCCCACCCTCACCTTAGCCGTCATCCAATCACACTGGCGGGAGATGGTAAACCGCGCCGGGGCCGAGAACAAGAATATGCCCGCCCTGTTGAACATGGGCAAACCGCTGGCTGTAGAGGGGAGTACGGCCGTGATCGGCTTTGATTATCCCATCTTCAAAATGAAATTCGACGATACACGTGGCGCGGCGCAGCTGCTAGGGGCCATCCTCAGCGATCTCACCGGGCAGCCCTGCACCATCCGCGCCGTCAACACCAGCGAGTACACCGTCACTGTAGACAAAAAGGATTTTGAAGCCCTGGCCCATGAATTGGGCGGGGTGGTGAGTGAAGAATAACCCGTGTTCCGTGAACCGTAACCCGTGAGCCGTGAACCGAAGTCGGTTTACGAATTACGGATTACCGATAACGGGCAACGCCAAGAGGAGAAACTATGTCCAAACGATCATTCAGCCGCCGCAGTTCAACTGCGAAAAAAAGTGGCGGCAAACCAAAAACAAATAACCCCAACGCCATGATGGCCCAGGTGCAGCAGATGCAGGCGGAAATGGCCGCCGCCCAGGCCAACCTGGAAAACGAATTTATCACCGTCACGGTCGGCGGCGGCGCTATCAGCATCGTCATTTCCGGCCACCAACGGGTACAGTCCATCCAGATTGAACCTGAATTGTTGCAGCCTTCTGAAGTAGAGATGCTGCAAGACATGCTGACGGCAGCCGTCAACTCGGCCATCGAACAGTCACAGGCCATGTCTGCCCAGAAAATGGAGAGCATCACCGGCGGATTAGGCGGTGGGCTGGAAGATATGTTGGGTGGATTGGGATTGGGGTAATTAAGTAATTGTGTAATTGTGTAATTACCCAGTTACTCAATTACCCAATAACTTAATATCCCCTTGGGGATATTTCATGGCAAACGCACTTCCCAAACCGGTACAACGCTTGATCAACGAATTTGCGCGGCTGCCGGGCATTGGCCCCAAGTCGGCGGCGCGGCTGACGTTTTATCTGCTGCGGGTAGGAGATGAGCAGGCGCTGGAACTGGCCGACGCGCTGCGTGACCTGGTGGAGCGCACCCGCTTCTGCTCGGTTTGCTTCAACATCACCGAAGCCGACCCCTGCGAATTGTGCAGCGACCCGAACCGGGATGACAGCTTGCTGTGTGTGGTGGAAGAGCCGCTGGATGTCTTGGCGATTGAGCGGTCACGGGCGTTTCACGGCCGTTACCACGTCCTACATGGCGCCATCTCCCCGGTGGAAGGGGTTGGCCCCGAAGATTTGCGCATCGAAGAACTGCTGGCGCGGGTGGCGCAAAACACATTCCAGGAAATCATCCTGGCCACCAACCCCACGCTGGAAGGGGAATCCACTGCCCTCTATTTGCAGCGGCGGCTGGGCGATGCCGTGCCTAAACTGACGCGGCTGGCGCGTGGCCTGCCCGTCGGCGGCGACCTGGAATACACCGACGAAATTACCCTGGGCCGGGCGCTGGAAGGGCGGCAAGAATTGTAGTGTCAGGCAAAAGGCAGCACCTCTTTGGGTCTGACCAGCGCATTACCCCTCTTGCCTGGCACTGCCCAAAAAAACGGAACTGCCCTTGCCTGGCGCTACCTGATTGTGTTAATATCCGCCTTCGTTACTGCGGTGTCGCCAAGTGGTAAGGCAGCGGGCTTTGAACCCGCCATTCCTAGGTTCGAATCCTAGCACCGCAGCTTGAGGACCAATGCCAAAGAGGTTATTTTTATAGCCTCTTTTTTGTTTCTACGGCTTATGCCCCTCTCTGATTAATTCGCCACGCCACTATCAGATGTTTAAGAGAATTTCCGATGGAGATGATCACCTGTAACCATTGCTCGAAAACCAAAAACGAGTCTGAATTTAACTGGCGGTGGAAAAATCTGGGAGTCAGACAAAGGACTTGTCGTGAGTGCCAAAAGATTCAAAAAAACGAATGGTACGCCAAAAACAAGACAGTCCACAAGAAAAACATGCTGAAAAAGAAGCAAGAAGCAACTCTTGCTGGCCGCCAGTATGTGCAAAATTATCTAAAAACCCACCCATGTGTTGACTGTGGTAAATCTGATCCGGCCGTTCTGGAGTTTGACCATGTGAAGGGGGTTAAAAGACATACTATCTCGAAGATGGTTCGACACGGGTACGGCATAAACTCCATTCAGCGAGAAATAGCAAAATGTAAGGTCAGGTGTGCAAATTGCCATCGCAAGAAGCATAAAGAAGCAGGATGGCCGAAAGAAAGATAACCGATACAGCAGGCTCACCAAGACTGCTGGTCGAGGAGAAGAAATGGCTTTAGCAACTATCCTGCTCGCCGCCGGGCAGGGGACGCGGATGAACTCTAAATATCAGAAGATTTTGCATGAGGTCGGCGGCAAGCCGATGGTGCAGCATATCTTTGAGGCAGCGGCACAGGTGGCCGACCTGCCGCCGGTGCTGGTGGTTGGCCCTGGGGCGAATGGCGTGCGGGCGCTGCTGGGCAGCCGGGCGGTATATGTGGTGCAGGCAGAGCAATTAGGCACGGGCCATGCCACGCTGATGGCCGAAGCTGCTTTGAAGGGCAAGGCAACCCAGGTGATTGTCACCTACGGCGATATGCCACTGCTGCGGGCGGAGACGCTGCGGCGGCTGGCAGCCATGCAGGCAGAAAGCAACGCTGCCCTCACCATGCTCACGGTGATGGGCGATCCGGGTAGTGCTTACGGCCGTATTGTGCGCGGCGCAGACGGGATGGTCCTGGAAATTGTGGAGGCAGCCGAGGCGCATAACCGGCCCGATAGTGAGAAGCTGCTGACGATACGCGAGCAAAACGTGGGGGCATACTGCTTCGACGCCGATTTCCTGTGGAGCCATCTCCACGACCTGCCGCTGCGCCAGGCACGGCGGGGGCCGGAGTATTATCTGACGGATTTAATTGACACGGCCGTGCGCCAAAACTTGCGCGTAGAAGCTGTCATTACGGATGACCCAGACGAAGGGCTGGGGGCGGGCACACGAGCGGAACTGGTCGCCGTGGAAAAGGCGTTTCGCCGGCGCGCCACCAATTACTGGCTGGCACATGGCGTGACGCTGATTGACCCGGACAGCACCTATATTGACACTGATGTGGAAATTGGGCAGGATACCGTTATCTGGCCCAACAGTTATTTGCAAGGGCACACGGCCGTTGGCACAGACTGCATCATTGGCCCCAACACCGTTTTACGGGATGCACAGATAGGCGACGGCTGCCGGGTGGAAATGGCTATGGTAGTGAAGGCAGAGGTAGCGGCGGGCACGGCCGTACCGCCGTTTTCGGTAATCGGTAATCCGTAATCGGTAATCCGATGTCCGAAGTCCGGGAGGCAATTACATGATCAGCGACAGTCAACGAGAAGCATTGATTCAGGCAGCGGTGGCAGCGCGGAGGCAGGCGTATGCGCCCTATTCAAAATACCCGGTGGGGGCGGCGCTGCTGACGCCGGACGGCCGTATCTTCACCGGCGTCAACGTGGAGAATGCCTCCTACGGGCTGACGATTTGTGCGGAGCGCACGGCCGTGTTTAAGGCCGTGTCCGAAGGCTGCCGCGAGTTTGTGGCGGTGGCGGTAGCCACGGAAAATGCCGGTTCACCCTGCGGCGCCTGCCGCCAGGTGTTGGCCGAATTTGCCGGGGATGTGCCGGTGTGGTTGGTGGATGCAGCAGGGCACGGCCGTGCCACCACCCTTTACACTCTCCTCCCCGACCACTTTGGCCCAGAGCATTTGCCGTAAACGGTTATCGGTAATCGGTTATCGGTTATTGATCTATCACGCATCACGCATCACGCATCAACAGAAGTGACACTTTGCCCATCAACAGATGACAACTGATACATGACAGCACGGCCGTGCCTGTCTACCATTTTGGCGGATGTCTTCTCTCATCGTGTCCACTTCTCCCTACAAAGAGCGTCCAGTTTACCAATCCCCCACTTTTAGTTCGTAGTAACGGCTTTAGCCGGCTCTTCCCGCTCAAGCGGTCACTACAAACACCCAACAAGGAGAAAAGATCATGCTTAACAAGGTTGCAGATTTGGCCGGGCCGGGCATTGGCAATTATGATGATCTGTGGCACGTCCTGCCGGATGATTACCGTTCCTCGCTGACGCCCAAAGAAACCCAACAGGCGATTTACGCCGCCAAACAATACATTGAACAGAACCTGTGCAAAGAATTAAACCTGATGATGGTCGAGGTGCCGTTGATTGTGGATGTGGACAGCGGCGTCAACGATTATCTGGATCGGGATGGCTCGCGCACCCCGGTGCGTTTCCACATCAGCAATGATTACGATCAGCACCCCGTTGATGCGGAAGTGGTGCAGGCGGCGACCAAGTGGAAACGCATGGCGCTGAAACAGTTTGACATGCAGCCGGGCGAGGGGCTGCTCACCGATATGCGCGCCGTGCGCAAGGATTATTTCCTGGACCACGACCACAGCGCCTATGTAGACCAGTGGGATTGGGAGCGCACCATTACGGAAGACCAGCGCAATCTGGAATTTCTGACGGCCGTTGTCACCAAAATCTGGAAGGTGATCAAAGGCGCGGAAAGTTATGTGCAGGGGCTGTTTCCCAAGTTACGTGATGACCGTTACCCCGATCTGCCCGATGAACTGACCTTTTTGCATGCCGAGGATATTCTGGACATGTTCCCCAACCTGCCGCGCAAACAGCGGGAAACGGCCGTGCTGCAAGAATTCCCCGCCGTCTTCATCTATGGCATTGGCTGGACGCTGCGCGATGGCTACCCGCATGAACTGCGCGCCGCCGATTATGATGATTGGGTGACGCCGACGATCTCGGAGGACGGCCGTCCCATGCATGGCTTGAATGGCGATATCCTGGTCTGGAATCCGGTCACGCGCCGCCGTCATGAGCTTTCCTCCATGGGCATCCGCGTGAACAAACGCACTCTGGTACAGCAGTTGGAAATGACCGGGCAGCTTGAATTCTTAAACCTGCCCTATCACAAGGCGATTCTGAACGACGAGATCCCGCTGAGCATCGGCGGGGGCATTGGGCAATCACGCACCATCATGCTGCTGCTGCGCAAAGCACACCTGGGCGAAGTCAGCGTCACCGTCTGGCCCAAAATTTTGAAAGAGATGGGGGCGAAGAAGAACATCTTTGTGTTGGAATAGGGTAGAATGCAGGAAATCAAGAGATTGGGAGATTAGGAGATTAGATCTCTCAATCTCTCAATCTCAACAAACAGGATCCGCCTGATGACCAACCACGCCCCCACCCAACGTTTTTCTGACCGTGTGACCCATTACGCCAGATACCGGCCCAGCTACCCTACGGCCGTACTCGCCTGCCTGCGTGATGAATGGGGGTTGGCGGAGACGGCCGTCGTCGCCGACATCGGTTCCGGCACCGGCCTGCTCACCCGCCTCTTTCTGGACAATGGCAACCCCGTTTACGGCGTGGAACCCAATGCCGAGATGCGGACGGCGGGTGAAGGGTTTTTGGCCGATTACCCCCACTTCACCAGCGTCAACGGCACGGCCGAAGCCACCACCCTGCCCGATCACAGCGTAGATTTTGTGGTGGCCGGGCAGGCCGCCCACTGGTTTGCGCCTGAACCCACCCGCGCCGAATGGCAGCGCATCTTGAAGCCGGGCGGCCACATCGCCCTGGTCTGGAACACGCGGCACGTAGATGGCTCTGATTTCATGCGGGCGTATGAGCGGATTCTGGTGGCGTATGCACGGGATGACACGGGACGGCCGCGCCGCGAAGGTGGGCACGAACGCGGGCCGGAGTTTATTCTGGGTGATTCTCACCAATTTCGCTCTTTTGTGAATGTGCAGCAGTTTGATTATGCCGGGCTGGAAGGGCGCACCCTCTCCTCTTCAATGATGCCGTTGACTGGACATCCCCACTATGAACCGATGCTGGCGGCTTTACGCAAACTGTTTGACAAATATCAGGTGGACGGCCGTGTCACCGTCCTCTACACCACCGAACTATATGTCTCGCCCCATTTGGGCAGGTTTGGGTGAGACGGCGCGGAGACAAGGCCCCACAAGGCCCCATGCTTTGCCCAGACGGAACCCGCGCCGCCCCACCCCTACGGCAGGTTGGGGGCAAATTGAGAATTGCTGTTGAGAGATTTAGCTTTGGGCCGGGAAAGCCCACCCCAAGAATTTGGGCAGCGCCCGCGCCCAGGTGTCGTAATTGTGACGGCCGCCGGGCATTTCCACATACACCACATCCTGGCCCCGCCGGTAACCCAGCTTTTCCAGTTCGTCTATCAATTCCAGTGTGTCTTGAATGGCGTCTATGACGCCGTCCTGGTCGCGGTCTTCAAATTCATCCTGCGTAGCCGCCTCAAACCAGAAGCGTTGGCCCTCGCGTTTTGGCCCCTGCCGCACCAGACTGTGGGCAATGCGTTCGCCCGGTTCAATGCTGGTTTCATCATCGGCCGCCTGCCACCAGAAGGAGCCAGACATCACGCCCACCATGCCAAACTCATCGGGGAAGTTCCAGGCTATATCAAACGCCGATAAACCACCCAACGATGCGCCTAAAATTGCTGTGTCGGCTACCCGCTCACTCACCCGGAAATTTTCCCGCACAAAGGGCAGCAGTTCTTCGGTCACAAACAAGGCATACAGCGCCGCTTTGCTGCCCAGGCCGCGCGCGTTGGCGGCAACGGCCGTGCCATACTCCGCCAACCGCTCCTCATTCGTCGGGATCGCCACCACCACCAGCGGTTCCATCTGGCGGCGGGCATAGAGCGTGGCTACTGTTTGCCGCAAATGAAGCGCCTCCCTATCCTGGCCGTCGTTGACGAGCAGCAGTTTGTAGGTCTGGTCGGTGTGGTGGTAATGGGGCGGCAGGTAAACGTGTAACGGCCGTGCATTTTCCAGATGATGCGAATAGAAATCGGGCACAGTAATAACCTCGACAGTGGCCAGAAGGGTATGCAACCGCCGCCGGCGTCGCCACCAGGCCACACCCACCCCCGCCAGCAGGACGGCCGTTAATGACAATGGTGAAATCCAATCCATACAGCATCACTCGTCACTCGTCACTCGTCACGCATCACGCCAGTCATAATTCAATAACAAATATGGAACCACGTGGTGTATTCGGCGTCATGTGAATACGGCCGTCGTGCGCCTCCACCACCATCTTGCAAAAAGCCAGCCCCAACCCCACTTGGGCCACATCGCGCCGTTTGGCAGCCACAATCTTAAACTTGTCAAAAATCGTTTCCCGATGTTCTTCGGGAATACCCGGCCCCTCATCCATCACTTCCAGCCGCAGCCGTGTACCGGCCACCACGTCCGATGCCGCCTCCTGTTCCGGGTAGCTCAAACGCAGCGTAATCTGCCCACCGGTCGGCGAAAATTTAATGGCGTTGGTGAGCAAATTATCTAGCACACGCCGCCACAGACTGGCATCCACCGTCAATTTACACGTCTGCGGCGGCAAATGGGTAACAAATGAAATGTCTTTCAACCCGGCCATGGGCACAAAACTGTCGCGCACGGCCGTGACCAATTCATTCATATCCACTTCCGAACGGGCCAGCATGAGACGGCCGTGTTCCATCTTCGCCATCATCAGCATATCCGTCAGAAAACTACTCAACCGCGCCGCTTCGCCGCGAATAGTAGACAGGGGCATAGAAGCGGCGCCCACTTCCATTTCCAACAAATCACAAGAAATCAGGATTGCCGAGAGCGGGCTGCGAATATCATGCACAATCATATTGGAGAGGTCTTGCCGCAGTTGCAGCGCCGTTTGCAGTTCATCGTGCCGCTGTTTAATGCGCAGCATCGAACGCACCCGCGCCCGCAGTTCCAACCCGTTGTATGGCTTATGCAAAAAGTCATCGGCGCCCGCCTCCAACCCCCGCGCCAAATCTTGTTTGCTGTCCAGCGCCGTCACCAAAATAATGGGCACATGCTGCCATTTGGGATTACGGCGCAGCCGTTCACACAGTTCAAAACCATCCATGCCCGGCATCATCACATCCAGCAAAATAACGTCAGCCGACTCTTCATCCAGATGCGCCAGCGCCTCATAGCCATCGGCGGCAAACGCCAGGTCATAACCTTCGCGCAGCAGCAGCATTTCCATCGTCTGCCGCGCACTGGGTTCATCATCCACAATGAGAATTTGGGGTATCTCGTTAATGGCAACCTCTCCTATTCACACGTCACGCATCACTCGTCACATATCACGTAATGCGTGACGCTTGAGTACCTGCTAACTGCAACTCAATACGTTCCAACAACTCTTTCAAACTGACCGGTTTGCTCAGGTAATCGTTGGCGCCGGCAGCCAGGCATTTTTCCTGGTCGCCGGGCATCGCCAGCGCCGTCACGGCGATAATGGGCACCTGCCTTAAGCTGGCCTCAGCCCGGATTTCCCGAATCGCATCCAGGCCATTCATGTGGGGCATTTGAATATCCATGAGGATAAGGTCTGGGATTTCCTGTTTGGCCCGGTCAACGGCGTCACGGCCGTTATGCACCACCATCATATCATACCCTTTGGCCGCCAGGTAATTTGAAAAGGCATGGATGTTGGCCGCATTATCCTCGGCCAACAAAATACGGCGGCGGGCGGCGGGCGGCGAGGAGTCTGGTAAATCTGAAGGTACCGGCGGGGGGAACGGCCGTGTCTGCACCCGGTTCACCTGCATCATCAATCGCTGCAAAGCCTGGCGCAGTTGTTGGCGCGTCACCGGCTTCAGCAAACAATCAGCCGCCCCCACCGCCAGCGCGTTTTCTCGTTCATCCATCACCGAGGCAATAATCACCGGTACATGCCGCGTTTGAGGATCAGCCTTCAAACGGGACAGCACCTCCCAACCAGAAATATCCGGCAGTAAAATGTCCAGCACAATCACATCGGGCCGAATCAGCGCCGCTTTCGCCACCACCTCATCCCCCGCTGGCAGCGATACCACATCCACGTGCAATTCATGGAAATAGCGCTTCAACTGCGCCACCGCCGCCGGGGAATCATCCACCACCAGCGCCAGCCGAAATAGCCGGCCCAAACCGCCATCTGTCTGCTGCGCCTGCGCCAACGGCAATACCGGCCGCTCCCCCTGCTGCCAGGGGAAGGAAATGATAAAGCGGCTGCCTTTGCCCACTTCGCTTTCAACGGCAACGGTTCCCCCATGTAAATCCATCATCCGCTGCACCAGAGACAGGCCCAGGCCCGTGCCGCCATACTCCCGCGCCAGGCGGCTGTCTAGCTGCACAAACGGCTGAAACAGCCGCGCCATATCCTCTTCGGCAATGCCAATGCCCGTATCCCACACTGTGATATGCACCACGCCAACGGCCGTGTCGCCCACCACCTCCAGACCGATTTTGCCGCCCTCCGGCGTAAACTTCACCGCATTAGCCAGCAAATTGACCAATATCTGCTTCAAGCGCCGTTCATCCGCCTGAATGGTCGTCACCGCGCCGTCAAAAGAAGAATGAATGGTCAGCCGCTTCTTGTGGGCATTTTGTTTGATGATGCGCAAACTGGCCTGGCAAATCATCTCCACCGGCGCTGCCGTCAATTCTAGCTCCAACTTGCCCGCTTCAATTTTGGACAGGTCCAAAATATCGTTGATCAGCGCCAGCAAATGCCGCCCACTCTCTTCAATGCTGCGCAGCGACATAATCTGGTTTTCATTCAGCGGCCCATACACCTCTTCCTGCAACGCCTCCGAAATACCCAGAACGGCGTTCAGCGGCGTGCGCAGTTCATGGCTCATGCTGGCCAGGAATTCATCCTTGAGGCGGGCGGCATGGGCCAGTTCGGCATTGGCGGCGCTGAGATCGGCGGTGCGCTCGGCCACACGCCGCGCCAACAATGAGCGTTCGGCCTCCAGGGCCATTTCTACCCGCGCCCGTTCGGCAATTTCCTGCTGCGCCTGGGCAAAAAGCCGGGCATTTTCAATGGCGGTGGCCGCCGGTGCGGTCAGGCGCATGAGCAGTTCCAAATCTTCTTCAGCAAAGAAACCATCTTCTTTGTTAATGGCTTCCAGGGCGCCGATTGTTTGCCCTTTGGCTTGCAAGGGTACACACAAAATTGAACGGGCCACAAACCCGCTTTTTTCATCAAAATCACTAAAGTAACGGGTGTCATGTTCGGTATCTGGCACCAATACCGGTTCACCATTTTGCACCACCCACCCAATGACCCCTTGCCCAAAAGCCAGCCGCTGCCCTTTGACAAAGGTGGCTGCCTGCCCCGAAGCGGCGGCAAACATCATGTCGCCCGCAGCCGGGTCTAGCAAAACCACCGAGGCGGCTTCCACACGCAGCAGACGCACGGTGCTTTCGGTGATCACCGTCAACGTTTCCGGCAAATCCAGGGTGGAGGAGATGGCCTGGCTGATAGTGTTGAGGGTAGCCAGTTCGGCGACGCGCTGCCGCACTTGCTCGTAAAGACGGGCGTTTTCAAAGGCGACACCGGCTTGCCCGGCAAAGGCAGAAAGGCGGGCCGCCGCTTCTGGTTGGTAAAAACCGGGGTGGCTGTTATTGAGAGCCAGGATGGCAATGACATCGCCTTTGATGCTGATGGGCGCGCCGGCCCAGGAACGGACGTGCGGCGATTCATGGGGATTCACCCAGAAGTCAGACACGGCCGTGTCCGGCACAATAACCGGTTCTCCTGTATGTAACAACTGCTGCAAGCTGGGCATACGCCCCACATGGAACCGCTGCGGCGCGCCGGGGCGGATATCCTTCCCATAACCGCGGGTGACGCCAATTTCAATTTCATCGCCATGCACCAACATGACGTTGGCCGTATCGTAGGGCAGCACACGCGCCATCTGGTCGAGCAAAATATCCAGCAGCCGGTCAAAATCCAATACTGAACTTAAAGCATTGCCCACTTCACGTAGGGCTTCAGCCAGCTGGCGTTGTTCATTCTCGGCGGCTTCAATACGTTTGCGCTCGCCGATTTCGCGTTGCAGGGTCTCGTTGGCCTCGGCCTGGGCAGCCGCCATCATTTCCGCCTGGCGAAAGATGGAGATGATGCTGATGAGCAGCCCTAACAGCACAACCAGGTAACTGACGGCCTGGGCCATGAGGGCAACCACAGCCAGGGCATCGAAGAAATTATCGGCAAAGGCTAGAAACAAAAGCTGGCTGGTATAAATGATGACCAACGCCAGGATGAGGGAGTGTTCAAAGGCGTCGGTGCGCCATTGGTTTTTTTGTAGATAACCCAGGAGGGCGATGAGGAAAAAGGTGGCGGCAACGGCCGTTGCCAGATGTCCACCGGCAAATCTGGTAATACCGGCCAATTCGGGAACGATGGCAAAATAGGCCACATTCAACAACAGCACGGCCGTGCCCCCCACCCACACCGGCCATTTCACCTGCTGCCATTTTTCGGTGCGCAGCCATATCAGCCAGCTTCCTGCCAAAAATATCGCCAGAAAAACAGCCGCCGTCTGCCATACGCCCAGTTGCGGCGTGGCCGTGCCCCCGGTTAATGACCACCACAGCAACGCCAGATAATACGCGCCCAACAAACCAACACCCACATAACCAATGCCGATAAACAAATAGACCGCATCCCGGCGGGTGTAAAAACGGGCCAGGGCCAACACAGCCACAAACAACGCCAGATTGACGCTGGCAAAAGCCCACAACACATGCATCGCCGCCGGTGGCTGCCAGGCCACCACCATCAGCAGCAATCGGGCTATCAACATCAAGAACGCCGCCGCCGCATAGGTAAACAGTTTAGAACGCGCCGAATGATTCATCAGGCTAAATGGGTTAGAATCCGTGCCCATGCACAAGAGTATACCGTTACTCATCATTGTCATCACTTATTTTGGGCTGGGCATTTTGTATGCCCGGCAAACCCCGGCCTGGCAAAGCCCCGACGAACCGGCGCATTATAACTATGTGCGGCAGTTGGCCGACGGCCGTTTACCCGTCATGGAATGGAGCGACTACGACGAACTGTACCGCAACGAAGTGGTTAGTTCCCGCTTTGCACCTGAATATGACATCAGCCCCATCACGTATGAAGATTGGCAGCCGCCGCTGTATTACCTGCTGCAAACGCCTGTTTTCCTGTTTACAGGTGGGTCGCTGGTGTCCATGCGGCTGCTGTCGCTGGTGTTGGGGGCCGGCGTGGTGGTACTCGCTTACGCTGTCGCCCGGCTGCTGCTGCCGCAGCAAGCGTGGGTGGGTTGGAGTACGGCCGTGCTGGTCGCCTTCCTCCCCCAACACCTGCACATAATGGCTTCCGCCAATAATGACGCCCTGGCCGAATTGCTCATCGCCGCGCTGCTGCTGCTGCTGCTCAAATGGACCCAGCAGCCGGAAACATCCCGTTTGCTCTGGTGGCTGGGGCTGCTGCTGGGTTTAGGTTTCCTCACCAAAGGCACGGTTTATCTGATGGCCCCGGTGATTGCCGTTGCCCTTGTCTGGCAAAAGTGGCGGCAGTGGGGGCAAATCGTTCGGGATGGGCTGCGTGTGTTTGCCCCGGCGTTTTTGTTGGGGGCGCTGTGGTGGGGGCGGAATCTGGTGGTGTATGGCGGCCTGGACATTCTGGGTAAAACGCGCCATGACGCAGTGGTGGTGGGCCAGATTCGCACGGCCGAATGGATCACCCAATATGGTCTGGGTGGCACGGTGACGCGCTTTTTGCAAACGACGTTCAACAGCTTTTGGGGGCAGTTTGGCTGGATGGCCGTGCCCATGCCGCCGCGAATAGTTGGCTTGTTGTTGCTGTTGGTGGTCACGGCCGTGATCGGCTTCTTGTTAGCGCCCTTTGTCTGGCCTGCTTCCCCCGGCGCATCGCAACGCTGGCTGCGCCGCCTGCCCATTTCCAATCTGCAATTCACCATCCTGGCGCTGCTGACCTTGTTTACGGTGGTCTTGTATGTGGGTTACAATCTGACCTTTGTACAGCACCAGGGGCGGTATCTGTTTCCGGCGCTCATTCCTTTGATGTTGGGCACGGCCGTTGGCCTGGGCGCCTGGGTCGTGATCCTGGCCGAAAAAGTGCGCCAGCCTCACCTGCCTTATCTGCTGCCCGTCGGGTTAGGACTGGCCCTTGTCCTGCTCGATCTGGTGGCGCTTTACCGGTATATGCTGCCCAATTTGTAGCGCGATTTTCCAAATCGCCCCACACCACAACACGATATGACGCAATCAACAAACGAATCTGACCTTCCTTTTGACGAAGAAACGTGGGCGCAGTTACCGGCGCTGCTGGCCCATTTGCCGGAACCGGTACACCTGGTAGTTTGGGGAGATGAAAGCAGCCTCAGGGAAGCGGAAGCGATGCGGCTGTGCCAGACGTTGGCCGACCATTTTGACCCCATTTCCAGCGAGCAGCGCCCACGCCAGCCAAATTATGATTACTGGCCCGTTATTGGCGTCATGCGCGGCACGGCCGTTGCCCACGAGGATTGTGGTATCCGCCTGATTGGCCTGCCGCATGGTTACGCCATGACCATTCTCATTGCCGCTATCCAGGCTGCCTCTTTTCGCGGCATGACCTCGGAGGCGCTGACCCGCATCCAACTGAGCAAACTGGAAAAAGAAGTTCGCGCCGAACTGATCACCGCCCCAGACAATGAAGCCGGGGTGATGATGGCTCACCCGCTGACGAATATGGCCGCCGCCAGCCCCCAGGTGCGCGTGTTTGTGATTATGGCCGACCAGTTCCCGGTGATTGTGGAGCGGTATTCGGTACACTACCTGCCGCATACCGTGCTGAACGGCCGTGTCCACATTGAAGGCGTGGTCAGCGAAAAAGAAATCCTGGAACATATGGCAACGGCCGTGATGCGTGATGCGTTAGAATAGGTGGAGAATAACCTGGAGGAAAAAGTAATTGGGTAATTAAGTGATTAAGTAATTGGCAACTCAGACAATTACCCAATTACTTAATTGCCCAATTACCCCACACAACCCATGCGCGCAAAAGTCATCTTAAATCCCTATGCAGACAATGGCCGGGGGCGGCAGTATCAGGCGTTAATTGAAACGGCCGCGCGGCCCTATGGCGGCATTGAAATTGCCCTGACGGAATATCCGGGGCACGGCCGTGAACTGGCCCGCCAATTCGCCAATGAAGGCTACGACCTGGTCGCGGCCGCCGGCGGCGACGGTACGATCAGCGATGTGGTCAACGGGCTGGTGTTGGGCGACAAAGCCACCACCCGGTTGGGCATCATCCCCATTGGCTCCGGCAACGATCTGGCCTGGTCATTGGGTATTTCGAGTGATGTGGGCACGGCCGTGAAAACCCTCTTCACCGGCCAGCCCCGCACCCTTGATCTGGCGCGGGTGGAGGATGATCACGGCCGTTACCGCATCTTCGACAACAACATGGGCATCGGCTTCGACGCCACCATTGTCGTCGAAGCTGAGAACATCACCCGCGTTCATGGCTTTGCCATGTACCTGCTGGCCACCCTGCGCACCATCACCTTCTACTACGACAAACCCTACCTGGACATACGCTTTGACGAAGAACACGTACAACAGGAATCGCTGTTTCTGGCCTTTGGCGTGGGGCCACGCGGCGGCGGTGGTTTTTTGCTCACCCCCAATGCTCGCCACGATGACGATCTGATTGACACCTGTCTGGTTAGCCCGGTGGGCCGCCTGACGATGCTGCTGATGCTGCTGCGCGTGAAAAAGGGTACACATGGCAGCCACAAAGCCATCGCGCTGCGGCAAAACCGGCGCATCACCGTCCGCGCCGACCGCCCCGTACCCATCCACACCGATGGCGAAGTGTTTGCCTACACCAAAGACAACGTGCGCCAGGTGACGGTGGTCAGCCTGCCGGCCGCCATTGACGTAATGGTGTAAATACACTGTTCGTAGTAGGCGATTTATCGCCATAAATAGGCGATAAATCGCCTACTACAAACAAATCATCAAGCTATGCATTCATTAACTCAGGCTTTACAAGAACACGAACTGATTGTCCTGCGCGTGATTGGCGAATGGTGGGACCTGGATTTAACCGGGTCGGGCAAAGCCGCCTGCGTGAAGGAGTTGGCGGCTGCTCTGAGCCAGTTGAATTTCCCGGAAGAAGTTGGCTATCTACCGCCGGAAGAAGCCAACGGCATTCAGGCATTGGTGCAGGCCGGCGGACGGATGCCGGTAGCCGCTTTTGCCCGTGATTTTGGCGATGTGCGCCTGATGGGGCCGGGGCGGCTGGAGCGGGAAGAACCCTGGTTTGACCCGACCAATGCCGCCGAAGCGTTGTGGTATCGTGGTTTTTTATACCGGGGGTTTGATGAAACGGCTGAAGGCGTTATTGAATTTTACTACCTGCCGGATGAGTTAATGGCGCAATTCCCCAAACCGGCAAAAAAGGGTGCAACGGCTGCGGCCGGCTCTGCCCAGGCGGTCACCACCCCCACCACAACCGTTGAATCCATCCCAACCCTGCTGCCCCTATCGCTCAGCCTCACCCTGCCGCCCGATGTCACCGACGCAGTAGATGACATGACCACGCTCATAACCCTGGCGCAGCAAGATGGTTTGCAGGCCGGGCAACTGGATGAGACCACCAGATTTTTACTGAACCCCCACCCGGAACGGCGTTCGCTGCTGCTGAACCTGGCGACGGAGATGGGACTGTTGGCGCTGCAAGAGAATCGGCTAAGGCCGTTGCCGACGGCCGTGACCTGGCTCAAAAACAGCCGCGAGACCCAACTGCGCGCCCTGGCCGAAGCGTGGAGCAGCAGCAGTTGGAACGAACTGCTCCGCACCCCTGGCCTGCGCTGCGAAGGCGACCAATGGCATAATGACCCTATCCTGGCCCGCACCGCCCTGCTGGATGCCCTGCCCCGTGACCCTGAATGGTATCGCCTGGATGATCTGGTGGCCACCATTAAAACCAACGACCCTGATTTTCAGCGCCCCGATGGCAATTATGACACCTGGTATGTGCGTGACCTGGCCAGCAACCAATACCTGAACGGCTTTGAAAGTTGGGAGCGGGTGGAAGGGCGGCTGCTGCGCTATCTGGTGGAGGCGCCGCTGGTATGGTTGGGGCTGGCGGTCACAATTGTCCCCGAAAACCACCCCGCCTTCGCCCTCACCGACCGCGCCGTGGAATGGCTCAACGGCGTACCCGCCGAAAACCATGAAGTACCTGCGCCGCTCATTGTGCAGCCGGACGCCATCATCCTGGCCCCGGGCAACGCCAACCGCTACCACCGCTTTCAGGTGGGGCGCATCAGCGAGATGCTGCCTGCGCAGCCGGGCAAACCGTACCAGTACCGGCTGACGCCCACCTCACTGGCGCGGGCGCAAAAACAGGGCATCTTCCCAGAGCGCATTGTGCAATTCCTGGAAGATGTGGCTGGTGGGCTGCCTGCCAGCATCAAACGGGGCATTGGGCGCTGGGGTGAGAAGGGAATGGAAGGGCGGTTGGAAACGGCCGTGATCCTCCGTGTGCGTGACGCCGCCATCCTGGACACCCTACGCGCCAACCCCAAAACCCGCGACTATCTGGGCGAAAGCCTGGGCGATCTGGCCGTAGCCATCCCCGCCGCTCATTGGGAATCCTTGCGCGCCGCCGTGGCCCAATTGGGGTTGTTACTGGACGTAACAGTCCCTTCCCTTGCGTAAATTCTCAGGCAGTCACACAGCATAAACGAATAATCAACGATCAAATTGTTTGATAGCTGTATGCAGCACCTCAACAAACTAAATTTGTGGGATTCGTAGCAACAGCTTTAGCCGATTGCCCGCTGAAGCGGCTACTACAAACTTAATTTGGTCAGGTTGTAGTTCGGGCAGTTTCGTCGAGATTGTGTACATCTGGCGTATTAACGTATACTGGTCGTATGGGGTTTTCATGGTTACATTGGGCGCAATGATGACCACATGCAAACCGCTACCGGTTGATAAAGCCTAACCATAGGAGGGCAAGATGTCTGAGGATCATGTGATCGATCCGTCATCCACTTCACCGGGAGGGGACACTGTATTTGGCGATTTGACCTATGGGGATAAGGTGGGGCGGGATAAAATTACGGCGTCAGGAAAGGGGATCGCCATCGGCGCCGGGGCCGTGGCCTACAATTACGAAGTGCAGGTGAATATGCCGCCGGAATTGGTGCGGCAGTTATTGGCAGCCAGTGAACAGGCGCAGGAAGAGGATTACGGCCGTGCCGAACTGGAACGGGAATCATGGGAGCCAGAAACAGTGTTGGTCCCGGCCGGCCCATTCTTGATGGGCAGCCAGCCAGGAGAGGGTATTCCCGGATGGGAAACACCACAGTTCACGATGGAACTGCCAGCCTATCGCATCGGCAAGTTCCCGGTCACGAATGCGCAATACGCCCGCTTTGTGCAGGCAACCGGCGGCTTTGTGCCGCCAGAATTGGGTTGGCGCAATGGCAACCAGCCGGCGCCGGACCAACTGAATTTGCCTGTGTTGGGCGTAACCTGGTATGACGCTTTGGCTTACTGCGTCTGGCTAATTGAGCAAACGGGACGGCCGTATACCCTCCCCTCAGAAGCGCAGTGGGAAAAGGCAGCCAGGGGAACACAAGGGCAACTCTTTCCCTGGGGGAACGAATGGCAGCACGGGGCAAACTGTAATGTGGATTGTACAGTCGTGCGAGAGGTAGACGCTTATCCCGGCGGGAGCAGCCCCTATAGCTGCTTTGACATGGCAGGCAATGGGCGTGAGTGGACAACTACGTTGTGGGGACGGCAGCGGCGCTTCCCGCAGGACAGGCGCAGCCCCTATCCCTGGCGTTTACCCTGGAAACCCAATGAAGGGGTAGATGAACTAAACGTGAACCGGCAGGTGCGGCGGGTAACGCGGGGCGGAGCGGCGTTGGTGGCGGATATACCTTTGCGGGCAGCCCGCCGGTCATCAGAACTGCCTTATTTGTGTGGGTTGACCAACGGCCGTGTTGGTTTTCGGGTGGCGCTCAATTGGGAGACTTAATATGACCATCAATACCAGAAGAATGCGTATGATGCAGGCCAGCCAGAGTCGGCTGGCCACGCAGACGGATACGTTTTTTGAGCAGCGCTGCCGGGCCATTCATCGCCAACAACTCATCCCCATCATTGGCGATACCATTCGTCTGGCGCACATTTTTGACGCCCATGGCGATCAGGAACCGAACAATGATGACCTGATAGAAGCCCAAGTAATAGCGACAGACGAATTTGGCGTTGAGGCAAAGGCCAATGGCCAGATTGATTTTGAACGGTTCAGCGTGATCGAAGAGTTGGCACAGTATTGGGCCAGAGAAATAAACTACCCGTTAACCGACCGGTATCTCATTGCCCGTGTCGCCCAATTCCATATCCTGGACAGAGAAAATTCGGTAACGGCCAAAGAGGATTACTTAACGTTTCTGAAGAGTCTGCTGCTGGAAATTGCCAGGGGTATTGCCGAAGAAGAGGATGATCAGGAGGAAATAGCCTATATTGCCCAGCTTGGCAATGAACAGGCGCTGACGTTTGCCGATATTGTAACTGAATTGGATTATCCCCAATTTCCAGAAGGCAAAGAAGACCCATTGCGCGTACTGGCCCGGCTGCCACTGAAAATCTATTTGACCACCAGTTACTACAATTTTGTGGAACGGGAACTGGAGGCTGCCGGAAAGAACCCGAAGAGCCGTTTGTGTTTTTGGAACGGCCGTCCCCTCAATCTATCAAAAGAACATGAATCAGACCCAAACTACACACCCGATGTGAATAACCCGGTGGTGTATCACTTGTTTGGCATGGAACAGTACCCACAATCGTTGGTCTTGAGTGAAGATGATTATCTCGATTTTTTGTGGACCCTGGCCCGTGATTTACCCGGCGACAGCGGCGAGCGCATCATTCCCCCTTATTTGCAGGCTGAGCTAAATAATTCATCCCTGCTGCTGTTGGGCTTTCGGCTGGGAGATTGGGATTTGCGGGTGCTGTTTCGCGGTCTGCTCAGTTCCGGGCCAGGACTGGTGCAGCGGCGGCTGCCCGGCACGGCTATTCAAATTGAAGTGGGCGATCAACCGTTGGTGGAAGATAAAGAGAAAGCGGGCGATTACCTGAAAGAGTATTTTAAGCAGGCGCGTTTAGACGTTCGTTATGGCGACAGCGATCAATTTATCACCGATTTATGGCATGAGTGGCAAAAGTGGAGCCAGGGGGCAAAGACAGCATGAGCGCAAACAAGAATGGAGAAAGTACAGCGCGGTCTAACCCGTATGTAGGACCGCGTTTTTTTGTGAAGGATGACCAGGATTGGTACTACGGCCGTAACCAGGAAGCGAACGAATTGTTGGCGCTGCTGACGGCACGGCGGCTGGTACTGTTTTACGCCCAATCCGGCGCCGGGAAAACGTCCCTCATCAATGCTCGCCTGCTGCCCATGCTGGAAAAGGCCCAGGGTGGTTTTGAAATGCTGCCGGTGGGGCGGGTAGGCGATTCGGTGGACGTCAGTGTACCCATCAAAAACACATTCACTTTTAACCTCATGGTGAGTCTGGGGGTGCATATCCAGCCGGAGGAACTGGCCAGCCTGGATTTGGCCAATTGCTTGTTGGACCTGGCGCTTGTGGACGGCCGTTGGGTTTACGCCGGTGAGGACACACATGTACCCACCGACACGGCTCAATCGGTGGCTGACGAGGCTGAACTAGAGGAAGTTCAGCCCATCAAACCACGCGCCCTCATTATTGACCAGTTTGAAGAGATTTTTACGCTGCATCCTGAGTTGGAAGGGGAACGCATTGCCTTTTTCCAGCAGTTAGCCGGGGCCATGGCTGCTGACCCCTATCTGTATGTGATGCTTAGTATGCGCGAGGATTACATCGCCCAGCTTTCGCCTTACGTGAACTACCTGCCTGACGGCTTACGCACACGCTACTACATGCAGCGAATGCAGCACGAAGCGGCTCTGGAAGCGGTGAGTTTACCGGCTGCCAAAGGGAAACGGCCGTTTTCGCCAGATGTGCCGGAAAAGCTGGTGCGCTATTTGCGGCGGGTACAGACTTCTTTGCGAGACACTGATGGGGATGAGGCACGTTTAGGACCATATGTGGAGCCGGTGCAGTTGCAAGTGGTCTGTTACCAACTCTGGCAAAGCGTACAGGAAATACCCGGCGACAGAATCACCATGTCTGATGTAAACCACGCCGCGCAGCAGTTGGCTGATGGACAGGCGGCAACCGATCCGCTGGCGGCGTTCATTGACACAGCGTTGGCCGGTTATTATGAACAGGCGATCGCGGCCGTGCTTGCTCACGCAGATGTCAACGTCAGTGAATATGACTTGCGCCGTTGGTTCTCGGAAGTGCTGATTACCTCAGCCGGTATTCGTAATCTGGTAGCGCGGGGAAAAGAATCTACTCAGGGGATGCCGGAAGCGGTGGTACGTTTGTTAGATGAAAAACACCATCTGGTACGGAATGACATGCGCGGCGGACGGCCGTTTGTGGAACTGGTGCATGACTCTTTTGTCAACCCCATTCGTCAGGCCAACCGGCAGTGGCAGGAAGCGCAAACGCGCAACATCCCCTGGCTCAGCGCCGCCTATCAATATGCCCGCACCAATGAACCAGCCTTGCTTTTGTCAGGTGATGCCCTACTTCTGGCGCGGCAGCAAGAGCAAACCATCAAAGGATTACCAGATGAAGCCACTGCCTACCTCAAAGCCAGCGAAGACGCCCAGCGCGAACAAGACCTGCAAGCCACGAAATTACGCGAACGACAGCGTACACGTTTGCTCGTAGGCGTGGCGATTGCTCTGGTTATTGCCCTGACGCTGGCCGTATACGGACAGATTCAACGCAGAGAGGCCAATAGGCAGACTACTATTGCCGTGACGGAAGCGGCTAACGCTAAAGCGGCCGAAGCAGCAGCGGCGGCAAACGCGGTGGCTGCGGTAACAGAAGCAGCTAAAGCCCAAGAGGCCAGAGCCACAGCTGATGCCGCCGCAATGGCCCAGGCAACCGAGGCCGCCAACGCCAGAAATGCCGAAGCCACGGCCGTGGCCGCCCAGGCGGATGCGGAAATTGCCGAAGACATTGCCAAAGCTCTCTGGTTGGCCAACCAGGCCCAAAGCTATCGCGCCAGTGGCAACACCATCGGTGGGTTACTGCTGGCTGTTGAAGCTCAGAAACAGGCAGCGGCCGTAACCACCAGCGACGCCGACCTCATTGAAAAAGATGTGACACAGGACTTTGTCCGTAGTGCTTTGTTGACTTCGTTGGCCGATTACGCTGTTTCGGGTGAGTCGGGTGAAGCTGGTTTT
The DNA here is from genome assembly GCA_900696625.1 of uncultured Chloroflexota bacterium. Taxonomy (GTDB): domain Bacteria; phylum Chloroflexota; class Anaerolineae; order Promineifilales; family Promineifilaceae; genus CAADGU01. The sequence continues at coordinate 5,082 of CAADGU010000106.1, read as the reverse complement.
CGCGCTAATTTGACCGATGTCCCTGATTTGGCGCTGTTTATTCCGGCCGCCAATACGCTCTGGGCTATCCAAAACTCGGAATTGATGACCGTCACGTTGCCCGATAAAGGCATTGAACGTGTCGCCGCCAGCGCAGACGGCCGTTCGCTTGCTTTCAGCAACAATGCCGGTGAGATTGCCTGGATAGACGCCCCATCCCTGGCTGTGCCCCTCTCACAGGAGCCACTAGAACTAAGTTTTAGCCCTTTACCTGAAAACCAGGGTGGTTCAATCAAGGCTTTGGCCCTGAACCAAAATGGTCAAAGATTGGCTGTTGTGTGGTGCCGGTCTTCAGTCACGTTGGCAGCATTGCCCACGGCCACACCGGCAGCGCCTGCGGCCACGCCAGGCAGCACTGCAACAGAGGAGCAAGTGTGTTTTCTGCAATTGTGGGAATTAGACAGCCAGGGCAACCTGGCGCGCGTGAACAGGGAGTGTGAACCCAGGGCCAATAACGCGGCGTCATTGACCTTCCTGAGCGGTGATTCTCGGCTGGTCTGGCATAACGAACAAAATCTTTTTTTCGTTGATTTTCAACAACGGCAGTGTAACCCTGATTCTGTGCCGCTCACTCAATATCCGCTGCTTACGATTGTTTACCTGCCAGGTGAAGACCGGGCCACGGGATTTTTATATACGGCCGGTAATTCTGGGGAATGCCCGGCGTGTAATGGGTGGGTGCAATGGTGGCAGGTGCGCCGGGAAGATAGTGACATAGACTTCAGCCAGATAGGTTCACCGCTGCAGCTGGATTCTGGATTAACGGCCGTGCAGCCCATCCTGAATCCGCCAGCCATTGTCACCGCCGATCTACGCAACCAATTCACCTGGTATAACACGGCCGTGGCCAACTGGCCGGCCATTGCCTGCCAATTGGCCGGTCGCAACCTGACGGCCAACGAGTGGCGCACCGCTTTTCCCACCCTCAACTTTGACACTGTTTTTGCGCAAGGCCAATACACAGACAGTTGTACCCCCTATGACCTGGACTACGGTCTAGACATTTCCTTCGCACAAGAAAAACTGGAGCAGGCCGCCATAGAGATGAGAAAATGCACCAGGGCGGGCCAGGAAACGGCCGCCGATATCTTTGCCCAGGCGCTCGTCTATGCTCAAGAATCACAGCAAACGCTGCCCGGCGAAGCAATCTTTGAGAATTGGGGTATACAAACTTTATTGCGCCACTTGTTAGATAGCACAGCGCCGCAGCTCACGATTTGCATTGACCAGATGATGGTGCTGTCTCAGCGTATTGGCGAAGATAACCTGGGCAGAGCGGCCCTACGGGATATGATAAACCTCCTGCGCAGCGCCTCGGTTGGCCTTTACCAGGAGGGCCAGGATTATGAAATGATGGTAGCCGAACTGCAACCACTTTCATCGCAGATAACACAACTGCCTCCCATCATGCAGCCTGTTTTCGGAGAAAAATTGGTCGCCCTCTACAATACGTTATGTTTTAATATCGGCGTAGAGGAGTCCTGCCAGTTACTTATGGCGATGGCAGAGCAGCCGATTCAATTCGATCAGCCAGCGCGGGCCACCACAGGCCAACAACCCATGTGGCGATTTGACGGACAGGCGAATGAGGTAGTTGTCATTACAATGAATGCTGAAGAACCCAGGCTGGACCCATTGCTGCGCGTTTTGGATGAGAATGGCATGATTATCGCCGTTAACGATGACATGGGCGGTAGTTTAAATTCACTCATTGTTCTGTCTCTGCCGGAAAGTGGCACATACTTCATCAGCGCCGCTGGTTATGGCGGCAGTTCCGGCGCTTACGTGCTGACGTTGGCCCGGAACCTGCCCACGTTAGCTCTGGGTGACAACGTGTCCGGAAATGCGGCCACAACCCCGATCTGGCAACTAGATTTGCAGGCCGGGGACATCATCTCGGTGGCAATGGAACCGGCCGATAACAAAAACACGGCCTTTCTGACGCTTTTAGATGCGAATGGCAACTATTTGAGAGACGGCAACAGGGTTGAGGCCGGGCTGCCGGCCGAGATTTCTCTGTTTGTTGCTCCTGAAACCGGCCCTTATTTCCTCCAGACCAGCAGCAGCGGGGGCGGAGATGGGGCGTATGGGCTGTCGGTATGGGAGCGGGCGGCACGGCCGTTAATACCCCATCAAACCGAGACCGCTCACACCGCAGATGGTACGGTATGGGCGTTTGAAGCTCAAGTAGGCGATGTGGTTTCTATTACCCTGACGATGGCGGATGAGAACATAAACGCTTTTCTGAACCTATATGATGGGCAATGGAATCAATTGGGGTATGCGGAAGCCGGTTACGGCAACCGGCGTGGTAACACAGGCATGGTGCCACTTTATCAGGCCGGTACCTATTTTGTTGAAGTGGGAACTTATGATAGTTCTTCAGGTAATTATGACCTGACATTCACTCAGGACAGTCTTCCGCCCTTACCTCTCGACATTGATGACGAGTCCGGCATGGGCACGGCAACTTCCACGACGCTCGATAATTTACTCTGGCAGTTCACGGGCCGGGCGGGGGATCGGGTAACCATAGACCTGGAAAGTCCCAACGAATTCTTTGACCCTTACCTGACCCTCATTGCGCCAGGGGGCATGACTTTGATAGAGGATGATGACAGCGGTGATGGCCCACTCAGTTATGATGCCCGCATTCAAGATTTTGAGCTGCCGGAAGATGGCGTCTACACCATTCTGGTAGGACGGCCGTTCAGCACTGAACTGTACACACTCACCCTGCGCATTGTCTCACCATAAACGAGTATCATAGCTGTGGGCCGATTTTCCAAATCAGGCGGCGATTTAGAAAACCACCCAACAAACGAGGAAACTGATGAGCAACAGTACCGAACCCTATTTGATTATGCTGCACAACTTATTGGTGGAAAGCTTCAATTTGGAAGAGTTCCGCATGTTGTGCTTGTACCTGCATATCAACGACGAAAGCATTCCCGGCGGCGAAGTGCTGCCCGCCAAACTGCGGGGGCTGATGCTGCGCCTGGCCCGCGAGGGGCGGCTGCCGGAATTGGTGACGCTGGCAGCGACTGAACGCCCTAACAAGTATTGGCCTCCCGTCCCGGATGACTTGCAGCTACCTCAATCCGGCCCGTGGAGCGCCTCTTCTGCTGCCGGGCAAACCATTGTGCAAGGTGACATCGTGTACGGCGACAAAGCCGGCGGGGATATTATGGGGCGCGATAAAATTACGGCCTCCGGACAGGGCATTGCCATTGGTGATCATGCGCACGCCGAAGTCCACATTCAGCAGGGCATTCCGCCCGAACAATTGAACGCTCTCTTTGCGCCGCTGCTGCAACAGGTGGCACAGCAAGCCCCAGCGGGGCAGCAGGCTGCCGCCGTCGCCAAAGTGAATGAACTGAAAGAAGAAACAGCCAAAGGGGAAACGGCCGACGACGAAAAAGTGGCCGATCTCGTGCAAGATATTGTGGATATGGCCCCGGCAGCCGTTGAAGGCATTACCAATCTCTTCACCAATGCCATCCTTGCCAAAAGCGCGGGGGCAGCCACCAAATTTGTCCTCAAACGGCTGCGTCGGACGGAATAAAGGTAATGCTCCTGTAACAACTCCGTAAGTGTTCCGTAGGCGGTGGCGCCTAGGATGGGTGATGGAGGAAAAAGCATGAAGACACTCATCCGATTCCTGTTTGTTGTGAGCTGTGTACTGGCGTTGGCGGCCTGCGCGAGCGGCGGGATGCCAATAGAACCGGACGTAGAAGGGCCGGCAGCAGAAGCCCTAACCGAGGCTCGATTCTCGGCCACTGTTATGCCTATAACCACCCCCACGGAGACGCCCATGAAAGCTGATTTGCCCGACCTGGGTCTTGCCCCCGAAGTCAAAAATGATACCTGGCTGAACGCTGACGAACCCATCCGCCTGGCCTCTCTGCGCGGCAAGGTGGTGCTGTTGGAATTCTGGACATTTGCCTGTATCAACTGCCAGCGCACCACACCATGGATTAAGCAATGGCATGAACAGTACAGCGGCGAAGATTTTGCCGTTGTCACCATCCACTACCCGGAGTTTTCATTTGAACGGGATGTGGATAATGTGGCTAACGCTCTGGCTGAAAACGGCATCACCTACCCGGTAGCCATTGACAATGAGCGCCTGACCTGGGATGCTTACGGGCAGCGGTATTGGCCGACGACGTATTTAATTGATAAAAACGGCCGTATTCGCTACGTTCACATTGGCGAATTTACCAGAGGGTCAGACAAAGAAGCAGTGGCGGCAATTGAAGCGCTGCTGGCGGAAGCTGGCCCGTAACCGGTGATCGGGAATCGGGCTTCGAAGAATGCAGTTGTTTAAGTCTAAAGCAATAGCGGATGCAGAGGGTTATTTTGAGACGGTGGCGGCGGATGCCGTGCCAGAAGGAGAACTAACGGCCGTAACCATCAACGGCCGTAAACTGCTGCTCACCCGCTACGAAGGGTGCGTGTATGCCTTCAGTGCCCAATGCCCCCACGCCGCCGCCAACCTGGGTGATGGCTGGCTGAGCCGCTTCAAAATCACCTGCCCCGATCATGAATACTGTTTTGATGTACGCAACGGCCGTATCCTCTGGCCCACCGACGAAAATTACCGCCTGAAACTGTTTGCCGTGAAGGAAGAAGGCGGCGTCGTTAAGGTGAAGTTGTAATGGGGCAATTGGGTAACTTTGCAATCACCCAATTGCCCCATTACTCAATTACACCCCGGCGGCTCACTGGTTGCCGTTGGTGTCAACGTAGCCGTAGGTGTAAAGGTAGCAGTGGGGGTGGCGGTGTTGGTGGCGGTCGCCGTCATGGTCGCCGTCGCGGTGATGGTCGCCGTAGCCGTCAGGGTGCTAGTGGCGGTCGGCGTTGCAGGAAAAGGGGTACCTTCCTCCTTCAGCACCAACGGCAGATAGTTTAATTGGTCGCCGCCCAATGGGGATTGCCTGACGGCCGTTGCCCCCACCTTATAGACCGCCCCACCACTGCCGCTGCTGTAATGCGCCACATACAACTCCCCATCACACCCCTCGCCAAAAGAACTGGGGG
>CAADGU010000105.1 GCA_900696625.1 uncultured Chloroflexota bacterium | reverse complement strand
GCCGTTAGCACTGGCAGCCTAACATTCCGTGCAGGTGACGCTGGCGCGGTGCCTCAGACGGCTTGTTACTTGGTGAATGGCAAAGTCTCTGGTCAACTGCGCCAGCGCACCTGACGGTGGCGTTAGGCCAGACCAGACCAGTAACCAGATAAAAAGTTAATCAGCAAGAATCATGTTTTAACGAAGTTGTAAAATGGCTAACCTCAGATTGTCAACTGCTAAATACCAATACAGTTGTGAAAAGTGTTCCAGGACTATTAACAAGGGTCGCCCATATTATCGTTTGGAACCCCTTCCGATAGCACGTATCAAAGGTATCGAAAAAGTCCAATACCTTTGTTTGGCTTGTGTACATGGCGAAGAATCTGATGAGGCACGGCAGGAAAGACGTGATTGGCTAAAGTATTACTGGGTTGGTGGTGCTGAAGCAGGAAAATTGCAAATCTTCTCCCCAGAGCATGAACAGATTACTCTTGTAAGCACTGAAGTCCATATCTTTAACATCACCACTGATGTTCTTCACGCATTGGGAGCTAACCCGAATGAAATATTTCAGCTAACCCCCGAAGCATTTGAAGTCCTGATTTGTGACAGGCTACAAGCAATGAATTATGGAGTTCAACGAATTGGGCATAGCTTTCAAAAAGATGGTGGCATTGATATTGTTGCGTGGCCTCAAAAAACCGAATTCCCTTTTCTGATGGCTATTCAAGCCAAGCACCATCGATCACCTAAATACAAAACTGGTCCTGGCCCTGTAAGAGAGCTTGTGGGTGCAGTCCAAACCCATCCATTTCATGCCGGCGTATTGGTAACAAACACAACATTTACTCCTGATGCTAAGTGGGTAGCAGAGCAAAACCCTTCACTTGTACGCCTTCGGGATATTCACGATATTCAACGGTGGATCGAGAATGAGTTTCTTGACGAATACAACTGGCAAGAAATTCCCGACCAAATCACTGTTTGTCCTGGTGTTATCATTCACCTGCCAAAGTCAAAAAGTATAAATTACCGCTTACGTTAGTTTAAGGTAGTCAATATGCCATGCAAACAATTGGCCTAACATTCCGTCCAGGCGACGCTGGCGCGATGCCTCGGACGGCTTGCGATTTGGTGAATGGCGAAGGCGTTGAATGACCGCGCCAGCACGGCTGATGGTGGCGTTAGGGCAAGCACTTGATGAATTAAGTGAAAAGGTGTATCTTTATTGTAGACACGAAAGGAGATGCCTTATGCTCACAAAAGTTCAGAAATGGGGCAATAGTCTTGCCCTGAGAATTCCAAAAGCATTTGCGCTCGATGCGCAACTAGAAAATGATTCGGTTGTCGAAGTCTCGCTCGTTGATGGTCAAATTGTTATCAAGCCAGTATCCGCCCCAACTTGGACGCTGGAAAAATTATTAGCTGGCGTTAATAGCGACAATATCCATCACGAAATTGATACGGGCGATGCTGTAGGTAATGAGGTTTGGTGAACCCTATGGCATACATTCCGAATCGTGGTGATATTGTATGGATAACGTTCAATCCACAAGCCGGACATGAGCAAGCAGGACGAAGACCAGCGTTAGTTTTGTCCCCGGCAGTTTATAACGGTAAGGTTAGTTTGGCGATTTTATGTCCGATTACGAGTCAAATCAAAAATTATCCCTTTGAAGTATTGATACCGGAAGGCTTGAAAATTGGGGGCGTAATTTTGTCAGACCAAATAAAAAGCCTTGATTGGAAAGTTCGACAAGCAGAGTTTGTGTGTAAGTTGCCAACATCTACCCTTGATGAAGTTTTGCAGAAGCTTGGCACTTTGATAGGTCAATAAAAACGGCAGGGCAATTGCGCAAAAGGGAAACGCCTGTTTTCCATTGCAATGTTCGCTAACAGCAACAGCCAACATCATTGCCAGTCAAGTCCGTTCGCTTCGGCGCAGAGGCTTTACAAATTAAGCACAGGCAAATCTATAAAGGCATTGGTCAGGTGTCCCGCCTAACATTCCGTCAAGGTGACGCTGGCGCGATGCCTCGGAGGCTGCCGTTTTGGTGATTGGCAAAGGCGTTGGAAACCCGCGCCAGCGCACCTTACGGTGGCGTTGGGCGGTTCGGGAAACGGGCCGGTGGAGGTGGCTTTCCCGTTACCACACGGCCGTACCCCACAGTACCGTAGAATCCTCCCCCTTCATCCGCTATACTCCCTCCATGAAAAGAATTTATGTACTTATCAGTGGCTTCACGGCCGTGACATTTTTATTCCTTCTCTTCGCCAGCCTGTTTTTGTTCAAACCAGCATCTGCTTATTTTACCGGCAGCGGTTTGCCGCCCCGCGCCTACCTGCCCCTCGTCCTCAGCCCGGCCAACGTGCCCATCCCCTTTGGCCCCATCCACAGCGGCGAAGGCACGTATTACGACGCCGATGGGTCGGGCAACTGCCTCTTCCCCGCCTCGCCGGGCAACCTGATGGTCGCCGCCATGAACCACACTGACTACAACAACGCTGCCCTGTGTGGGGCTTACATCCAGGTCAACGGCCCGCAAGGCAGCGTCATCGTGCGCATTGTAGACCGCTGCCCGGAATGCCCGCAGGGCGACGTGGATATGAGTCCGCAGGCGTTCGCTCAAATTGCCAACCTGCCGCAGGGTCGTGTGCCCATTACCTGGCAACTGCTCAGTTATCCGCTAGATGGCCCCATTGTCTATCACTTCAAGGATGGCAGTAACCAATGGTGGACGGCCGTGCAAATTCGCAACCACCGCAATCCCATCACCAAATTTGAATATTGGAACGGCAGCGCCTGGATCGAAGCGCCGCGCCAGGAGTGGAACTATTTTGTGGAAGCCAGCGGCATGGGGCCAGGCCCCTACAGTTTCCGCGTCACCGACAGCTTCGGCCACACCCTCACCGACAACGGCATCCCCCACATCGAAAATGGCGATGTGCCCGGTGCGGCTCAGTTCCCCCCACCATAAACATCTTATGGCTGCCAGGACACGATGCAGCGGCGATCATCATCCAGATCACACATCTGTACTTCTTGCCCGTTGTACCAGACCGAAAATTCCTCGCGCCAATCATGCTCCACCGGTTCCCCCAACAATTGCGTGCAAGCGGTATTGTTAATGTCACGGTTGGCGTCTCTGGCCCGTTTGTTGAGATGCAGGCAGGCGCCAGCAGGTAGCATGGTCTGCGGCCAATCGCTAAATCGCTGACGGCCGTTGCGCCCCCGCCCAATCTCCAGCCCCGCCAATGCCAGCGGCCTGTCGCCTCCGTTGGTCATAAACAGCGTATTCCCTTTGCGCTCGAAAATCAGGATAAGGGGCAGCACAACCGGCGCCGCGGTGGCCGTGGGCGGCGGGGCCGGCGACGCCACTGGCGTCTCATCCGGCGGTCCATCATCAGGCGGCGCCGCCGCGATCACCGGCAGGTAAAGTTCTGTGCCTGCCACCGGTACCGGTGGGGCAGCATCCGGTGGAGTGACAACGGCCGTAGCTGCCGGGATGCTGCTCTCCGGGGCTGGAACTGTCGCGTCCAACACGGGCAGTGATACATCCACCACGTCGGCTGTTGCCACGGTGGAGACAGCAGGACTAAGCGTGGTGGCAGTGGCAGCTACGGCCGTCTCGCTCACTACCACATCTCCTTCATCAGACCGGCCACGAAACAGGAATATCGTCGCCACCACCAACGCCAAGAGCAGCAATCCCCCACCAATGGCCCGCCACGATAAAACAAAGCCTGACGCCGGTGGTGAGGGGGTGGTGGGCGGCGAGGCAGGCATGAGGGGCGTCACGGCGGCGGGAATGGGCGGCAGCGTTTCCATGCCCAGGGCTACTCGATCCACAATCGTCAGCGTGGGGGCGGCCATCAGGGGCACGGCCGTCGGCTCTTTCAAGGCGTTTTCGACAGCATCGGCCAAAGCCTGCCCACTGGGGAAGCGGTCGGCCGGTTCTTTCGCCAGCGCCCGCAGCAAAACCGCCTCTAGCGCCGAACTGATCTCCGGGCGAATGGTGCGCGGGGCGGGCGGCACGGCCGTCATGTGCAGCATCAACAGTTCGAGCAAATCATCATGCACAAACGGCAGTTGCCCCGTTACCATGCGGTATAGGATGACACCCAGGGCATACAAATCACTCTGCGGCACGGCTCCCGCCGAGGAAACGGCCTGCTCCGGGGCAATGTAAAGCGGCGACCCCAAAATCTCGCCGCGTGTGCCCACATCGGCCAGCAGCGCCAGCCCAAAATCGGTGATATAGCTGCGCCCCTGCCCATCCACCATCACGTTGGAGGGCTTCACATCCCGGTGAATGACGCCCCGACCGTGGGCATAATCCAGCGCTGACCCCATTTCACGCAGCAGGCGGACAATCTCGGCAAAGGGCATCAATTGACCATCTTGCTCATAACCGGTGAGGATGGTATGCAGGTCGGCCCCTTCAACATATTTCATTGCCAGGTAGAGCAGGTTTTGGTCACGGCCGTAGCGATAAACAGTGACGATATGGGGATGGTCTAGCGCCGCAATCGCTCGCGCTTCGCGTTCAAAACGGGCAATGTACCCTTCGTCTTGCTGATGGGGAGTGTCAATCACCTTGACGGCAGCATACCGGTGCAAACCGGTGTCCAACGCCCGGTATACCCGCGCCATACCCCCCTGCCCCAACAAACTTTCCAGCCGGTACTCATCAAGTTGTGTACCAATGAGGGGATCGCTCATGGCAGGTAGACCTCACACTGGTTGGCATTAGCAGAGCCGTCACCAGAGCCGTTGACCGGGCAGCGGCCCACTTCCTGCCCCTGCCACACCACGCGGAAGGCAGCCACACCGGGCCGCGCCGTCCAGAAGACAACATCACCATCCTGCTCCGGGGTGACGGTGGAATTGTATTCACGGCATTGCGACGGCCGTAACCAGCCCGCCACTTTGGTGATTTCCAAACGAGTACAGCCAAACGGCTCTATCAGATTGTAAAACTGCGCCCAGCGCTGCCCTTCAAACCAGTAACCGCTCAAATTGCCGTTTTCATCCAACGACTCAAACACAATCTGGCTGACGCGAACGCCATTGGCGTTGGGGTTGTACAGATAAAAACTCGTCCCATCATAAAACATCACCAGACGCGGCCCGGCTGGAGTGGCGGTGGGAGCCGCGACAGGGGCAGTGGTAGGCACGCCTGCACTGAGAGCGGTCGAAGTGGCCGGTGGTGGTTCTGTCGGTGCTGCGGTAGGGGGTCCAACTGTTGTCTGAGGAGTGTCGGCAGGTGGCGCACTCGTTTCGACCGCGCCAGAGGTGGCAGTGGGTGGCGCGACCGTCTCAGTTGAGGTCGTTTCTGTCGCGGCCGTCTCTATCACGGCCGTTTCTGTAGGTGGGGCAGCACCATCAGCCGGTTGGGTAGCCACAGTCACCGCCGTTGGTGTTGGTGCATCGCTGACGCCCAGGCCGCGCAGCACAAAACCACGCGCCAGCAGCAGCAGCACCATGATCACGCCACCAATAACCAGCCATTTAACCGGAATGGGAGACAGGCGATCAGGTTTCGGCGGTTCAACGGGCGGGGCCAGGGTCAGCGGGGGTTGGGTAGACGGCCGTGACGGTGGTGTGCCGCTGGTCTGTACGGCGGGTGGCGGCGGCGGTAAATACAGGCTCACCCGCTCCGCCACCGACATCTGAGACACGGCAGGCACAGCCACGCCGCCGGGCGGCAGTGGCAAGGCATCGGGTTCAGCGGCAACGATGGGTTCTTGCAGGGCAGTGGTCAACGCCTCCATCAGCGCCACGCCGCTCTGGTAACGGTCGGCGGGCTGTTTTTGCAAGGCTTTAAGCAGCACATTTTCCGTGGCCGCATTCAGGTTGGGGTTTAATTGGCGGGGCGGCGGCGGTGGTTGCGTCAGGTGTTGCATCGCCAGACTCATGGGCGAGGGGTCATCAAACGGTACGGCGCCGGTAAGCATTTCGTACAAAATGACACCCAGGGCATACAGGTCAGACTGGGGCACGGCCGTGGCCGAGTTGCGCGCTTGCTCCGGGGCCACATAATGGGGCGTGCCAAATGTGTCGCCAAACGACCCCTGCTGTGCATCGAGCGCCAGACCAAAATCGGCCAGGGCAATACGGCCGTCTCTGGCAACCATTACATTCGATGGCTTGACATCCCGGTGAATAATGCCCTGGCTGTGGGCGTAATCCAACGCACTGGCCACGGCCCGGCCGATTTTTAACATATCGTCATGGGGCATCAATTCGCCTGCGTCGGCATACTGCTTCATCACTTTGCTCAGGTCAGGGCCATCCACATACTCCATGGCAAAGTAATACCAATCATCCTGCTGCCCGGCATAAAAGACCTGCAAGATATGTTCGTGCCGCCAGGTAGCCACTGCCCGCGCTTCCTGCAAGAACCGCTGTGCATAAACCGGATTGTCACGGTAGCGGGCGTCAATCACCTTCACCGCTACCGGGCGGTGTAAACTTTCGTCGAAGGCGCGGTAAACAATGGCCATGCCGCCACGCCCTACCACCGAATCAATCCGATAATTACCTAAATGCTGCCCAATCAGGGGATCATCCATCAGCTTGTCCTGTCGTCCGAAATGTGCCACCATTATAGTAAACCAGAAATTATCGGCTATGATTCATTTTGGCTACAGACCCTTGTAACGCGATTTGGCAAATCGCGTTACGACAAAGATTATGCAAACACCTGAAAATCAAGATAGCGGCTTTTCTTTTAGCAATATCCCCATGGGTTGGCTGGCGGTTGGGTTGGGCGCGCTGGTGCTGTGCTGCACGGCCGTCACCCTGGCCAGTGCCATCATCATCTTTATGACCGGCACGGAGCGGGGCGAGGAGACAACCCTGCCGCCGCCAGCCACACTCGCGCCCACAACTGCTCCTACCGATACTCCCATCCCTGCTGCCACCGTTACCTTAGCCGCCACCAGCGCGGATGGCCGGGTCACGGCCGTGCGCCTTTCCACACCCCCCACCATTGACGGCAATCTGGACGAATGGGGCAGCATCCCACCCTTTACTGCGCCGTATATCGTGGAACAAGAGAGTTCCTGGGACGGCACGATGGATGTGGAATCGCTCTGGCGCATCGGTTGGGATGAGCAACATTTGTACCTGGCGGTGGCTGTTACTGACAATGTGCATGTGCAAACCCGCGAAACCAAGTTTGCCTACCTGGGTGACAGCCTGGAATTGCAGTTCGACACCAACATCCAGGCCGATTACGGCCCCGGCGTGAACAGCGACGATTACCAATACGTCGTTTCGCCGGGCAACTTTAGCGACCGGGCAGCGGGCGCTTTCCGCTTTCGTGGCGATGCGCAGGGGGTGATGAACGATTTTATTGGCTCCGGGGCGCGGGTGGCGGCAGTGCAAACGGCCGGCGGCTACAACGTCGAAATGGCAATTCCCTGGTCAGACCTGGCGCTGCAACCGGCTGCCGGGCTGGTGTTGGGCGCGGCGTTTAGCATCAATGATCTGGATACGCCAGGCACGGCCGTGCAGGAACTGATGCTTTCTCATGTAGCCACCCGCCGCTGGCTGGACCCCAGCAGTTGGGGGACGTTGGAATTGGAACCGTGAGGGGTGATGCGTGACGAGTGACGAGTGAGAAGAGGTCTCACTCGTCACTCGTCACTCGTCACTCGTCACTCGTCACTCGTCACTCGTCACAAAAATCGGAGGTTCGTCCACAATGAAAAAACGGGTATTACAGATTTTGCTGGTCACGGCCGTACTCTTGCTGTTCACCGGTTGTACCATCGAAACCACCACCCAACCACTCGACCTCTCCTCACCGGAGGCCATCTCGGCCACCTTGCAAAGCATCCTGGTGGGCTTTTTCCTCTTCCTGCCCAAAATGCTGGCGGCGATGGTGCTGTTTGTCATCACCCTTTACCTGGCGGCCTGGATCAGCAAGGTGGTGCGCCGCATCATGGAAAAGCGCCGTATGGACGCCGGTGTTATCTTGCTGGTTTATTACATCACGCGCTGGTCCATTGTCATTGTGGGCATGATTACCGCCCTGCGGCAGGTCAATTTTGAAGTGACCACTTTTCTGGCCGGCCTGGGCATCCTCGGCTTCACCCTGGGTTTTGCCTTGCAAGACATCAGCCAAAACGTCATCGCCGGGCTGCTGCTGTTGATTCAAAAACCATTTGAACTGGGCGACATGATTCAGATTGACGAATTCACCGGCACCGTCCTTTCCGTAGATTTACGCACAACCGAACTGCGCACACGCGACGGCCACAATGTCCTGATTCCCAATGCCCACGTGTTTACGGAGCCAATCACCAATTTCAGCCGCCAGGCGACCTGGCGCGTCAGCCTGCCCATCGGCGTAGCTTACAGCAGCGATCTGGAACTGGTGCAGCGGGTCGTGCTGCGCGTCATTCAAACCCTGCCGGATGTGCTGGATGATCCCGCGCCGGTACTACATTTCCATACGTTTAACGCTTATTCCATTGATTTTACGCTGAATTATTGGATTGACAGCCGTGTCACCAACCCCTTCACCGCCAAACACCCGGCCATCATTGCTATCCAGAAAGCGTTTGCTCAGGCCGGTATCGAGATTCCCTACCCCATTCAGACCGAGATTCAGGTGGAGGGGGAGCGTCAATCGTAATCCGTAACGTAATCGGACTTCGGTTTACGGATTTCGGGCCACGGATTACGGGTTACGGTTCACGGCTCGCCGCAGCAATGCGGCGCAGTTCGTGGAGATAGTTGTTTAGCCCGGCGGCGTAGGTGTCCAGGTAATGCTGCGCCAGGCGGGTGGCTAATGCTTTGTAGCCGATGCCGGTTAGCGCGGCCACATGGGGGCGGCAGTCACGCAGGGTGACACGCATCACGCCCTGGGCGTCGGTCAATACACCCCAGGCCAACCCCTTCTTTTCGCTGTCTTCTTTGGCGGCGCTGAAGCGGGTCAGACTGCTGTTGGGCGTTAAAGGCTCCATGTTGGCAAATACCTCTTGCCCCTTCATCAGGTCATGCAATGGGTCAAAGCGATCAGGCATCGCTTCCAGGAAACGCAGTACCGGGGCGGGCATGGTAGCCCACCGTTTGAGTGTACCGGCGCTGGCGCTCTCACCCCGGACACTAATTTCCTGCGCGTGGTGCAGAATTTGCCCAAACCCGGCCAACGCCGCCAGGTAGGCGCGGCGCTGCTGGTCAAATTCGGCAAAGGAGATGTCGCCTTGTCTGGCAGCAGTGAGGGCGTCGTGGGCACGGCCGTGCAGCCCCCACACATCCAACTCCCGCAGCGGCGCCGCAAATACCAGTGGACACAACCGGTCACGCGGGCTGGCATGGGCCGCGTCCAGAGGAATAAGAACGGCCGGAACCGCCTGCCCAACCATCAAAGCGGCCTGGGCTAACGCCGCCGCCGTTTCGTAGCGGGGCGTGTGGGTCAGGGCAGCTACTTCTGCCGCCAACGTGGGGTCGGGCTGGTAGGTCAGTGCATGGATGGCGCGGTAGAGAACGAGCCAGTCCGTGACCGTCAGGTTCAGCCATTCGCTGCGCTGCTGGCAGAGTTGGCGCGTGGTGTGCAGCAGGGAGAGGTTGATCTGGTCGGTCTCGGCGCTGACTTCTGGCGTGAGGCGCGGCGACTGCTCGATGTAGCGCTGTTCGGCCGGTTCCAGCGGGAAGGCCAGCGGTTTGATAATAAGATCACCAGCGGTGGGCGGCGGCAGCCCGCGCAAATAAACGGCCCAGGACATCGCTTCACGGGTGAAAATTTCCGCCAGCGCCGCGCCCCAGGCAGCGTCAAAGAAGATTTGGGATTGGTCAAAAACGATGCTTTGGCCGGTGTCAAAAAGCGTCAGAGGGTGATCGCCTATGCCGCGTTCTGTCTGGCGGATGTCATTGAGGGTGAGGTGTGACGGCCGTTGGTCGGCATTAAACAGGATGGGCGCGTGTTGTAAACGGGTCAGGCTGGCGGCCAGCGTTTTGTTCCAACTGCGGCGCAGTTCGGCCAATGCGGTGCGTTTGAGCGTGGCCAGGGTCGCCAGCTTCACGGCCGTCATGCCCGTCGGCAGGGCATGAATAGCTGCTACCTGTTCGCGCACGGCCGTAACTGCCGACGGCCGTCCACTTTCCGGGTCGCTCGCCGGAATCAGGTAATACCGCCCCTGGACGATGAGACCCACGTGCAACTGCTCCCAGGTTAACGGACGTCGGTTTTCGCCATAGGCATCCGGTTCCAGGTAGGTCCAGAGGGAAAGCTGCTGTTGATACTCCTTAAGCGCCTGGCGCATCGTTTGCAGCCGTTCCGTCCACGCCTGGTAAGCGGCGGCGCTGAGGTGGCGGGTGGCTTCGGCCAGAAATTGGTCAAATTTGTGGCGGCGATGGGTGGCAAAGTTGTGGTTGGGGTCGGCGTCGCGGTCACGGCCGTAGGGCCGTTGTTTTTCCCAGGCGGGGTACAGGTTGGCATAATGGGCGGCGTCTGGCTGCACGGCCGTGACTTCCTGCAACGTCGCCAGATATACCCGCTCGCGCCATTCATTCGCCAGCAGGTCGGGGTATTGGTGCAATGCGTGAATGGCGGCCATTAACCAGGCGGTGATGCGGTCTACCGGATGCAGGGCAATCTGGTGTTTGCCCAGCATGGCGTCAAAACCGCCCGTCTCGATGGTGTGGCGGGCGCTATCTTCGCGGCCGGCATATTGTACGTAAAACTGCCAGACGCCCTCCGGGAAAGCAGCGGCTGGCTCTTTGCCCGCCAGTTTGAGCAACTGTTGGTAGCCGCTGATGACGGCCGCCGGTCCAGCGAAAAATGCGCCGTATGCTACCCTGTCCAACGCCGCCTCTACCCCTTTGAACAATAGATTGACATCGCGTTGCACATTGGCGGCAGGTGGGCGATGCCCCGGCTGCCGCGCCAGCCCGTTCAAAATGACGCCGGGCACGTTCCCGGCGGGGGCCAGGCGGGCGATGGCGTCTACGGCCGTGTCAATCTCCGGCAAGGAAAGCTGAGAGAGGTCACGCACGGCCGCGGAATGGGCAATGGAGCGCAGGTTGTCCGCCGTTTTGATAGAAGCCTGAGCATATGGGTCAAGAGGAACCATATAGCAAGATTAACACATTTTGCGCCAGGTAAGGAGGGGGTTTGCATCGTTCCATATCACAGATTTTGTAGGTTTCACAGACAAATAATCTGCTTCATCCGCATTAACCTTGATCCTCACTTCTTTGCCTCTTTGCATCTTTGCGTTAAATTTAGTTGTATGAGTTTCCCGACAATTTTTGACTGGCTAGAGCGTTTTGCTTTTTTGCGCGGCTATCCGGCGGCGCTGGGGGTGTTGGCCACGGCCGTGATCATCGTCCTGGCCTGGGAGTGGCGCGTGGCCATTCTGGCGTTGGCCGCCCAATATCTGCTGCTGGGGCTGCTGTATGTGGATGTGTTAGACCCACGCCTGGCGGTGGTTAAGATATTGGTGGGGCTGTTTGTCTGCCTCATTCTGACGATTACGGCCGGGCAGGTGAGTTGGGGCCGTCTACCGGTAGATGTGCTGCCAGCCGAAGCCGAACAAATTAAAGCGGAACAGCGGGTAAAAATTGGGCCGCTGGCTGTGCCCATTTCCGGCTTATTGCGGTTAGCGGCGGCGGCGGTTATGTTTCTGGTGGTGTGGGCGCTGGTGGATCGGGCCGGTGGGCTGCCCCTGTTGGCGGGCACGGCCGTACCCGCCACACCGGTCTACTTTGAATTGGCTGTTGTGGGGCTGCTGGCTTTTGGTTTGCTGGCCATGACCATCAGCCCGGAACCCATGCGCATCGGCATGGGCGTCCTCATGTTTCTGTCCGGTTTTGAACTGTATTTTAGCGCGCTGGATCAATCAGCAGCCACGCTGGCCGCGATGGCCGCACTGAATCTGTTGGCGGCGGTGGTGATTTCTTACCTGGTGCAGCGGCGGTATGCGATTCCGGCGTTGTTGGATTAGAGATTGGAGATGGGGAGATTGATTCGCCTTTCATCTCTAATCTCTCCCACCTTACTATGACCTTCATTCTATTTGGCCCATTTATTGGCGCGGTGATTGCGGCGCTATTGAGCAGTTGGCGCCGGGCAACGGCCGTGTGTGGACTGCTGGCGGCGATTATTTTGTGGCTGCTGCTGCGGGCAGAACCGGCCATAACCCAGAGCGGTGCGTTGTTTGGCGCGGAACTGGTATTGACGCCGGGCACACGGACGTTGCTCTTGTTTTTGTATGCGGGGCTGGCATTGTTGTTTATGCTGGCGCTGCTGTTTCCCCAGGGAGGCAAGCTGGTTCCGGCGGCATTGGCAGCATATGGTTTTCTGGTGCTGGCATTGCTGGCACGGCCGTCTCTCTTTGGCGCGTTTTTTCTGGTAGCCGGGCTGGCGCTGCTGGCAGTGGCCGTACAGGATGACCGCGCCGGACTGGCGCAGGGTGGGATGCGTTACCTGGCGATGGCAGCGTTAGCCCTGCCGTTTTTGCTGGTAGCCGGTTGGCTGCTGGACACGCAAACAGCCGGCGCCGGGGAACTGGTGGGCCGGGTGGCGCTGTGGGGCGGGTTGATTCTGCTGGCGGCGTTTCCCTTTCATGTTTGGGCCACCACCGTTATCCGCGAAGCGTCCCCATTGGCCTGGCTGCTGCTGTTTGGGTTGGCGCAACTGGTGGTGACGGTCTTTGTGTTTGACCTGCTGCCGGAGGGGGTGAATGGGGAGATGGCGCGGTTGGTGGAGTTTACGGCCGTGCTGACGCTGTTGGTGGCGCTGCTGCTGCTGCTAACGGCCGTGACCCTATCCCGTCTTATCAGTGGTCTGCTGCTGGCCGATATGGGCGCGGTGGTGCTACTGCTCGTTTTTGATCCGGCAGCAGGTGGGCAAACGGCCGTGACAGTGCAAACGGCCCGTTTTTTTAGCCTGCTCGTGCTGGGGATCGGGCTGTTGTTGTGGGCGCGTTTTGGCAGCGGCGCGCTGACGGCTGCCGCAGAATCCGGGGCGCAGCCATGCAG
Source organism: uncultured Chloroflexota bacterium (assembly GCA_900696625.1). GTDB lineage: Bacteria > Chloroflexota > Anaerolineae > Promineifilales > Promineifilaceae > CAADGU01. The sequence continues at coordinate 2,586 of CAADGU010000105.1, read as the reverse complement.
CCAGGGCATTGCCCGGCGCGCACCCTTCACCACCATAGGCTTACTGCTGGGCTGTTTGTCATTGGCCGGGCTGCCGCTGACCAGTGGGTTTGCCGGTCGGTGGCAGGTCATTCAATTGCTGCTGCGCGGGGAGGGAACGATTTTAGCCCTCTTGTTGCTGGCAACGATGGGCGCCGGGGTCATGGCGCTGCTGCGCGCCCTGCCCTACTGGTTAACACCAGCAGCGGAAACACCCCCGCAACCCGTTGAAGCCCGCTGGCTGCAAATCTTATGGGCTGTTGGTTTCCTGTTGGCCCTCTACCTGGCCTGGCAGCCGCCTACATGGTTGGCAGTTTTGAATCCGTGAAACTTAATCCGTAATCGGATTACCGATTACGGATTACCGATTACCCATCCCCCAACAGGTTGCTAAACAAGCGGGCATTGGCTAGACTTCTTGCTGTGACTGAGGGATGTATGACAACACATTGGTACGCTTTGCGCGTTAAACCCCACAAAGAGCGAACCGTTTACGAATTATTGCAGGCAAAACGGGAATCGGTGTTCTTTCCCACTGTACCGGTCAAACCTGTGAATCCACGCGCTGCCAGGATACGGCCGTATTTCCCCGGCTATTTGTTTGTCCAGGCAAATTTGGATGACGCCGGCATCAATGCCTTTAGCTGGCTGCCGGGTACACGCGGCCTGGTGACGTTTGGCGACATTCCGGCGGTGGTGCCGGATCATCTGATCACCGAACTCCGTCGCCGTTTGCACCAGATTGAAGCAGATGGGGGCTTGCTGAACGGCCGTTACCGTCAGGGCGACCGGGTGCGTATTATCAGCGGCCCCTTTGCCGATTATGATGCCATCTTCGACGCCTACTTACCGGGATCAGAAAGAGTGCGGGTCTTATTAGCCTTTTTGAGCCATCATCCCCAACCTGTAAAACTCACAATTGCCCACATTTCCAAAGTGAACTAGGCATCAGGCACTATACTTTATTGATGCTGTTTTTGTTATGAACAGGGATTTGCCATGTGATCGTGCATGGGAGATTTCGGCGCAACCGTGCAAACTGGCCGGTGACGGGTGTAACAGGTACGCAGGTCGCTCGTAAAAGCAACCGTAAGCGTCAGGCATACAATCCTTCACCGGGCAGTTTGTCCGCTTATCACCCTATTTTCTTTCGGACTGAAAGATGTCGGAAGGGTGGAACGTGCCTGAAAAAAGGGGGTAATTGGGTAATTGCTCAATTACCCGATTACCCAATTACTCAATGACAAATAAAAAAATGAACATCAAAGCTGAATTACTGCAAAAAATTGCTGACCGCCAGGCCAAAATCGCGGTCATTGGCATGGGGTATGTGGGGCTGCCGCTGATGGTAGCTTTTGCCGAGGCCGGTTTCCCGGTGGTGGGGGTGGATGTAGACCACCAGAAGGTGGAAAGGTTGAACCGGGGGGAGAGTTATATTGAAGACGTGACCGATGCGGTGTTACGGCCGTTGCTGCAAAAGGGGCTGCTGCGGGCCAGTTCCGATTATGCCGCCGTCGCTGGCGTAGACGCCATCTCCATTTGTGTGCCCACCCCCCTGCGCAAAACCAAAGACCCGGACATCTCTTACATTATCAACGCCGCCGACAACATTGCCGCGCACGACGGCGCCGGCAAGTTGATCATCTTGGAAAGCACCACCTACCCCGGCACCACCGAGGAGGTCATTTTGCCCCGGCTCGCCGAAAACGGGCAGCAGGTGGGGCGGGATTTCTTCCTGGCCTTCTCGCCAGAACGCATTGACCCTGGTCGCAGCGATTACAACGTATGGACGACGCCAAAGGTGATCGGCGGCATGACGCCAGACTGTTTGGAAGTATCGCTGGCGTTGTACGGCACAATCGTCGAAAAGCCGGTGCCTGTTTCCAGCCCGGCGGCGGCGGAGATGGTGAAACTGCTGGAAAACACCTTCCGCGCCGTCAACATTGGCCTGGTGAATGAAGTGGCGCTGATGTGTGACAAACTGGGGCTGAATGTGTGGGAAGTGGTAGACGCCGCCGCCACCAAACCTTACGGTTTTATGAAATTCACGCCCGGCCCTGGCCTGGGCGGGCATTGCATTCCCATTGACCCCCATTACCTGAGTTGGAAACTGAAAACGCTCAATTACACGGCCCGGTTCATCGAACTGGCAGCCGAGGTAAATGGGTATATGCCGGAGTATGTGGTGAGCAAAGTGGCGGCGGCCCTTAATGGCGAGCGGAAAGCGGTAAATGGCAGCCACATTCTGGTATTGGGTGTGGCCTACAAACCCAATGTGAGCGATATGCGCGAAAGCCCGGCGCTGGACATCATCCACCTGCTGCAAGAGCGTGGGGCGATGGTCAGTTACCATGACCCGTTTGTGCCTGATCTATCACACGAGGGGTTTGATTTGCAGTCGGTGGCCCTGACGCGAGAGGGGCTGCGGACGGCGGATTGCGTGGTCATTGTGACCGACCACCGGGATGTAGACTGGCGCTGTGTGGCTGAGGAAACGGCCGTGCTGGTGGATGCCCGCAATGCGCTGAAGGAGTTCAAGAGCAACGGCCGTGTGGTGAGCCTGTGATC
>CAADGU010000104.1 GCA_900696625.1 uncultured Chloroflexota bacterium | reverse complement strand
TTGTGTGGGCAGCAGTATGGCAAACGGCCGTCCACCTTCGACGCCGCCCTCAGCCAATTTGCCGCCCAACTCATCCACATCGGCCATGCCGATTTTGAGACGTACCGGCGGCTGCTCTGGCAGGCCGATGTGGTCATTTCCACGGCGCATCATGAATTTTTTGGCATCAGTATTCTGGAAGCCATTTATTGCCACACCTTCCCCTTGCTGCCGCACCGCCTCAGCTACCCGGAACTCATCCCGCCCACCTACCACGCCGACTGCCTGTACCACACGCAAAATGAACTGGTAACACGCCTCATCTGGGCGCTGACCCATAGGGAGCAGGCCAGAGAGAAAGCGCGGGAATTGAGTACTGCCGTGACTCCCTTCGCCTGGCCCGCCATCGCCCCCCGGTATGACGACTCTCTTGCCAGACTTTGGCGTGAAACGTGAAACGTGACCAGAGAGACATCACGTTTCACGTTTCACGCTTCACGGGTTGTCAACCCCCTGAATTCCTGAAGACCCTAGAAAGCCACACTCTTGGCTGGCATTGCTCATAATGCTTTTTCACGCCCGGTTGAATTTACGGCGGGCTTGCAGTACAAATGGGGCAAATTTCAGGTTAAACCCATGAACATATTTGCCTCCTACATCCCGGTTGATCGTCGCTTTGCCTTGTTACATGACACCATCCTGCCCGATGCCACAACCGGCGCCGCCCTGTTTGCCGACATCTCCGGTTTCACCCCCCTCACCGAACGACTGGCGCTGCTCTTTGGCCCCCGGCGCGGCGCCGAGGAACTCTCCCGGCATCTGAACACAGTGTATGATGCCCTGATCGCCCAGGTGGAATATTATGGCGGCAGCGTCATCAGCTTCGCCGGTGATTCCATCACCTGCTGGTTTGACGAACAACAGAGCCAGGCCAGCAAACGCGCTGTGGCGGCGGCGCTGGCCATGCAGACCGTCATGGCCGCTTTCACGGAAATTAAACTGGCCGATGAGCATACGGCGCACCTGGCTATGAAAACGGCCGTCACCACCGGCACTGCCCGCCGTTTTCTGGTTGGCGACCCGGACATCCAACTGCTGGATACACTGGCCGGGCGCACCATCACCCGTCTGGCTGCTGCCGAAAAACTGGCCCAACCCGGTGAACTATTGGCCGACCGCGCCACCGTCAACGTATCAGGCAGCGCGGTCACATTGAGCGAATGGCGTACAGATGCCGCCTCCGGTCATAGCTTCGCCGTGATTACCGACCTGCTCACGGCCGTGCCCCCCCACCAGTGGCCTCCCTTTGCCACCGACGCCCTGCCATTGAGCCAAACCCGCCCCTGGCTGCTCACGGCCGTTTACCAGCGTGAACAGGCCGGGCAAGGACAATTTCTAACAGAGTTACGGCCGTCGGTGGCCCTCTTTCTCCGTTTCACCGGCCTCAATTATGAAGATGACGCTGACGCCGCTCACAAACTAGACGACTTTGTCCGCCACGTGCAAAACATTCTCACCCAATACGGCGGTGCGCTGCTGCAACTCACCATCGGCGACAAGGGCAGCTACCTCTATGCCTCCTTTGGCGCGCCTATCGCCCACGAGGACGATGCCTTCCGCGCCGCTAACGCTGCCCTGGAACTGGAAAAACTGCCTTTCCTGGCAGCTACGCCTGTGCAAATTGGCATTAGCCGGGGCGTTATGCGCGCCGGTTCCTACGGCAGCCACACCCGGCGCACCTATGGCGTGTTGGGCGACCACGTCAATCTGGCTGCCCGCCTCATGGAACGCGCCGAACCCGGCCAGATTCTGGTCAGCGAAACGGTAGAAAAGCTGCTGCGGCGAGGCTATTACCTGGAACCGGTAGAAGCCGTGCCGCTCAAAGGCAAGAGCGAAACCGTGCCCGTCTACTCACTCACCCGGCGGCGGCGGCCCCAAACCGGCTTCTTGCAGGCGCCCGATTACAGCATCCCCCTGGTTGGCCGCCGCGCCGAGTTGGAACAAATTCGGCAAAAGCTGGCCTTGGCCCGCCAGGGACGCGGCCAGATTATTGGCATTACGGCCGAAGCCGGCATGGGTAAATCTCGCCTGGTCAGCGAAATTACGCGGCTGGCCGAATCTGCCGGCCTGCCCATTTACCTGGGCGACTGCCAATCCTACGGCGCCAACATCCCTTACCTGGTATGGCTACCCATCTGGTTCGCCTTTCTGGGCATCAATTCCGCCGAATCATTGACGCAGCAGATACAGAATTTACAGGCTCAGGTCATGCGGCTGGCCCCGGAACGTCAGGAAGCCCTTCCGCTGTTGGGCGCCGCTTTGGGGCTGCCTATACCCGAAAATGAGTTCACCCTATCGCTGGATACCAAAGCGCGCCGTTCGGCGCTAGAGGCGTTGCTGCTGGCCTGTATACAGAGCCAGGCCAGGCAGTCACAGGACGAAGGTACAGCGTTGGTATTTATTTTTGAGGATTTACATTGGATTGATCCTATTTCCCATGATCTGCTGGAAGAATTAGGGCGCAGCATCGTCCAACTGCCGGTGCTAATTATCATGGCTTACCGGCCACCGGAATACACCCGCCTGCAAAAGCCACGCCTGGAAGCAATGCCCCATTTCACGGCCGTGCCCCTGGCTGAACTCTCCGCGGCCGAAGCCGAAGAACTGACGCAGATCAAACTCAGACAACTATTTGCCGCCAGCGCCACGGCCGTGCCCCCTACCCTGATCCAACAAGTGATTGCCCGTGCGCAGGGAAACCCCTTTTATGTGGAAGAGCTGATCAACTACCTGCATGATCGCGGCCTGAATCTGGCAGACGCCACCGCCCTGGAAAACCTGGAACTGCCCAACAGCCTGCACAGCCTCATACTAAGCCGCATAGACCAGCTCAATGAAGACCAGAAACTCACCCTGAAAATTGCCAGCATCATCGGCCGCCTGTTCCGTTTTGGCTGGCTGCTGGGTTATTACCCGGAACTGGGCACGGCCGAACAGGTGCGTAGTTACCTGATAGAACTGGAAAATTTAGACCTGACGCCCGTTGATCAGCCTGAACCGGAACTGGTTTACATGTTCAAGCATATCATCACCCAGGAAGTGACCTATACCAGTCTGCCTTTTGCCACCCGCGCCATGCTGCACGAACAGTTGGCGCACTTCATAGAAAACCTGGACGCCGAACGATTTGTAGATTTGCTGGCATTTCATTACGGCCGTAGCCAAAACCTGCCCAAAAAACAGGAATACCTGATCAAAGCGGGCATTGCCGCCGCCGACCGTTTCGCCAATGAGGAAGCTGTGGATTACTTTAGCCAGGTGCTGGAATTGATACCGGAGGGGGAGCACGGCCGTCTCTACGACCTGCACCAGCGCCGCGAACAGCTTTTTGACTTACAAGGCGACCGCAGCCAACAACAGAACGAACTGAAGGCGCTGCAACGGCTGGCCCGCCTGCTGCGTGACCACGGCAAAGAAGCCGACGTGGCCCTGCGCCAGGCCCGTTACGCCGAAGTGACCGGCGATTACGGCGCTGCCTGCGAAGCCGCCCAACAAGCGCTGGCCATGTCTGGCCTGGCCCGCCACCCGGATCAAGAGGCCGCCGCCTATCTGCAATGGGGCCGCGCTCTTTTCCGCCAGGCTGACTATGAAAAAGCGCGCCGTTGTTTTCGCCACGCCCATCAACTTGCCAGCCGCGCCCATGAAACCGATCTGGCCGCCGACTGCCTGATGAACCTGGGCAACGTCGCCTGGTCAAAGGGCGATTATCCAGAAGCGCAGCACCAGTACCAGCAGGCTCTCACCTTAAAACAGCAAGCCCACAACCGGCGCGGTGAGAGCAGTTTACTCAACAATTTAGGTGTGGTTGCCCTCTCTCAGAGCGACTATACCACCGCCCGTACCCACTATGAGGCCGCCTTAGCCATCATGCAAGCCATCGGCGACCGGCGCAACGAGAGTTTTGTGCTGGGCAACCTGGGTCTGGTAGCTGCCCACCTGGGCCAATACCATATCGCCGAACATTATCAGCGCCAATCGCTGCGGCTGCGGCAGCAAATGGCCGATAGCTACGGCGAAAATCTTTCCCTGCTCAATTTAGGTACGGTGGCTTTATACCAGGGTGATTATGCGCAAGCTCTGGCGCTGTATGACCCCCTGCTTATCAGGTACCGGGAAATGCATAATGCCCAGAGTGAAGTTGAGGTGCTGGTCTACCTCTCGCTGTTGCACCATCAACAGGGGGATCAGGCACAGGCATTGGCTTACGGCCGTGAGGCCACCGACATCACCGAAAAAGTGGGACTGCGCTCGGAAGGCAGCCTGGCCTGGCGCACCATCGGCCATGCGCAGGCAGCGCGGGGGCAGTGGGCGGAAGCGGCGGCAGCCTATGAGCGGGCAGCGGCATTGTGCCGGGAAGTGGGCAATTTGAATTGGGAGCAAGAATCACTGGCCGGGCTGGCGCGGCTGGCGCTGGCTCAGGGGAATCTGGGCACGGCCGTCGCCCACGTCAATGCCATCCTCAGCCACCTGCAAACCGGCAATCTACACGGCACAGACGAACCACTGCGCGTCTACCTGACCTGTTATCAGGTGTTACAGGCGGCGGGCGACGGCCGTGCCGCCGCCATCCTTAACGAAGCATACAATCTGCTGCAAGAGCGGGCCGCCGGGATTGAGAATCCAGCGTTGAGGGAGAAGTATGTGACGGCCGTGCCCTTTCACCGCGAGATTGGGCAATTGTGGCCGCATAAGCAAGTGAATGGGTAAGTGGGTAAAGGGATTTGACCTATACCCCACGCCCACCCTATGCTAAACTACACCCATGAACCCGAAACCAAAGCAGCGTAAAATTCCAACCTGGCGCGAAATGAATATGGATACCACGCCAGAGGTGGAAGCCATTCTCTTCCAACTCTGGCGAGAGACACCAGCCTGGCGCAAACTAGAAATGATGGAAAACCTCAATCGTACTGCCCGCCAGTTGGCTTTTACCGGGCTGCGGCGACGGCATCCAAATGCCTCCCCTGAAGAGCTACACCGCCTCCTGGCTGACATGCTACTTGGCCCAGAACTGGCAGCCCAGGTTTATGGGCCACTGCCCGATAAACCGGAAAGGCAATAGATGCTTGATTCAGAGGCAACCCAGGTTACACTGCTGGTCACGGCCGTTTTCGACTCCTTAAACGTCCCTTACGTTATTGGCGGCTCAATGGCCAGCATTGTCCATGGATTGCCACGAACAACAATGGACGTTGATATTGTTGCGGATATGAAACCAGAAAAGGCAAACGCTTTTGTAGCTGCCGTACAGGATCAATTCTATGTTGATGAACCAACGGTGCGGAAGGCGGTTCAGCAACGTACAAGCTTCAATTTGATTCATCTGGCAACAATGTTCAAAGTGGACATCTTTCTGGCAAAACCACGAGCCTTTGACCAGCAACAACTAACGCGCCGGATTGCGCTAAAAGTGGAAACTGAAGGAAACCAGAGCATTTGGGTCTTAAGTGCTGAAGATGTGGTACTGGCCAAACTCGACTGGTTTCGTCTAGGCGGTAAAGTATCGGAGCGGCAATGGCGTGATATTATAGGCATATTAAAGACGCAGCAAAATTCTCTTGATCTAGAATACTTGCAGCACTGGGCGCAGTCGCTTCATGTAACCGATTTACTGGAACGCGCCCTCAAGGAGATATGATGAAAATAGTATCTTATCTGGTAGCAGCGGTGTTGGCGTTTTTTGGGTTTGTGTTTATCGCCGGGTCGCAGGGTTCCATCTTGCGCATTATTGTTGGCGTGATTTTGTTGGGCGCGGCAGCTGTATTCGTCTATATGACGCGCGTCAAACCACAGCCCTCGCAAACGACCATCGTGCAAAAAGTTGATCTCAGTGGTGATATGAGCCTGGAACAGATTAAGTGCCAGAATTGTAATGGCGTCCTGGACAGGAACTCAATTGAAGTCAAAGCGGGCGCCATCTTTGTCAACTGTCCCTACTGCGGCGCCTCATACCAGTTTGAGGAGGCGCCCAAATGGTAAATTTGCTGCAAGGCATCCGCCAGGATTGGCACAGCTTCCGCGCCCTTTTCGGCGACTTGCCCCGGCCCACGCCGGGGATGCACACCTTCCGTGTGGCGCTGCCCGGCGGGCAGAAGCGCATCCATTTGCGCGTGGAACCGGACAGCAGTGGCGTCCTCTTTATGGACGTGACCGACGCCATTCACCTGAACCCCACCGCCCTGCACATGGCCTACCTGGCGCTGTGTGACTTGCCGCAGCCGCAAGTGCAGGCCAATTTGCGCCGCCAGGTGCGCCGCGAAGATTGGCCACAGTTAGGCAAAGAACTGGGGCAGATGTATGAGATGGTACACCGTTTCCGCGAGCCGGAAACGGGTTGCCCGACCTGTGCTGTGGAGGATTTGCAGCGCACGGCGCTGTTCAGCCACCGCGCCGACGCGCCCTACAAGGCCGATTTGGCCATCACCTACGGCTGTAACAATGGTTGCAACCATTGTTACAACGAACCGGCCCGTTTTGATATGCCTTCGCTGGGCAAGGCGGAGTGGTTCCGGGTGATTGACAAATTGCACGAAGTGGGTGTGCCCCATCTGATTATCACCGGCGGTGAGGCTACCCTGCACCCGGATTTGCCGGAGATCATCCGGTATGCGGATAGTCTGGGGCATGTGGTGGGGATGAATACGAACGGCCGTCGCCTGGCCCACCTTCCCTACCTGCAAGAACTGGAAGCCGCCGGGCTGAACCACGTACAAATCACCCTCGGTTCCAATCGCCCAGACGTGCATGACGCGGTGATGAACGCCAAATCGTTTCACCAGACCGTGCGCGGCATTGAAAACGCTGTCGCCAGTAAGCTGCATACCATCACCAACACCACCCTCATGCGCCGTAACATGGATCATGTGGAGGAGATCATAGATTTCCTCTACGACCTGGGCATCCGCACCTTTGCCATGAACGGCATGATCTACAGCGGCGGCGGCTTTGCCGACCCCAACGCCATCCCCGAAGTGGAAATGCCGCCGCTGCTCATCCGCGTGCGGGACCACGCCCAGGCAAAAGGGATGCGTTTCCTCTGGTATACCCCCACCGAATATTGCCGTATGTCGCCGGTGGAACTGGAAATTGGCGCGAAACGGTGCAATGCGGGCGAGTATTCCATCTGCATTGAACCCAACGGGGACGTGCTGCCCTGCCAGTCGTTTTACGTGGCTGCCGGGAACATTTTGCGCGACCCCTGGGAACGTATCTGGCGCAGTGAACTGTTCCGCAGTTTCCGCGAGCGGGAGGATGACCCGGTGTGGGCCGGGCTGCCCAGCAAATGCCATCACTGCCCCGATCTGCCACTATGTGGCGGCGGCTGCCGCATTGAACGCGAAGCGCGGGATGGGGTGCGCATCATTGAGAGTGAGGGTGCAAATGTGTGCGGGTTGGATGGCAACGGCCGTGCCCATAGTGATCAACGCCTCATCGGATTCATTCCCCTCAGTATGATTTCGTCCTAGTAGCTGGTGGCTGGTTGCTGGTGGCTGCGGTAATGGTAACGCCGCTTTTTTGTTACAATACTCATCATGTTGGCTGAAATTGAGACTATCCCCCTGGAAGCAGATGCCTTATTAGTGGAAAACCTGGCCGCTTATGGCATCCATTACCTGAGATTGCCACAGCCCTACACTTCTGGAAAATCGTTAACGCCCGCCACATTGATAGCGGCATTGGCCGGACATGGTGAACCGCGCCTGCGTGAATCTCTGATCCCTTTATTTCTTCGCCAACCGCAGCTGCATCAATACGTACCAGCCTTAACCGCCTCGCTTGATCCGGATACGGCCGATGTGCTACGCCATTTTTATACGGCCGCTGCGTATTTGCAGCGTTTCTGGTTCTCAACACTGCAATTGTATCTGGGCACATTTCCGCTGCTACCCAACTATTTTGGGCCAACACATTATCATCTCCCCCCCCTGGAGGATCATTTTGGTGAAGCCGGGTTGCGCACCCTGGCCGACTATTACACAAACCAAACCGGTTATGACTGGTTAAGCACGTATCAATCGGCTATCTCACTCCTCTTAACGCAACTAAATCTGGAGCAAGTGGCACATGGCTGATCAAAGGGTTGATGCGCAAGGGGTAGAGAATTTCCTGGAGCGTTTGGGCAGTTGTTTCCGCCATAAAGCACAACTATATCTGGTCGGTGGGGCGTCATTGCTTTTAGCAGGGGGAAAGACGAGTACGTTTGACATTGACATCCACTTTGACGTGACGCCAGAAGTTCATGCTGAGTTTATTCGCTGCCTGCGCCAGGTCAGACGTGAATTGCGTGTGCCAATTGAAGAGGTTTCACCGGGAGAATTTATTCCTTTGCCGGCCGGATATGTCAATCGCCACCAATTTGTCGGCCGGTATGGGCCGATTGAGGTTTTTCACTTTGATTTTTATGCTGTGGCGCTCAGTAAGATCCATCGTGGCAACGAAAAAGACTTCGCTGACGTAATAAATATGATTCACGGACAGCTGATTGACTTTACCACGTTAGAGGCTCTCTTTGAAGAATTGTTACCTCGTTATGATAGTTATGGGTTAAAAGCGGACCCAGAACTTTTTCAGCGAAAATTCGATCTCCTACGGCAACGAATTCAGACTGGGAAATAAACGCAAACCATCATTTTTGAGTCCACCGAAAGAAGTTCAACTTTTTGTCATCTACTGAAAATTTCTGTCGAGAAGAAAAGTTGGCCTTCTGGTCTCGAAGGACTTTTTTCGGAAGAGTCATTTTTGGTTAAAAGGAATGGAGAGTGATTGATTATGGACAGAACACGTCTTATTTTTATTGCGATTGTGGGTGTGGCTCTAGTAGCCGTTTGTGGCTTTATCACGTTTAGTCTGGTTAATAATGCGAAGGATGAGCAAAGGGCCGGGGAAGCAACCCCGGTCGTTGCCCAACCTACCACTGCCACTGTCAGCACCCGCCCCGTTACCGTCAACCTGGAGTCCCCAGAGCCGATTTGGGGGCCGAACTATGATGCCGGCGACGGCCGTCCCACCTATGTCTGTGGCGCGGATGCCTTTGGCAGTTACTTCGTCTTACAGCAAATGCAAATGTCCGGGCAAGACATCGCCAACGGCTTCCACCTGGGCATCGTCCCCTTTTTCCTGGACGAAGACCCGGCTTATGATGTGTCCGAAGAGCAGCGGACCGCCCTGCTCAATGCCGGTATTTGGGACTGCCTGCTCACCACCCTGGACTCTGTCGCCCTGACCAGCCCCGGCGTCATCACCGCCATCGTGGACGAAACGGCCGGCGCGGACCAGTTGTGGGGGCGGGATGTGCCTACCATCAATGACCTGCAAGGCAAACGAATCGCCTTTTCACGGGGCAGCGTAGGTGAATACTTTGTCTATTACGTTCTCTCCATCGCCCAACTCAGCCCGCGTTCCCAGGTGACGCTGGTGCCCCAAGACAGTGTAGCGGATGCCGTGGCAGCCTTCAACAACGGTCAGGCTGACGCCGTCTCCGGCTGGGAGCCGGACATTTATGACGCCGAACAAAGCGGCGGCCAACCGCTGCTCAGCTCCAACCAGCTGCGCATCGTCATGGATGTGATTGTCACCTCGCGGGAGACCATCGCCAACGACGCCAATCTGGTGCAAAACTTCCACAATGCCTGGTTTGCCACCCTGAAAGACCAGGTGGAGAATTTTGATACCGCCGCCACCCACATCGCCAATTGGGGCCACAACGATTGGAGCTTTGTTTACCCTGAATCGGCCAGCGACGATTTGCGCGCCTGGCTGGAGAGCGTAGCCCAGGCCGACCTGGGCGATAACGCCTTTGTGATGCGCGATACCCGTCCCATTCTCAACCGGCTGTCCATCGCCCGGCGCGTCTGGGCGGCGTCTGATGTGCCCGTGCCCAATGACAACGTGGAAGAGCTGGTCAACCCTGGTTTTGTGATTCGCGCCGCGGAACAGGCCAGTTTGCAGCCCAACGGCCGTCCCGTCAACGACACCTTCTCCATCTCCTCCCAACTGGATTTAAGCACCGTCAGCACCGGCGACGCGGCCACGCTGGCCGTGCTGCCCTGCCGCACCTTCACTTTCCTACCCGAATCCACCGAACTGACGTTGGAATCACGCCGGATTTTGGATAACTGCGTGGTGCCCACTTTGTCACAAAGCATTGGCCTGTTCTTGCGCGTAAAAGGCTCTTCCGCCTGGCCGGCCAATGACCCACCCTGGACAGAAGCCGACATCCTGGAAGTGGCCGAAGGACGGGCACAGTCGGTGGTAGATTATCTGGTTTCACAAGGTATTGACCCGGCCCGTTTTGTGGTGGAAGCCACCTTGCCGCCGCTCGATCATAGGAACAGTGATGATCCCAACATACAGGCGCAAGATCGCTATGTAGAATTGACGTTGGTGACGGCGGGGCGGTGAGTGGGGAACAGTGAGCGGTGAGCAGTGAGCGGTGAGCAGTGAACGGTGAGCAGTGAACGGTAATCGGTTATCGGTTATCGGAGTGGAGTGATAGATGAAAAAGAACCGATACAGCGGTATTTTCGCTTTTTTATTTTTGGTGGGGTTGACTACGTTAGCTTGCAGCCTGGGGAATACGGCAGCAAACGAGCCGCCGCGTAATGCGGAAGTGGTGTCAGTGGTGGCCAATACCAGTTTGGAGCCGTGGTTGAGTACGGCCGTGACCCAATTCAACGCCAGCGAAACCCAAACCAGCGGTGGCAAATCCATCTTTGTGCAGCTCACGCCTGCCGACGCCGGACAGGCTGTCACCGACATCAGCACCGGCGCTGAGCCAGCCCTCTGGATTCCCGACGAAACAGTCTGGGTAAACATTCTGGCCGACAAGGGCAGCAACAGCTTTCAGAGCGACTGCGTCAGCGTAGCCCAAAGCCCTCTGGTCATTGGCATGTGGCGCGATGTAGCCGAAGCGTTGGGCTGGCCCGGCCTGCCATTGGGCTGGCTGGACGTGGGCAGTCTGGCGACCGATGATGCCTTGTGGAATTACTACAGCGGCGGTGAATTGGGCGATGCGTTCCGCCTGAGCCATACCCATCCCGGCCTCTCCGGCAGCGGCGTCAGCACCCTGCTCTCCCTGGTGCAGGCCGCCCAAACCACCACAGAAGCAGTTACGGAAGCAGACATTCAGCGCCCCATTGTCAAGGCTTCGGTGGGCGCATTTGAAGGGGGCGTCACCTGGTTCAGCCCCAATACGCGCGCCCTTAGCACGGCCATGAGCAGCCGCGGCCTCAATTACCTGAGCGGTGGGGTGATGTATGAAAGTGATGTGGTGAATGATGGCAATGGGCAGCTTGTAGCCGTTTATCCCTTTGAGGGTACGTTTATGGCCACGCACCCGGCCTGTATCAACAGCGCTGCTCCTGCTGCCCAACAGGAAGCGGCGCGCCTGTTTCGGGATTATTTGCTCAGCGAGGCGGGGCAGCAGTTGGCGCTGGCAGGCGGATTAAGGCCGGTACACACGGCCGTGCCCCTGGCCTCCCCTCTGGATGAAACACATGGCGTAGATCCGTCTCAGCCAACGGCCGTGTTCGCGCCCCCTTCTGTTGCTGCCGTTTATGCCGCCCAAGAGTTGTGGCAAGAAGCGCGCAAAGATGTCAACCTGGCGCTCCTGCTGGACACTTCCGGCAGTATGCGCGGCAGCAAGATGGAGAGTATGCGTGCCGCCGCCATTCAGTTTGTGGAGCAAATGGGGGACGATGATTACCTGTCCATCATCGCCTTTAGCACCGAACCTGATTTGATCCTCAACCACATACAGGTTGGCCCCAACCGGCAAAAAATCATCAAGGCGATCACCGATTTGCGCGCCGAAGGAGATACCACGCTTTTTGACGCTATTGGCGATGGTGCGGTGCTGCTATACAGCACCACGCAGCCACAAACCACCAACGCCATGGTTGTCCTTTCCGATGGGCAAGATACACGCAGCTATCGCTACAACGCCAACTCTGCCACCGGCATGGCGGTAGCCAACAATCTGACTGTCTTCACCATCGCCTATGGCAGCGACGCCGATGTCAACACCATGCGCAATCTGGCCAGCCAGACTAACGGCAACTTTTTTGCGGGAAATGAAGCCAGCATAGCCGCCATTTACGAGGAAATGTCGGCCGCGTTTGGCGGCAGTGTGGGGGTGGGGCGGTAATTGGGAGATTAGGAGATTGAATCTCTTAATCTCCCAATCTCTCATTTGAGGAAAGCAGCGTGTTCGGGGGATTGCAGGCCGGTTTGTGAGGTGGCGAACACGGCCGTTATTGTAACATGAAACATCTGGCCCGTATGCAACCATACCCTGCCGGCTGCGTACTCCCTGGCATGGCGAAGCATGAATGAAAATTCATCATTCATCCTTCATAATTCATAATTTCAGCAGGAGAACCATGTTCAACAATCTGAATCCCGAAACCCGTAAGCAGCTTGGCTTCTTGATTTCCATCCCGGAGCGCACCA
Organism: uncultured Chloroflexota bacterium; assembly: GCA_900696625.1. Classification (GTDB taxonomy): domain Bacteria; phylum Chloroflexota; class Anaerolineae; order Promineifilales; family Promineifilaceae; genus CAADGU01. The sequence continues at coordinate 12,876 of CAADGU010000104.1, read as the reverse complement.
TTCGCTCATTGGCTGCCGTTGGGGGCGGCACGGCCGTGCTGCTCTCTGAAACCCTTATCCCCCCTACCCTGCAACAATCCACCCTTTACCGCGTCACCATTGGCGACTTGCAACAGTTTTTGATTGAACAGGTGGCGCAAATGGATCGCAGCGTACTGACGGCCGTACCCACCCGCAATCTGGAAGGCAACTTTATGCCCCGCCGCATGGCCGGTTCATTCGTAGATATGGCCGGGCTGCTGTGGATACGCTTCTCGCCACTGTGGATTTTTGCCATTGCCAGTGATACCGCCACCGGCAGCAAAGTCTTCCTCCATCGGCTGGTGGCCCAGCTGAAGGAAAACGGCGTGCTGGCCGAAGAAGCACAGATTGACAGCCTGGATGAATTGTTGGATGCCTTACATGCCGCCTCAGACAAAAGCGCCCAAACTGTCAATATCCCGCCGTTGTCCGCAGATGATATAAAACAAACAGCCGAGGAACTGCGCCAGAGCTACGGCCGTCTCTTCAACAACACCACCAATCTTCTCCCCCGCCTGGAAACGCTTTGGTCGCAAATGGAAACGACGGCGACAGCAGAGGGAACCAGCCCGGCTAACGTGAGTGGCTTGATGGCATTGGACTTAGTGGAATGGGGTAAGAAGGGCGTGGAGACGGTCACGGCCGTAGGCCGAACCGGCGGCGACCTGCTCGATGAACATATCTTGCGCAGCTACACCCAAACGCTGGACAATCTATCTGCCGAAGGGCTGCCCCACTATTTCAGCCGTAAGATGACGCCCTTTGCGGAAACGGCCGTCTCCCACTTCGACGCCAATCGCCAGACATGGACGGAGCGGATGGTAATCGGGAACCCGTAATGCGTAACTCGTAAACCGTAAACCGATAACGGATGACGGCTCACGGATGACGGGACACCCGCCACTGCATAAAACCGAAAAAGAGAGCCAGCAGCAGCCAGCCCAGGGCGATAGCGCCAATCCAATAGGCGCCTTCGCGCCCAAAAACAACGGTCGCTCCCATCGCTGACCCGACGTTGCCGTCGGCATCCAGCCATTTCAGGCTGAACTGATACATAAACCAGAACCAGAACAACCCAATCAGGCCACAGCACACGGCCATAAATGCAAAAATCACCTGACGTATAGCTTGAAACATACGGGCAATTATGGGTGTAGGGTACGGCCGTCGTCAATAGTCCCTTTTTACTCACTCACCCCGGTAGAGGCCAAAGCTAACTAACCGGAAGCACAAGCTGGCGGCCCCCAACCCCCGAAGTGCCTGCCCCGAACTCGGTGAAGGGTGGGACTGATTCTTTGTAGAATTGAACATGCGATTGCCCTGCTTACCGCCTCAGGGTAATTCCAAAGTCCAGATATTCTGTTCGAGGAGAGCAGCACGCCCACGTGCTGCTCGTTCGCACGTGGGCGTGCGAACTCCTCGGTGGTGAACAAGACCCGACTTTGGAATCGCCCTGTTACCGCCTCGCCCCACGTGCCTGGCGTGGCTCAGTAAGGTATACTTTCCCGGCTTAATTCTAAATTAACGGAGAACTATATGACCGCAGCCCCCGCCCCAGACCTCACCGAACGGCGTAAAGCCGACCACATTCGCATCAATCTGGAAGAAGACGTCGCTTTCAAAAAAACAACCACCGGCCTGGAAAAGTTCTTTTTCATGCACCAGGCATTACCGGAAATCAACCTGGCTGACGTAGACACTGCTACCACCCTGTTTGGTAAAACGCTCAAAACCCCCTTACTCATCTCCTCCATGACCGGCGGCACGGCCGAAGCCCGCACCATCAACCGTACCCTGGCTGCCGGGGCGCAGGCAGCGGGCATGGCCATGGGTCTCGGTTCTATGCGCGCCGCTGTCGAAGACGAATCATTGGCCGATACTTACCGGGTACGCGATGTGGCCCCCGATATTTTGCTTTTCGCCAACCTGGGTGCGGTCCAGTTCAATTATGGCTACGGATTGGACGAGTGCCTGCTGCTGGTAGAAATGATTCAAGCCGATGCCCTCATCCTGCACTTTAACGCCCTGCAAGAGGCCGTGCAGCCAGAAGGCGACGGCAACTTTGCCAACCTCCTGCCCAAAATCGAAGAAATCTGCAAGAAGCTGCCCGTGCCCGTCATTGCCAAAGAGGTAGGTTGGGGCTTTGCCGAAGAAACAGCGCGGCGGCTGGCCGAAGCCGGTGTAGCCGCCATTGACGTAGCCGGCGCTGGTGGCACCAGTTGGAGCCAGGTAGAGATGCACCGCGCCCCTACCGCCCGCCATGCACGGGTAGCCGGCGCGTTTATTGATTGGGGGATTCCCACGGCCGTGTCCATCCAATACTGCCGCCGCGCCGCCCCCCATCTGCCCATCTTCGCCAGCGGCGGCATCCGCAACGGCATTGATGTGGCAAAGTGCGTTGCCCTGGGCGCAAACCTGGTTGGTTTCGCCGGTGACTTCCTGCGTGCCGCTGACAAAGGAGGCGTAGATGGCGTGGTCGAAATGGCCGAAACGATCACGGCCGAACTGCGCGTGGCCATGTTCTGCGCTGGCACAAAAGACTTATCCACTCTGGCCCAAACGCCACTTTATACCCAATTCTAGATATTCACCACCATTGGAATAAGTTGTGATGAAAGAACTTGAAACCTTAAGCTATGAAATGCGCACCGCCCTCAATGAAGAAATGAAGGCTGTTTTATTGTCCAACGGCCGTACCCCAGACCAGTATTACGGCATGATGCACTACCACATGGGCTGGCGGGACCGGGAGATGGGGCCGGCCGATGTGAACGCCGGGAAACAAATTCGGCCGGTGCTGCTGCTGCTGGTGTGCCAGGCCGCAGGCGGCGATTGGCGGCAGGCTGTGCCCGCCGCCGCCGCCGTGGAACTGCTGCACAACTTCTCGCTCATCCACGATGACATTGAAGACGCCAGCCCCACCCGGCGTGGTCGGGAAACGCTGTGGCAAATTTGGGGCATTGAGCAGGCCATCAACGCTGGCGACGCCATGTTTGCCCTGGCACACCTGGCGCTCAACCGGCTGCATGACCGGGGCGTCCCGGCCGAGCGGGTGGTACGCGCCCTGCGCCGTTTTGACGAAACGTGTGTACGGCTAACACAAGGCCAACACGCCGATATGGACTTTGAAAAACGAGACCGGGTAACGGTAGATGAGTATATTGCCATGATCACGGGGAAAACGGCCGTACTCCTCTCCCTCTGTGCCGAATTAGGCGCGCTGGTTGCCGGGCAAGACGACACCACCATCGCCCACTATGCCCAATACGGTCTGGACGCCGGGCTGGCCTTCCAGGTCATTGATGACATCCTGGGCATCTGGGGCGACGAAACACTCATCGGCAAATCCGCCTCCACCGACATCACCACTAAAAAGAAAACGCTGCCCGTCCTCTATGGCCTGGAACACAGCGCCGACCTGCGCCAGTTATATACCCAGCAGGAAACCGATAGCGTGTTTGTGCAGCAGGCAGTGGTATTACTCAACCAGAGCGGCGCCCGTGACTTTGCCACCACCAAAGCCACCGCTTATACCCAAAGCGCCCTCGGCAATTTAGAAGCCGCCCACCCCAGCGGCCCCGCCTATACTGCCCTTAATCAACTGACTGATATGCTGCTCAAAAGAGATTATTAAATAAAAAACGGCCGTCTGGAATTCCAGACGGCCGTTTCTACCGCTCACTGCTAACCGCTTACTCCTAATCGGTTACTTCCTCATCCCCAAACCCTTCCAAATCATCATCATCAAGCCCATACTCATATTCCATTTCATACTCCTCTTCCGCCGGTAAAGCCGCTAATTGCTTTTCTTTAGCCGTCGCCAGAGCTTCTAAAATGGCCGGGTCGGTATTGTCATCAATCATCAACGGAATCGAGAAGTCGAACGCCGGCGTCTCTTCCTCTTCTTCCTCGTCCAGCAGATCAGCCGGTTCGGGCGCTGGCCGGTTGTGCAAGTCAAAGCCGGTGCCTGCCGGAATCAGCTTACCGATGATGACATTTTCCTTCAAGCCCATCAGCCTGTCTTCAGCGCCGGCAATAGCCGCGCTGGCCAGGACTTTGATGGTATGCTGGAATGAACTGGCCGACAGGAAACTATCGGTATTCAATGCGGCTTTCGTAATCCCTAACAACACAGGTTCCGCTTGCGCCGGTTCACCGCCTTCCTCCATGATTTCTTCGTTCGCTTCCATGAAGATCGCCAATTCCACCAACTCACCGGGCAGCATTTCCGTGTCACCGGAATTAGTAATGATCACTTTACTCAACATCTTGCGGATGATGACCTCAAAATGTTTGTCATGGATATTCTGACCTTGTGGCCGGTAAACTTGCTGCATTTCTTGCAGCAGATATTGGGTCACAGCATCACGACCCAAAATATCCAGAATACGGTGCGGGTTTTTAGAACCTTCGGTTAACTGACCACCGGCAAACACTTCCTCGCCATCAGAAACCAGCAGGCGCATACCGGCCGGGATTTCATAATCCCGCTCATCACGACTTTCCCAAACAACCGTCACCCGGTCGCCGTTACGTGATACACGGCCACCATGACGGGACGAAATGACCTCGTCTTCTTTCTCCGCCAAAATCCCACCCGGTTCAACGGTATCATTGTCACCAATTTTAACCACCCAGCCTTCAGGGATTTCATACACCTCGTCTACCAGTTTACTATCGGTCACAAACACATGGCGCACGCCGTCAACCATACGCACTTCACCGCGGCCACCAATCTCGGTGATAACGGCCTCACCTTTAGGTTTCTGGCGAGCTTCAAAAAGTTCTTCCACACGGGGCAAACCCTGGGTGATGTCACCGGCGGCCGAAGCGGTACCACCGGTATGGAAGGTACGCAGAGTCAACTGGGTACCAGGTTCACCAATGGACTGCGCGGCGACAATACCAACGGCCGTGCCCCGCGCTACCGGTTTACCTCGTGCCAGGTCCAGGCCATAACACTTGGTACAAATACCACGCCGCAGTTCACATGTCATTGGTGAAAAGACATATACTTCTTCGACACCCAACTCCTCAACACGTTCCGCCGCCGTATCGGTAAAGTAGTCGCCAATACGCACCACCGGTTCATTGGTGTCGGGGTCCATAATCTCTTCCGCCGATACCCGACCCAGAACTCGTTCTGACAACGTCTGTTTGCCAAAATTATCGGAGCGCCGTACGTGAATGCCCTTATCAGTGCCACAATCCGCGCCCATGACAATCATATCCTGGGCAATGTCCACCAGACGGCGGGTCAGATAACCAGCATCCGCTGTACGCAGGGCCGTGTCAGCCAGACCTTTACGCGCCCCATGCGTGGAGATGAAATACTCCAAGGTATCCAACCCCTGACGGAAATTAGACTGAATGGGTACGGGAATGATGCGTCCCTGCGGATCCGCCATCAGACCACGCATACCGGCCAACTGGGTGATGGGACCAAACCCGCCCTTACCCGCGCCAGACAAGGCCATTACCGCAATGGGGCTGGCCGGATCCATCACATCGCGCACCGCCTTTTCGACCTTATCTTTGGCATCATTCCAGGTTTCAATGGTGCGCATATACTGCTCTTCTTCGGTGAGCAAACCCCGGCGATACTGCCGGTCAATTTCGTTCACGCGCTTGAGCGCGCCATCCAAAATCCCCTGTCGTTCTTCAGGTATGGTCAGGTCAGACACGGCGATAGTTGTACCGGATACCGTTGCATAGCGGAAACCAATCGCTTTAACAGCATCTACCAGGTTAATGGTCGCTTCGTCACCCAAATGACGATAGACGCGGTTGATCAGGCGGGTAACGCCACCTTTGTCCAATACCTGGTTGACAAACTGGAATTCTTCCGGTAATACCTGATTAAACAAGACACGTCCGGGGGAGGTTTCGATGATCTTCTGGCGGGGTTTGCCATCCTTATAACGGGTATGGTCTTCTTTGTTGACGGTATAGGTACGGACCTTGATTTTGGCGTGAATGTCCAGGTAGCCTAGTTCATAAGCGGTCTCTACTTCTTCCAGACTGGCAAAGACTTGGCCTTCCCCTTTACGGCCGTCGCGCATCAACGTCAGGTAATACACCCCCAACACCATATCTTTGGACGGCCCTACAATCGGCTCGCCGTTGGCCGGTTTGAGCAGGTTGCGGGTGGCCATCATCAAATCCATGGCCTCATCCACTGCCCGAGTGGACAGGGGCACATGCACCGCCATCTGGTCGCCGTCAAAGTCAGCGTTAAACGCCGAGCAGACCAATGGATGTAGCTGAATGGCTTTACCTTCCACCAGCATGGGCATGAATGCCTGAATACCCAGGCGGTGCAGGGTAGGCGCGCGGTTCAGGAGGATGGGACGGCCGTCAATGACCTCTTCCAACACCTGCCACACCTCCGGCTGCTGCCGTTCAATCACCCGGCGCGCCCCTTTCACATTGCTGGCATAGCCATATTCCACCAGCTTGCTAATCACAAACGGGCGGAACAGTTCCAACGCCATCGTCTTGGGCAAACCGCACTGGCCCAACTTCAAGTTTGGCCCCACCACAATGACCGAACGGCCAGAGTAGTCCACACGTTTACCCAACAGATTCCGGCGGAAGCGCCCCTTCTTTCCTTTAAGCATATCAGACAGGGATTTCAGTTCACGACGACCGCGGCGGCTGAGCGCCTTGCCCCGCTGGCTGTTGTCAATCAGGCTGTCCACCGCTTCTTGCAGCATACGCTTTTCATTACGCACAATCACATCCGGCGCGCCCAGTTCCAGCAGCCGCTTCAACCGGTTGTTCCGGTTAATGACCCGGCGGTACAAATCGTTCAGGTCAGACGTGGCAAAACGGCCACCGTCCAACTGCACCATCGGCCGTAAATCGGGCGGGATCACTGGCAGCACCGTCAAAATCATCCATTCGGGCCGGTTACCGCTCTTGCGCAGCGCCTCCACCACTTGCAGCCGTTTCGTGGCGCGTTTGGCCGCCTGCTTGGAGCGGGTGGTGCGCACCTCTCGCCACAGTTCACGGGAAAGTTTTTCCAGATCCATGCGCCGCAAAATGTCATACAGCGCCTCCGCACCCATGTCAGCGCGGAAGACGTTGCCGAATTTGCTCTTCAACTCACGGTAATCATTTTCATTGAGGAAAACCATCGGCTCCAGACTTTCCAACTGTTCCCGTTTTGTCTGAACTTGCTGGCGCAGCTTAATCAGCTTCGAAGCCAATTCACCACGCATATCATCGCCCACCGCCTGTGTTTCGCCGCGCAGTTCGTCTAGCTCTTTTTGCAGCGCCGCCAATTTGCTTTGATGATCTTCTTCATACTCACTCTGCACCTCATTCAGGCGCTCAGTGGTAATTTCTTGCACCAACACACTGTGTTCGCGGCCTACTTTTTCACCGGCGCTCACCAATAGCTGTCCGGCCAGCACAATATCTTCAGCAGCCGGTTTATCTTTGGCATTTTTGAGCCGCTGCTCAACAGCCTTTGCCTCGCGCACCACTTCGTCTGTGGCCGCGGACAAACGATCATCAAAGGTTTCGTTTAGCTCTAGCAGCGCCGCTTCTAACTCCGACAAGCGGCCCTGTACATCAGAAGTAGCCTGCCCGATATTGCTCTGCAAATCTTCTTCAAAACGTAGTTCGGCCTCTTCCAGCTCTTCCTGCAAACGCTTGAGCGCCCGCTGCCGGGCTTCCTCATCCACATGGGTAATGACGTATTGGGCAAAATAGAGAACGCGATCCAGATTACGCCGGGACACGTTCAACAACAGCCCCATATGGCTGGGCACACGCCGGGTATACCAGACATGGGCTACCGGCGCGGCCAGTTCAATGTGCCCCATGCGTTCCCGCCGCACGGAGGAGCGGGTCACTTCCACGCCACATTTGTCACAAACAATGCCCTTGTAACGCACGTTTTTGTATTTGCCACAATAACATTGCCAATCGCGCGTGGGGCCAAAGATGGCTTCACAAAACAACCCATCTTTTTCCGGCCGTAACCGACGATAGTTGATAGTTTCTGGTTTGGTTACTTCCCCGTATGACCAGGAACGCATATGGTCGGGGGATGCTAAACTGATACGTAAAGAGCGGAATTCTGTTGTCTCCACCAGGTGACCTCCCAAAAAGATAAAGTACTTGTTATTCAGACCTGACAGGTTTTCAAAAACCTGTCAGATCTTTTATACAACGGGGATAAACACGGAAAAAGAGCGTTTGACCCTTACAGGCCAACGCTCTTACGTTTTTGCAAACCTTTTATGCCATAAGTGCCCGCGATTATATCGGCAGGCGTCAATATGTCAAGTTTGGCACATAAATGTTTGGTTAACATCCATCCGATGGATGGATGTTAACTAACCTGGGGAGCTACCACCGCGCCACAAAATTCGCAGGTGTAACTGGTGACGCCGCGCGGTTGGGCCGGGATGGGCGCATAACAGTTGGGGCAAGATGTGGGGAAGGAGGTGCTGGTGATCCCGGCTTCGGCTAAGGCTTCCACATGCGCCCCCGACCGGTCTTTGTCCACATCGCCGGTTTGCACTCGTTTGATCATGGCCGCCCATTCAGAAGAGTTTTGGCCTTTCAAGTGAAAGCGGGCGCGGGAGATATTGGCGCTGGCGGCAAAGACCAGTTCCAGGATATCCGCTTTACCCATACCCATGAAACCGCCTTCTTCTTTGTGGCTGACGTTTTCAATCTGATGCACTTCGACGTTTATATGTACCTCTTGAATCATCTCAGAATCGGCTTTGAAAAGGCCAAATTTCTTTTTGGTAACAACTTCTTCGCGCTGTTCAAAGATGAGCCGTTGGTCGGTGAGGAACAAATACCCTTTTGGCCCTTCTTTGCCGTTCCGGTGCCATTCCGTCTCTACCGCCAACAGGGGGCCTTCGGCGTTGCGCAAGCGGATAGCCTGGGAAGCGTCCAGCAGGTCGAGCATTTGGCGGGCATGGTTGACCTGGCGCTCGGCTTCGTTGACTTCGTTTTCTATTGGTTTGTACAGACTACTGACGGCGTCTTGAGCGGCGTTGACGCGGCGTTCCAGGCTGTCTACGGCCGTCTCCGCCAGCTTGACCGTTGATTCTACCCGTGGGTTGACGCGCTTGACCATACCTTCCGCCTGGTTCAATTCACTATCCAGGCGCGCCACCTGCTCTTTGAGCGTAGTTTCCACGCGGGGACGAATGTTATTGTCCCATTTGTCATCCAGAGCGACCAGTTTGTTCTCCAACTGACCACCATGCACATAACCACGCGCGCGTTGTTTTTCCAGTTCAAAGGGCAGGTCGGTCAGTTTGGCGTCAATGCGGCCAATGGTGCTGTAGATGTCGCTCAGTTGGGCGGCCGTTTCCAGGCGTTCATATTTGCTTTGCACGGCCGTGACCTTTGCCTGCATTTCCGGGGCCACAACCTGGCTGGCAGCCGCGCCGGCTACTGCTGCCCCGGCGACGGCCGTGCCGGGGCGCACAACCCGGCGTTCCGGTGGCTTCGGCAAATCATGGCCCGGTGTTTTGGCCGGTGGTGTAGTACCCCCCGTCTGCACACGGCGCACCGGCTGTGGCGTCTGGGTAGTGGGCTGTTTTGGCCCACCCGTCTGCACCGTGCGCACCGGTTGTGGCGGTTGTTTGGGCGGCTCTGATTTAGCGCCGCCCGCCTCCACGCGCCGCACCGGCTGGGGCGGTTGTTTGGGCTGTTCAGGCTTGCTGCCACCTGTCTGGTACCGATTTACAGGTTGGGGGGGTGGCTTCTTTTTACCATCATCTTTGTCGGCCATTGGGAATCCTCCTGGAGTGAAACAGTCAGTGCATACATAATTATGCACTGACTGTTTCACCCAAACGATACTTCAAATATGCTTCCATAAAATCATCGAGACGGCCGTCTAATACCGCCTCGGCATTACCCACTTCATACTCAGTGCGGTGGTCTTTGACCATTTTGTACGGGTGCAGCACGTAAGAGCGAATCTGGTTGCCCCAGCCGGCGTCTACGTTTTCGCCTTTCAGGGCAGCCATTTCTGCATCTTGTTTGCGCCGCTCCAGGTCAAACAGTTGCGCTTTCAGGATTTTTAACGCGGTTTCCTTGTTCTGGGTGTGGGAGCGCTGGTTCTGGCAAGAGACGACAATGCCGGTGGGGATATGGGTGATGCGCACGGCCGTTTCATTCTTCTGGACGTGCTGCCCACCGGCGCCGCTGGCCTTAAACCGGTCAATGCGCAGGTCACGCTCATCAATTTCGATCTCAATTTCCTCGGCCACGTCCGGCCACACTTCCACTTTGGCAAAGGAGGTATGGCGGCGGCTGGAAGAGTCATACGGCGAGATGCGCACCAGCCGATGGACGCCACGCTCGGATTTGAGACGGCCGTACACATAATCCCCGCGCACTGCCATCAAACAACTCTTCAAACCCGCCTCGTCGCCAGGGCTTTCATCCAGAATATCCACCACAAATTTATGCGTGTCCGCCCAACGTAAAAACATACGCTGCAACATCAAGGCCCAATCCTGCGCCTCCGTACCCCCCGCCCCGGCATGAATCGCTAAGATGGCGTCCTCATCATCATATTCCCCGGCAAACAGGGTTTGGAAGGCGCGTTCGTCAATCTCGTGCCGCAGTTGTTCCACTTCCTGCGTTAAATCATCTTCCAGTTCGGCATCGCCCAGTTCCACCAGTTCCAGCGTTTCGCCCAGCCGTTGGCTGAGCTGCTGCCACACTGTCACCTGTTCTCTCAAGCGGGTTAGTTCCCGCATCGTTTTTTGCGCGGTCTGGCTGTTATCCCAAAAACCGGGCGCGGCCGTTAACTCTTCCAACTGCGCCGCCTTGTCAGCTTTAGCGGCTACGTCAAAGACGCCTCCCCAGCTGTTCCACTGTTTCTTGTAAGCTGTGTAGTTCATTCACTAATGTTTCCATCTCAATCCTCTTTTATTTTGATTTGGTGGCGATCCCAAAACGTTCCCGATTTGCGTGATGCGTGACGAGTGACGAGTGAAATCACTCGTCACTCGTCACGCATCACGTATCACGCAAACAATCCATCCACAAAAGCCGCCGCATCAAACGGGGCCAGGTCTTCAATTTTTTCGCCGGTGCCAATGAACCGCACGGGCAATCCCAATTCGCGGTAAATGGCAAAGACCATGCCGCCTTTGGCGGTGCTGTCCAGCTTGGTCAGGATGACGCCCGTGACCTTCACCGATTCTTTGAACTTCTGCGCCTGCGTCAGCGCATTTTGGCCGGTGGGCGCGTCCAGCACCAGCAGCACTTCATGGGGGGCAGCATGGACGCTTTTGCGGCAGACGCCGTACACTTTTTCCAATTCTTTCATCAAGTTGTATTTAGTATGCAATCGGCCGGCCGTATCCACAATGAGTAAATTGTAACCACGCGCCCGCGCCGCCCGGATGCCGTCGTAGGCGGTGGCGCCGGGGTCGCCGCCGGGCTGCCCGGCAATGACGGGCACATTAGCCCGTTCACCCCAGATGGTAAGCTGCTCAATAGCAGCGGCACGGAAGGTGTCGGCGGCCGCCAGCATCACTTTTTTGCCTTTGTTTTGGTAGTGCTGCGCCAGTTTGCCAATGGAGGTGGTTTTGCCGGAGCCATTGACGCCGACGATCATGACGACGGTGAGTTGGCGCGGCTGTTCCAGTTCAAAGGTGGGGTGGATGTTCAAGATGGCGCGCAGTTCGTCTTTTAGGGCTTGCAATAGTTGGTCGGCTTTGTACAGCCCGTCGCGCTTGACGCGGGCGCGCATGGCTTCGACGATTTCCAGGGTAGTAGGCACGCCGACGTCGGCTTGAATGAGCAGCGCTTCTAAATCTTCCCAGGTTTCTTCGGTGATGTCGCCGGTGCCCAACACGTTGGCAATTTGGCCAAAGACGGTGTTGCGGGTACGGCTGAGTGAGTCGCGGATGCTTCTGAACAATGTATAGCCTCTCAGTTTGGAGTTATTGGGAGATTAGGAGATTGAGAGATTGGGAGATTGATGAAACAACAATCTCCCAATCTCTCAATCTCTCAGTCTCCTCTGTGAGTATAACAGGCTTTACGGCCGTAACAATTATTACGGCCGTTACAATTCCACAATCTCCCCATCGGCCGTGAGCTGCTCCACGCGCAGACTGGCGGCGTCTAGCTGCGTGTGGCAACGTTTCGCCAGCAGTTGCCCGCGCTCAAACAGGGCCAGCGATTGTTCCAACGTCAGGTCGCCCGCTTCCAGTTGGGCGACGATGCTTTCTAGTTCTTGCAAAGCGGCTTCAAAACTCATGTCATCGGGATTCATTTCCATCTCCTGGTTCGTAGTAGGCGATTTATCGCCTATTGACGGCGATAAATCGCCTACTACGAACGTGAATGTAGCACCTGGGGGTTGACGGGGGTGAGGGGTGGTTGGCCGGTGAGAAAGGCGACGACGTTTTGCACGGCCGTTGTCGCCATTTTTTGCCGGGTCTGGATGGTGGCGCTGCCGACGTGGGGAGTGACGACCAGGCGGTCTTTCATGTCCGCCAGGCCGGGGTGCATCTGCGGTTCCTCTTCAAATACGTCCAGAGCCGCACCGCCAATGATGCCCTTTCGCAGCGCTTCGGCCAGATCAGCTTCTTTGATGATGGGGCCGCGAGCGGTATTGACGATATACGCGCCGCCACGCATTTGTAGGAATTCGTTCATGGTGAAGAGGTGATGGGTACGCGGGTTGAGGGGGACGTGGATGCTGATGAAGTCAGATTCCTGAAGGAGATCAGGGAAGGCGACGTGGATGACGCCTAATTCGCGTTCGATGTCGGGTTTGGGGGAATCGGCCGTATACAGCACCTTCATACCAAAACCAAGAGCGGCGCGGCGGGCTACGGCCGTGCCAAT
>CAADGU010000103.1 GCA_900696625.1 uncultured Chloroflexota bacterium | reverse complement strand
GTGCAGCCATTGTTGATCTGCGACACGTTGAAGATGAGCGTCAACAACGCCCCTTCTTTGACCACGCCCGTCGCCGGATCAGAACGAATATCGGCACGTTGCAGCCCTGTATCTACAAAATAGGGGCCTTCGGTTAATTCGGGGCGCACCACGCAGGTAGGCACGGCCGTACTTGAAACCAGCGTCGCCAGGGGTGTATCAACAACAGGGGCCACGGTAGCGGTCTGGCTCACGGCCGTCGCCGCCCTCGTTGGCGCAGTGGTAGCCGCAGTGGTGGGCACGGCCGTCATCTGCTCCGGCCCACACCCCACCAGCAGCGCCGCACTGGCCGCCCCCAACAACTTCAACACCTCCCGCCGACTCAATATCCGCCCTACCGGTTCATCATCATTGTCACTCATCACGTTTACTCCTCGTAATGAGCCTCCTGAAAAACTTACCACAGAGGCACTGAGACACAGAGTTTTCTCTGGTATAAATCCTCTGTGCCTCTGTGTCTCTGTGGTTTTTCAGCAAGCTCATTCTTCCAAACCTAACCACTCATTCACCGACTGCGCCAGGTCTAATTCGGCCGCATCGGGCAAATCGCCAAAAATCGCCACTAGCTTTGCTTGCAGCGCGGCCACGTCGCCACCATTTGCTTCTAATACGGCAGCCATTGTCTGCCCTTCGGCGAGTTGGGTTTGTAATTCATCCACCGTGAGATTAGCGGCTTCGGCAACGGCCGTCAACGCCGCCGCCATCACAGCCCGCCGCACCTCCATCTCTGAGACAACGCCCAACTTATCTTCCAGCAGCCGCACCACCACACCGCTAAACATGCGCTCCTGAAAACCATCGCCGCCATTTTGTTCAAACTCCGCCCGGCGTGTAGCGATGTCCTCTTCGCTCAATTCCACCCCACCGTCACCAGCAGATCCTCCAACAAGCCGCCGCTGGTAAAGCTCATCTCTATTTCAGTGGCGGGAATGATGGCCCCGGCTCCCGTAGCCGATACGGTAATTTCGCCCAGGCGGGCGACGGCCGTTTGCACATCCGTCTCACTCTCATCGGCGGCGGCAACGGCCGTGTTGTTGGCATAATAGGCATACCCGGCCACGGCCGTCACAATCACCACCAGTGCACTAATCATCCAAAAACGTTTTCTCTTCATCATCAACTCTCCTGAAGTATTGTTCGTAGTAGGCGATTCATCGCCATCTGACAGCACAAAAGTGCTTACAACAAACAATACTCCCCACATTTTTAGACAGATTGAAGAAGTTGTTGGGAAATTATTAAGAAATATCCTCCCAGAGGAGGGGGACACGCCCTCGTGCCCCATGTGGGACGTGGGCGTCCCACGCTCATCGATTGAAAATTTGGGGAATTGCCAGAAATTCTCAATTTGAAATCAACGTTTCGTAGGGGTGGGACGGCACGGGTTCCATGAGGGCAAAACGGATGACCTGGTCTCCGCGCCGTCTCGCCCCACACCCCAACCGACCACAATGGGGTGAGACAGGCAGGGATTGATGCTCTTTTTCATAGCCAAGGTATCACCCGCCTGTCTCCCCCTACCACAACTCCTAAATCTAGAATTGCTGCCGATATGCAGCAATTCTCAATTTACCGAGAGCCGGCGATTAAAATCGCGCCTACACAAAGCAAAGCCCGCCTTCGTGGGCTGGATGCCAGTCGGCGAAGGCCGACTTTGCCTTCTGTTGGTGCAGATTTATCTGCCGCTGCCAGCCAAATTTAGAATTGCTGGCCGATATGGCAACTGATAACAACTCTGGCTGAAAATGTGTTACAATGGTGGCCATTAGCGGTCAGGCAATGCCAGCCACCCAACCCCTCTCAATCCTATATCCCCGGTGGTGTTTGCCTTTGACCGTTACCTCGTAACTATGATGAGGCGACTCACGTTGCCGGTCTAAAAGATTGCAGTTGTGGGCCGTGTCATATATCCAGTTCCAGGAGAGATGATTATGAATTGAGTATGTAACGCTTTTGTCATCGTTTCACAATCGAAGTTAGCCGGTTTATTTCCCATTCAAATTAAGGAGAAAGTTTCATGAAACACATTCAGATTCATAAGTTGTGGCCGTTTGGTGTCGCGGCCATCATCGCTTTTGCTTTTTTGTTTGTTGGTGGTGGCAACAAAGCCTCGAATGACGCCACATATGCCCTGGTCGTTCCCTCTTTCATGGGGGTGGCGCACGCCGCACCTGCCAACGCCGCCACCGAGATCATCCAAAATGAGGCCGGTATGTCCGCCTACTTTCAAGCCACGACACCTGTTACGATCAGTTCGGTACGTCCCGTTTACCAGACCATTGAGCTGGAAACATCCGAATACATTCTGGGCAGCGTGGCGCTGGCCGGCTACCCGGAGGATCATGCGCCTCATGTCTATGTCCATGTAGATGGCTGGTTTCTGGCCTATTACCTGAATACCGATCCGGTGGCAAAGATCATTGACTGGAACGCTTACACCGCTTCGGGCGACACCATTATTTCCACCAAGCTGGAAAATGTGTTGGCCATTGTGGCCGGTTCGGCCGGGGTTGGCATTCCCGGCATTACCCATTACGACTTCCGCTTCCCCAACGCCACCAACATGATGCTCATTGCTGAACGCGCCGAGGGGACCGGCAACAACTATTTTACCGTCAACATTCCTACCAGCTTTGGGGTAGCGGAAAGGAGTTGGTCTCTGTTTGACGGTGGATATTGCGCCTTTTTTCAGCTAAATGGCACCAACTTATATGATGGATGTAGCCCACATAACTTTGGTAGTATTTCAGCCGCACAGATGCCCCCATCTACTACCCATACCATTGTCATTGGGCATGGGACTGAAGATGTCGGTGGTATCGCCTTAGTGTACACGGAGTAAGCCATGAAGCGTTACATTGCCCTTATCGGTTGCATTGTTCTGTTGCTGGCTTACTCGGTTTTCTCTCTTTCGGCCGATCCCACTGTGATCATTGTTGAACATGCGGACTTATATGAAACCAATGCTCTGACCGATTCACCAACGCTGATGGGACTCTTGAACGCCGTTGCTGACCGCATGACGCTGACCTACGGTGATACCGTTCGCCATCTCTCGCTGGCGGCTGTGCCCCCGGCATTGAGTACCCTTCTCAATGCCGTGGCCGACCGCATTCGCCTGACGTATGGGGACAGGGTGCGCCACCTGCCACTGGCGGTTGTGCCGCCCGCCCTGCAAACGGAATTGGACGCCATCGCCGACCGCTTTGTGCTGCAATACCCCGATGATAACCGGCGGTTTACACTCAACTACCCGCTGGCGATCATCGGCGACACGGCGCCCCCAACCATTGTCTCCACACCACAAGGCAGTTTCACCGGCAGCACCGCCCGCATCACCTGGACAACCAACGAATTCACCACCTACGTCCTGCAATATGGCGCTAGTTCCGGCAGCTATCCCAACCAGGTGAGCAGCTCGCTTTTCAACCGGCAGCACACGGCCGTGATCCCCGGCTTAACAGGTGATCTTTACTACTACCGCATTATCAGCACGGATCTAAGTGGAAACACATCCACCAGCCAGGAGTATGTGCTGGAAGCAGAACAAACCATCTTCCTACCAGTTATCCTGCGCCCGTAAAACAGCGCACAAAAAAGGCGCACCGCCCTCAACGGTGCGCCTTTTTTGAATAAGGAGGAGGTTCTTCTATTCGTGATTCGAAGTCTGCTTACTGCCTACTGCTCACTGCCTACTGCTCACTGCTTACTTCTCTTTAGGTTAGGGCCGTCCATGATGCCCATGCCCACCAAAACCCGGCCCGCCAAAACCACCCAGACCATTACTCAAGTTGCTCAAGATGGCGTCCGCCTGTGCCTGGGTTATGACCCCGGCAGATAGAGCTTCGGCGACGGCCGTTTCATACACCGACTGTACGGCCGTTTGCAACGCATCCTGATCCACGTAATTCTGTACGGCTTGCCGCGCCAGCATCAGGTCAGCCTGTTCCTGGGTGATCACGCCTGCTTCCACCATTGCCGCCACTTCATCGGCCCGCACCTGTGCCTGGGCTGCTTGCAATTCTTCCACCGTGATGCCCAGAGCGGTAGCCAACGCCTCGCCCTGATCACCGGCCATCCACCCGCCCCGGAGATGGAAACCACCACCACCTTGTGACAGTTGGTCAGCCTGTTCCTGGGTCAGCAGACCATCGGCCACAGCCTGCTCAATTTGCGCGGTGCGGACGGCCGTGTACGCAGCTTCCAGTTCCTCAACGGTGATGCCCAGCGCAGCGGCTAACGCTTCCTGGTTGTCGCCCTTCATGCCAAATCCGGGACGGCCGTGACCACCCCGGAAACCATCAGGCACAACCGGCGTTGTTTGTACGGCCGTGTCATCCGCTGGTGTGGTTGTTTCCGTCGGTTCGGCCGCGCCATCATCCGTCTGGGCAAAGGCCGCCAACCCACCAAAGGCCAGGGTCAACGCCAGCAGCCCACCCACCATCATATAACCAATTCGTTTTTGCATTAACATTGTTTTGTCTCCTTTTGACAAATTTTCGCCATCATCGTGGCTTTCCTGTAATGGCCGTAAGCATAGCCGCCACTTATTCAGAACCTGTTAAGGGCTTGTTGGGATGTTGTTTAAGCGCCAGACCAAACTCGTTCCACGCTCCGCGTGGAACGCCCCACCCGAGACGCTCTGCGTCCCCATCTGCATTCCGACGGAGACCGTCGGAACGAGACCGTTAGAAATAAAGGTAACGAAGTGCAAACAACAAACCCCATGATAAAATCAGGAGAGCGGGAATAACCGTACAGATTGGTCCAATCTTCAACGATTGAACCACTAACCACACCCCCGCCGAGGACACCTATGGATGTATGGCGTGAGTTTCATGGCCCGAATGTGGCCTATTTGTTAGACCTGTTTCTTCAATACGAACAAGACCCGGCGGCGCTGGACAAGGCGACGCAGACCTTCTTCCAACAAAACGCGGCCCAAATCCGGCAGATCATGGCCGGGGAAAATGGGGTGACCCCTTCGGCAGGCTCAGGGCGAGATGGCGTGTCCGTTCCCACCGAAAAAATCATGGGCGCGGTCAATCTGGCCCAGGCCATCCGTGAATTTGGGCACCTGGCGGCGCGGCTGGACCCGTTGGGCACAGAACCACCCGGCGAACCGTCACTGGCGCTGGATTATCACGGGCTGACGGCCGACGACCTGCGCCAGTTGCCCGCCAGCCTCATTGGCGGCCCGGCGGCGGCCGACTGTGCCCACGCCCTGGCAGCCATCGAGGCGCTGCGCCACATTTACTCTGGCGCGGTTGGCTACGATTACGACCACCTGCGCGACCACGAAGAACGGCGCTGGCTGCGCGAGGTGGCCGAGAGCGGCCGTTTTGCCCCACCCCACACACCGCTGGACGGCCGTGCCCTCCTTTCCCGTCTCACCCAGGTGGAAACCTTTGAACAATTTTTGCAGCGCGTCTACCCCGGCAAAACCCGCTTCTCCATTGAAGGGCTAGATATGATGCTGCCCATGCTGGACGAGATGATCAGCGACGCCGCCGCCGTGGGCATTCGCTCCGTGCTCATTGGCATGGCTCACCGCGGGCGGCTGAACGTGATGGCCCATCTGCTGGAACGGCCGTATGCCCAACTGCTGACCATGTTCAAAGACCCCGCCCAACGCGACTTCTACGACAAGCGCAATAGTATGGGCTGGACGGGCGACGTGAAATACCATGCCGGTGGCTACCACACCCTGGACTTCAACGCCGACGATGTGGTAGATATGACCATCGCCCTGGCCCCCAATCCCAGCCATCTGGAGCATGTCAACCCGGTGGTCATCGGCATGGCCCGCGCCGCCGGCACCTATGTGGATGACCCCGGCGCGCCCCGCTTCAACCATGCCGTCACGCTGCCCATTCTCATTCATGGCGACGCCGCCTTTCCCGGCCAGGGCATTGTGGCCGAAACGTTGAACATGCACCAACTGCCCGGCTACCGCGTCGGTGGCACGATCCACATCATCGCTAACAATCAGATCGGCTTCACGACCGATTGGCAAGAAGGGCGCAGCACCATTTACGCCAGCGACCTGGCCAAGGGGTTCAAAATCCCCATCGTGCATGTGAACGCCGACGACGCCGAAGCGTGTATGGCCGTGGCCCGGCTGGCCATTGCCTACCGGCAGCAGTTCCACAAAGATTTCCTGATTGACCTGATTGGCTACCGCCGCTATGGGCACAATGAAGGGGACGAGCCACGCTTCACCCAACCGCTGATGTACCGGCGTGTTGACGACCTGCCGACGGTGCGCCAGCAGTGGGCAGACACATTGCTCAAACGCGGCGAGATTGAGTCTGGTGAAGCGGAAAAGCTGACCCAAAGCTATCTGGCCGACCTACAAGCGTTGTATGAGTCTTTGGAAGTAGAGGAAGTGGCCGAAGAGTTGGAGCCGCAGTTGGAACTGCCACCGGCCGGAGCGGCGCGGCAGGCGGCTACGGCCGTACCCCTGACCGACCTGAACACCCTCAACCAAGCGCTGCTCACCTTCCCCGATGGCTTCCAATTGGAGCGTAAACTGCGGCGAGGTATGGGCAAACGGGAAATGGCCTTTGCCGACCCCGACCAGCCCACCATCGAGTGGGGCACGGCCGAGGAACTGGCATTGGCAGCGATTTTGGCGGACGGCACGGCCGTGCGCCTCACCGGCGAAGACGTGAAACGGGGCACCTTCAGCCACCGCCACGCCGTCTTCCACGATGCGGAAACGGGGGCCGAGTATTGCCCCCTGCAACACCTGCCCCAGGCGAAAGCCGCCTTTGAAATCCGCAACAGCCCGTTGTCGGAAAATGCGGTTATCGGCTTTGAGTATGGCTACAACATCCAGGCCCCGGAGCGGCTGGTGATCTGGGAAGCGCAGTACGGCGACTTCATCAACACCGCCCAGGCGATCATTGACGAATTTGTGGTCTCCGGCAAAGCGAAATGGGAGCAGACGCCTTCGCTGGTGCTGCTGCTGCCACATGGCCACGAAGGGCAGGGGCCGGATCATTCCAGCGGCCGCCCCGAGCGTTTTTTGCAATTAGCGGCCAAGAACAGCCTCCGCCTGGCCTACCCGACGACGGCGGCGCAGTATTTCCACCTGCTGCGGCGGCAGGCGGCGGTGCTGGTGACAGACCCACTGCCGCTGGTGGTGCTGACGCCCAAAAGCCTGCTGCGCCATCCCCGCGCTGCCAGCACCCCCCGTGAACTGGCAGAGGGCGGCTGGCAGCCGGTCATCCCGGACGCGCTGGCGTTGGCACGGGCGGAGGAGATTCGCCGGTTGGTTTTTTGCAGCGGCAAGGTGTTTGTAGACCTGATTGAAATTCAGCAGCGGATTTTGGAAGAGAAGAAGGAATTGACGGTGGCGCTAACCCGCGTGGAGCAGTTGTACCCGTTCCCGGACGAGGAGGTGCAGGCGGCGTTGGCGGCGTATCCGAACCTGGAAGAGGTGGTCTGGCTGCAAGAGGAACCGGCCAATATGGGGGCGTGGGAATTTGTACGGCCGTGTCTGGAACAATGGATAGACGGCCGTGAACACGGCCGTATCCCCCTGCGCTACATTGGCCGCCCCCGCCGCACCAGCCCCGCCGAAGGCTCCACCACCTGGCACCGGCGCAATCAGCAGGCGATTACGGAGTATGCGTTTGAATTTGGAGATTAGTCAGTGAGCAGTGAGCAGTGAGCAGTGAGCAGTGAGCAGTGAGCAGTAAAGACGACAGACTGCTGACTGCCCACTGCTTACTTTCAAAAGGGCAAAGAGGAAGCGATGACAACAAAAATAACTGTCCCAGAACTGGGCGAATCGGTAGTAGAAGCAACGGTGGGTGAGTGGCATAAACAGGAAGGTGACAGCGTGGCCGTTGGTGACGTGCTGGTGGAGTTGGAAACGGATAAGGTAGACCTGGAAGTGAGCGCGGAATCGGCCGGGGTGCTGGCGCGCATTTTCCACCAGCAAGGGGCCGATGTGCAGATAGGTGACGTGCTGGCGGAAATCGAACCAAATGGCGCGGCAGGGGCAGCGGATGGGAAAGCAGATAAAGCGGATGGGGGCGCAGAACCGGCCAAACAAGAGGACACGGCGAAAAAAGTGGACACGGCCGTACCCTCTGCTCCTGTTCGCCAACCTGCCATCACCCCTGTAGCCCAACGGGTGGCAGCGGCTGAAGGGGTAGATGTGTCGGAGGTAGAAGGCAGTGGGGCGCACGGCCGTGTCACCCGCCAGGATGTGGAAAAACACCTGCAAAAACAGGAGGCCGCGCCTGCTAAAACACAACCGCAACCGGCTGCCGCCCCATCGCCCCAGGTCAGTGCCGGGGGGGACGGCCGTGCCGAGGAACGCATCCGCATGTCCCGCCGCCGCCGCACCATCGCCCAACGGCTGGTGGAAGCGCAGCACACCGCCGCCATGCTCACCACCTTCAACGATGTGGACATGGGCGCGGTGATGGAACTGCGTAAAAGGCGCGGCCCGGCCTTTTTGGAACGACACGGCGTGAAGTTGGGTTTTATGTCCTTCTTCGTCAAGGCAGCGGTGGGTGCGCTCAAGGCGTTCCCCAAACTGAACGCCGAAATTGACGGCGAGGAGATGGTACTCAAACAGTATTATGACATCGGTATGGCCGTGGGAGCAGAGGAAGGGCTGGTGGTGCCGGTGATTCGGGACGCCGACCGGCTGTCGTTTGCCGCCATTGAGCAAAGTATCCGCGACTTTTCCGCCAGAGCGCGGGATGGGTCGCTGACGCTGGAGGATTTGCGCGGCGGCACCTTTACCATCACCAACGGCGGCGT
>CAADGU010000102.1 GCA_900696625.1 uncultured Chloroflexota bacterium | reverse complement strand
CGCGCCTGCACGCCGCTGCCCAAGATAGCCACCACGTGCGCGTCAGGCCGGGCCAGTAAGTCCGTGGCCGCCCCAGAACCGGCTCCTGTGCGAATGGCGGTTAATGCGCTGCCTTCCAGGAGGGCAGACGGCCGTCCCGTTTCGGCATCAATCACCAGCACCAGGCCATTGATCACCCGCTCGCCACGCCGCGCATTCTGGGGAAAGACGGAGACCACTTTCACCGCCAGGGCGCCGTCTTGGGGCAAAAAGGCGGGCATCACCAGCGTTGTGCCCTGGTGGGCGGTAATGTCCAGATGGGTGCGCAAAGGGGCCACCGCCAACCCGGCCGACAGTTGCGCATAAGCCGACTTCATCCCGGCAATAGCGGCGGCCATGGGCAGAGCCTGTTTGACTTCGGCGGCGGTCAGGATACGGAGTTTCATGTGTCATAAAACGTAAAAATCGTTTACGTTTTATTCAATCCCCAGATAGAGGTTACGCACTTCGGCGTTATTTTGCAGGGCAACGGCCGTGTCGCTTAGTCGAATCTCCCCCGTTTGCAGCACATACCCCCGGCTGGCCACTTGCAGCGCCTTGTGCGCGTTTTGCTCCACCAGCAAAATGGTTGTGCCCGTCTTGTTAATATCGGTAATAGTAGCAAAGATCAAATCTACCAGCACCGGCGCCAGCCCCATCGAAGGTTCATCCATCAGCAGCAGGCGCGGTCGGGACATCATCGCCCGGCCCATAGCCAACATTTGCTGTTCGCCGCCGCTGAGGGTACCGGCCACCTGGGTACGCCGCTCCGCCAGCCGGGGGAAAAGGTGAAACACTTTTTCTAAATCTTCGCTGATACCCGCCTTATCATTCCGCGTATAGGCGCCCAATTCCAGGTTTGCCTGCACCGTCAGTTTGGAGAAGATACCCCGCCCTTCCGGTACCATGGCAATGCCCTTGCCCACCAGATGGTGGGCAGGAACACGGCTCAAATCCTCACCGTCGAATTGAATGTTGCCGCCACGTGGATGCAGCAGCCCACAAATGGTGCGCAGTGTGGTTGTTTTGCCGGCGCCATTCCCCCCAATAAGGGAGACGATTTCTCCCTTTTCCACCGTCAACGAAACCCCTTTCAGGGCATGGATATTGCCGTAGTAGGCGTGAATATCATTAACTTCCAGAAGCGCCATGTTTTGCCTCCGTCTTTTTGCTGTAATCTTCCAGGGCGCTGCTGCCCAAATACGCTTCAATCACGCGCGGGTTCTTTTGAATTTCCACCGGCAATCCTTCGGCAATCTTCTTGCCAAAATCCATGACAATAATACGTTCCGATATGCCCATCACCACCCGCATGTCATGTTCGATCAACATGATGGTAATACCCAGTTCATCCCGTAGTTGCTGGATAAATTCGGTGGTTTCGGCCGTTTCTTTGGGATTCATGCCGGCGGTGGGTTCGTCTAGCAGCAGTAGTTTGGGTTGGCTGGCCAGAGCGCGGCCAATTTCCAGGCGGCGCTGGTCGCCATAGGGCAGGTTTTTCGCCAACAGGTCACCTTTGCCACGCAGCCCCACAAAACGGAGCAAGCGCGTGGCTTCGGCGGCGGCGGCTTCTTCGTCGCGGCGGGTATGCGGCGTGCCAAAAATGGCGCCCAACCAGCGCGATTTCAGGTGGCGCTCCTGGCCAACGAGCAGGTTTTCAATGACGGTCATGTTGTTAAAGAGGCGAATATTTTGGAAGGTGCGGGCAATACCTAAACGGGTAATCTGGACGGAGCTACGGCCGTTTAACCGCTTGCCATCAAAGATCAAATCCCCAGAATCAATCTGGTAGAAACCGGTGATCAGGTTGAAAAAGGTTGTTTTGCCCGCCCCATTGGGGCCAATGATGCTGACAATAGACCCCGCTTCAATGTGAAAATCCAGCGAATCCACCGCCACCAGGCCACCAAAGTTTTTTGTCATTTTGTTGGCAACCAGAATATCGTTGCTCATGGGTGTTATCCTTATTTAGTCCGAAATCCGAAATCCGATGCCCAAAGTCCGATTACCGATAACCGTTTACCGATCACCGGTCTCAATCCATCTTTGGCGGGTTGGCTGACTGGCCATGGCTGATCACCTCTGAATGGGCCACACCCAGATGGCTGGTGGCGTCCATGGCGTCTTGCAGTTCACGGCGACGGGTGGCGGAAGGCCACAATCCTTCAGGCCGCCGCAGCATGACCACAATAAGCAGCGCGCCGTAGATGAGCAGGCGATACTCTTGAAACTCGCGCAGCAGTTCCGGCGCACCAATGAGCAAAAATGCGCCCAAGACAATGCCGGGTATGCTGCCCATGCCGCCAATGATGATGATGCTCAGCACGTTGATGGAGACGAACAGGTTAAAACTTTGCGGAAAGACGGTGCCCAGTTTGGCAGCAAAGATGGCCCCGGCCACACCACCGGCGGCGGCGCTGAGGGTAAAGGCCAGCAGTTTGGTGAGGACGGTGTCAATACCCATAGCCGCGGCTACGTCTTCATCTTCACGCAAGGCCATCCATTGGCGGCCAGTGCGGGAGTTGTTCAGCCGTACCGAAACAAACAGCATGGCAATACAGGCAGCCAAAATGATGTAGTAAAAATGTTCGGGGCGAGAAAAGGAAAAATTGCCAATGGACGGATTTTGCAGCGCCAAAATACCTTGCGGCCCGCCGATGCGGCCGGCCAACCAGTCCGACAGCACCAGGACGCGGATGATTTCGCCAAAACCCAGGGTGGCAATGGCCAGGTAATCGCCCCGCATCCGCAGCACGGGCAGGGCAAACATGAAGCCGGTGAACATAGCCGCCAGCAGGGCAATGGGGATGACCAACCAGAAGGGGATAGGGCCGAGGCCATATTGGCTGGTAGTGGTGAGCACGGCCGTGACATAAGCGCCCACCGCAAAATTGGTCACATACCCCAGGTCAAGCAGCCCGGCCAGGCCTACGGCAATGTTCAAACCCAGCCCCATGAGGATGTATAGACCCACATTGTCCAGCACTTCGCTAAGAAAAGTCCCTAGCACCCAGGGCAGGATGAGCAGGATAATGCCACCAATCCCGGCGCCGCTCCAGCGCACCTGTTTTTGCCGGGGGGCCGCAAATTGCTGCCACCGCCCACGCACCTGGGTACCGCGCCACTGCCAGAAAAGGGTTAGCCCAAAGGCGATGAGGAAAATACCAACGGCCGTGTACCAACGCATCACCCCACTTTGAAAAAAGAGGCGCACAAAGTTATTGCCCAGCCGTTCCCGCAATATGACCACAAACAGTTCACTCATCAGGGCAATGCCCAATGTAGAGGCCACCCCAATCACAAGCGCCTGCCGCCAGCGCGCGGGCAGTAAGGTCAACCCGGCGCCGGCCACACCGGCCAACGCCAAAACAACCAGCAAAAGCAAAACGCCTACAAAAACACTGTCCTGCCCAAACGTTAGGATGTTTACCAATTGGGGCGAGATATTCACAAACATGATCCGTATGTTTGTGTTATTGGCCAGAATGATCAAGCCGATAAGCGGCAGGGTGGTCAACAAGCCAATGCTCGCCCCGGCAGCCAGGATTTTGCCGCCCGATTCCCCCGCCATTTTGCGGGCAGAAAAATAGGCCATGCCCAGCGGTGGGGCCACGAGCAGCACCTGCCCCAAGGTCAGCAAGCCGGCCACCACTTGCCGTTGGCTAAACGTAGCAATCATGCCGATAACGGCCACATACGTGGCCACCACACCGGCCAGCAAGCCATATTTCACCAGGGCACGGCCGTCAAACTTCGCCTCATCTGTTTTATTCATCATTGCCATATGCGCCATGACACACCTGCCTTATGCTTTCTTCTCGCTGAGCCGTTCGCCCAAAATACCCTGCGGACGGAAAATGAGTACCAACACCAACATCGTAAACGCAATCGCGTCTTTCAGTTGATTAGCGCCGTCAATGCCCAATCCTTCCAATACCAGATTGGGGCCAATGGATTCAATGACGCCTAAAAACAATCCCCCTAACATGGCGCCAGGCACACTACCAATCCCACCTAATACAGCCGCCGTAAATGCCTTGATGCCCGGAATAAAACCCATAAAGAAGTAGACGCCTTGTGGCCGGTACAGCCCGTTGATAACCCCGGCTGCCCCCGCCAACATGCCACCAATGGCGAAGGTAAAGACAATCACCCGGTTAATATCAATACCCATCAGCGCCGCTACTTCTTTGTCCTCAGACACCGCCCGCATAGATTTACCCATCTTGGTGCGTTCCACCAGCCAATAGAGGCCAGACATCAAGGCTATTGCCGCAAAAAAGACAACCACCTGCACCACCGGTATTGTCACCTTGCCCACGGTGAATGTCCCGCTCAGAGCCGTCACAGTCGGGTAGGTCTGAAAACCAGAACCATAAAAACCACGAAAGCTGTACTGCAAAAAGAAAGAAGCGCCAATCGCCGTAATCAGGGGTACCAGGCGCGGCGCACCGCGCAGTGGCCGGTAGGCAATCCGCTCCAACAGCACCGCCACCGACATAGAAACCAGAGCGGCGATGACCATTAAAATTAAAATAGCCAGCAGGGGATAGGTGTTGAGAAAACCAATTCGATTAAAGTAATTGGCAATAAAAACCGTTGTAAACGCCCCCGCCATAAACACTTCCCCATGCGCAAAATTGATCATGAGCAAAATGCCATAAACCAGTGTGTAACCCAGGGCAATGAGGGCATAAATGCTGCCTTGCGCCAGGCCAGAAATACTCAGACTGATCCAGGTAGTGATCGTATATTTGCCGGAAGTAAGCGTATTAAAAGCCCCCACCACAATTAATAAAATAATGACAATGCGCAGCCCCCACAGAAACAAATCCACCCACGAAACCCCGTCAAGCCTCCGCCGCAAATCTTCCATTATGCAATCACCTCTTCCTCGATGTACAGAATGAGCCAGGGAACGTTCTCCCTGGCTCATCATGGCAGTCGTTTTATTTGCTTGGATTCATCCCGCTTTCGCAACTGAAAGACCCTAAGTAAGCATCTAAAAATTACTTCCCATTTTGAGACTCGGAGATTGAGAGACTAAGAGACTGTCAATCTCCTAATCTCCCAGTCTCAATCTCGTTCGGGTGAAGAAGTCATAAATGGAGCGTACTAAGGGTTTTCTGAATGAGAAAACAAACCTATGGCGTCCAGACAGCTTCGGGCGGCCAATTACCACCGCTCACTTCTGCGTCGGTGATTCTGTAAATACCCAGAGCCTCGCCGGTAGCGCAGTCACCGGTTTCATTACAGGCCAGCGTACCCGTCACGCCGCGGAAACCGGCGGTGGCGGTAACAGCATCACGCAATGCCTGGCGCGGTATCAGCAACGTGCCATCATCACCTTTTAGGGCGACTTTTTCAATAGCGTCTAGCAGAATGTTGGTGGCGTCATAGGCATGAGCATGGAAACCGCTGGGCGGCGAACCGCCGAACTTCGTGTCCCACTTGGCCAATAATTGCTGGTAAGCATCACCCTCTACATAGGGGCCGGAGAGATACATACCCACCGCGGCCGGACCTGTGCCTGAGGGGAAGCTTTCCGACAACAAACCATCAGCGCCAAACAGGATGGTGTTTTCTAAGCCGGCGACTTCTTTGGATTGGGCGGCAATGAAGTTACCTTCCGGCTCAAAGATGGGGAAATAGAGGACATCGGGCGAACCGGCGCCAACATTGGTGAGGATGGGGCGCATGTCCGTGTCACCGACATTGACGGCGCCCTGGAACGTCACGGTGCCACCCAATTCCTTGAAGCGGTTGGCAAAGACGCCTTGCAACCCGTCGGCATAGGGGCTGCCGTCATGAATGGTGGCGGCGGTACGTGCTCCCAGTTCGTTGTAGGCGTAATCGGCGGCAACGCGACCCTGGAAGAGGTCATTGTGAGCGGTGCGGTAGTAACCAGGATGCCAGGTGCCTTCTTTATCGGTCAAAGCCGGGGCGGTATTGGAGGGGGAAATCATGAGCATGCCGGCTTCGCTGATGATGGGTAAGCCAGCGGTAGCCTCGCTGGAGCAGCTAGAGCCAATGATACCCACAATTTGGGTATCGGCAGCAAGTTTCTGGGCGGCGGTTTGCCCGCCTTCGGCGCTACAACCCGAGTCCTCACCTTTCAGGTTAATGTCATGGTCGAGCAATTTGCCACCGCGATCATCAATGGCGATTTGAATGCCACCACGGGAGTCTTCACCCAGAAAGGCGGTGGCGCCGGAGATGGTGAGCATGTAAGCGATGGTAATGGGTTCATCGGGAGCGACCGTAACACAACCGATGGTATCTTCACATACTAATTCGTCGCCGCCGCTGCAAGCTGACAGGGCGAGCGTAAAAAGCAGCGCAGCTAAAAGTAACAAGGCAATTCGTTTCATGGGTTCTCCTCCTAAGAGAGTCATAGAAAATTGAAAAATTGTGGTTAACTCAATGTGGACTTTTTTCCGTCGTTCATACAGATTGGTCGTCGGTTATACGTTGTCTGCATCACCTCCTTGCGTAATTTTGAAAACGGGTTGAGGTATTTTAAGATGAGGATTCTATTAAATTATTGTAGGTTGTCAACTTCGGACACGGCCGTGTCCTTACTTCCCCCCATTTTTTCCGGGATCGCATCCTCAACCGTCTCTATGAATTCCCCCGTACTCATAAAAATAACCCGCTCGGCGATATTGGTGCAGCGGTCGCCAATACGCTCCAAATTGTGCCCTACCCACAACAAATACATGGCCCGGCGAATGTAGGCGCTGTCTTGCATGGCCAGTAAGCTCTCTTGATATAGTTTGCGATATTGCTTGTCCAATTTATCATCCCGTCTGACCAGATTGCGGGCTTCTTCGGCGTTATTGTTGACATAAGCATCAATACTGGTTTGCAACATTTTGCGCGCCTGTTTCTCCATTTTGGGCAGTTTATGCAGCGACTCAATCTCGCTTTCCCCTTCCAGACGCGCCACCAGCCGGGCAATACCGGCGGCATGATCCCCCATGCGTTCCAGTTCAACGGCAATGTGAATGGCGGCAATGACGGTGCGCAAATCTCTGGCGGCCGGCGCCTGAGTGGCCAGAATCTTCAGGCTCTCTTCTTCAATGTTGTAACGGAGACGATTCACTTCGTCATCGCCAACAATCACTTGCTGCGCCAGGGGGATACTGCGTTGGTAAAGCGCCAACATGGCACCACCAACAGCCACATCTACCAGGCTGGCCATCCGCAAAATATTCGTTTTGACATTGTTGAGTTCTTTGTCCAAGAGGGAACGGCTGGTTGAAAAGGTCATGGTTATCTCCATTCGTAGGGCGATTCTGAAAATCGCCCTACGAGAGTTAATTGTCAATGGGCAATAGGCAATTGTCAATTACAAACTAACTAATTCTACCCCTTCAGCCAGCGGGCCGGCTTTTTGATCAAACGCAGCCCGGATGGCCTCGTAATCGGCGGCGGGCAATTTGGCCCGGCTTTGCTGCTTCAGGAAACCTTTGACCTTGGTGTAGTGCATGGCCGGGATGGATGACCCTTTCAAATCCAGGTCTTTCATTCCTTTGGTGGTAAAGACGATCAACGCGCCGATGGGCACTTCTTCAATCTGGGGCGCATTTTTTTGCAGAAAATGGGCGATGGCCGCCACACTGTTTTCTGCTTCTCTGGTGGGGTTGCCAATGCCTTCCTGCCCAAAAAAGCGGCGCAGTCCCATGCCCGTTTGTTTCCACTTATCGTCCTGCACGGTGATCTGCCCGCCCTGGTATTTGGCAACAATAACAATGATGCCGGAAGGCAGCAGCAACACGTGGGGGGCAGGTAGGATGTAGTGGTAGATACGGCCGTCCCGCCCCACCTTCTCCAACGCCTCATCCAACACCTGGTCGGGGCGCGGCCGGCGCACATACCGCTGCGCCAGATAGATGCCCACCTGGGACAACATCCAGCCCACCAGCAGCGCCGCCAACTGCCAGTAAAACACCGTTTGCGGATCACCTATAAAAATGAGCGCCATGCCTACAATCAGCGCCCCCATGCCGGTAAAACTGGCAACCTGGCCAATGGTTCGGTATCGAGCAATTTTTTTGTCGTCGCGGATGATTATCATAGGATGTAATTGGGTAACTGGGTAACTGGGTAATTGAGTAATTGGGGAATTACTCAATTACCCAATTACTCAATTACGATATTTCCCCACCACCAGGCAGGCATTTTGCCCGCCCAGGCCAAAGGAGTTGGAGAGAACGGTCTGTACCGCTGCCGGGCGCGGGGCATTGGGCACGTAGTCCAGGTCACATTCCGGGTCGGGCGTTTCGTAGTTCCAGGTGGGTGGGATGAGGTCGTGCATCAGGGTGCAAATGCTCATAATGGCTTCAATGGCGCCCGCGCCGCCCATGAGATGCCCCAACACGGATTTGTTACTGCTGACCGGGATTTCATAGGCGCGTTCGCCGAAGAGCCGTTTGATCGCCAGGGTTTCGGTGCTGTCGTTCATGGGCGTGCCGGTGCCATGGGCATTGATGTAGCTGACATCATGGGGCGTCAAGCCGCCGTCTTCGATAGACCAGCGCATGGCGCGCACCGCCCCGGCAGCGTCCGGGTCTTGGGCGGCCACGTGGAAGGCGTCAGAGGAGGAGGCGTGGCCGAGCAGTTCGGCGTAGATGCGCGGGGCGCGCCGCGCCAGGGCGTGATCCAGCCGTTCAATGACCAACACGGCCGCGCCCTCGCTGAGGATGAAACCATCGCGGTCTTTGTCAAACGGCCGTGACGCCCTTTCCGGCGTGTCGTTAAATGCGCTAGACAACGCCTGCATCCGCCCAAAGCCGACAACGGCAGCTTCAATAATCAACCCTTCCGCGCCACCACAGACGACCACATCGGCCCGACCACTGCGGATAAACTCCATCGCTTCGCCAATGGCCTGGGTACCGGTAGCGCAGGCGGCGTTGACGGTGGCAATCGGCCCCTGCGTTTGCGCCAGCAAACTGACGTGATAGGAAGGCATATTGGGCAGGAAACCGGTCATGGCAAAGGGATTGACACGAGTGTATCCCTTCGCCTTCAACACCTCCCACTGCTCAAAGGCGACATCAATGCCACCCACCCCCACACCGATGGCCGTGCCACCCCGTTCCGGGTCCGGCACTTTGCCGTCCGGCAAACCGGCGTCGGCCAATGCCTGCTGCGCCGCTGCCACCGTCAGTTGGGAAACACGCGCCATGCGCCGCGCTTCTTTGAAATCCATGTACTGTTTGGGGTCAAAATCTTTCACTTCCCCGGCCAGTTTCCAGGGGAAAGGGGAAGCGTCAAACTGGGTAATGGGACCAATCCCGGAACGGCCGTGAACCAATCCTTCCCACGTTTCCGCCACCGAATGTCCCAATGGCGTCATCGCCCCCATGCCCGTCACCACAATTCGTGGCCGCCCTTTGGCGTCGTAATAGTTTATCTCCATTCTCCTCTCCGCTTCTAAAAAAAGTAAGCAGTAAGCAGTGGACAGTGAGCAGTGTTCTGCTTACTGCTTACTGCTTACTGCTCACTGCTCACTGCTCACTCATCACTTTCCTCATTTCACCCACCACGCCACTCTGCACCACCAGCCGGGCCTGGCCGACGGCATGTTTGATGGCCAGCGCCCCGGAACGGCCGTGACCGATAATCACAACCCCCTGCACGCCCAACAGTGGCGCGCCGCCTACCTCTTCCGGGTCTAGCTGCCGCCGCACACGGGTAAAGGCCGGGCGCGCCAGCAGACCGCCCAGGATCGTGCGCGGCCCGGCCATCATCTGCTCGCGGATGGCTTCGGACATGTATTTGGCAATGGCTTCTGACGTTTTCATGATCAAATTGCCGGAAAAACCGTCGGTCACGGCCACATCGGCCGCGCCGTTCATAAACTCTTTGGGTTCAATGTTGCCCACGTAGTTCAGGCCGCTGGCTCTCAGCAGTGCTGCCGCTTCTTTCACCAATTCGGTGCCTTTGCCCTCTTCCTCGCCATTGGAGATGAGGCCCACACGCGGATTGGCGACGCCATGCACCCGCGCCATGTAAATGCTGCCCATGATGCCAAATTGCAGCAAGAACTCTGCTTTACAATCGGCATTTGCGCCGCTGTCAATGAGGAACGGCCGTTCTTTAATGGGAAAGACCACACCCAAGCCCGGCCGTTTGACGCCGGGGATGCGCCCCAGCCCCACACCGCGCAGGGTGGCAATGGACAGCACCGCCCCGGTATTGCCGGCGGTGACAAAGGCGTCGGCCGCACCATCGCGCACCAGCCCCAGCCCCACGTGCAGGGAAGAGCCAGGCAGCCCTTTGACCACTTCGGTGGGTTTGGCGTCCATGGGCACGGCCGTAGCTGCATGGCACACTTCAATGGGCAGATCGGCCGTATCCTCTTTAGCCAGTTCCGCCTCAATCTGCGCCTGATCGCCGACCAGGATAATGGTTTCTTCAAATTCGCGGGCCGCCCACACCGCCCCGGCCACATCTGGCCCTGGCCGGTTATCGCTGCCCATCGCGTCTACTACAATTCGCATAAATTACACCTAGACCTGACAGGTTTTCTGAAATCTGTCAGGTCTGCAAATTGGGCGGATTCTATCGGCGGGGAATGGTTGGCGCAAATGGGAGAGATGGAGATTGAGTTGTGATGTAACACGATTTGCCAAATCGTGCTACACATGCACCGATGAAAAGATCGTTTTCATAAGAGAGATTAGGAGACTGGGAGATTACCCAATCTCCTAATCTCTCAATCTCTCAATCTCAAGAACCACTGGCATCCGTTACCAGATCGGCAAAGACGACAATGCGGTGGGTGTTGATGCGGTAGGGGTAACAGGAGATGAGGGTGGCGCTGGCGTGGTTGGTGGCGGCCAACACATCTACCTCGGTCGGTTCCACGATGTCAATTTTAGTGACGACATAAGTGTAAG
The DNA here is from genome assembly GCA_900696625.1 of uncultured Chloroflexota bacterium. Classification (GTDB taxonomy): domain Bacteria; phylum Chloroflexota; class Anaerolineae; order Promineifilales; family Promineifilaceae; genus CAADGU01. Next base: position 1,542 of record CAADGU010000102.1, on the reverse strand, counting down.
CGCGCTGATTAGTCTGCACCACAATCTCGTCGCCGGGCGCAAGCTGATCCAGGTGTTGGAAAATCGCGCCGTAGATGTCGTTGTGGGCAGCCATGACCATGTTGCCCACCTGGCCTGGCTGCGCCGAGCCGATGTGGTGGGCGACGCCGCGCTTCAACTGCTCCCAATCATACGCCCCTTCCACGACGGGATGGTTGACGCCGATGGCCGGAATTTGAATGACCCGCGCCTGTTCAGGGCCGGGGGTGGGCAGGGGGGGCGGCTGGTACGCCTGCATGACGGGCAGCAGGTGGGCGGGAATGTCGCCGGATTCCACCGGTTCGGGTGAACGGCCTTCGACGTAGCGATGGCCGGTGGGCAGCACCACCAGGTCTATGACAGGGGTGGGGGCGGCGGTGGGCAGGGCCAGCCCGATGGCTTCAGCCTGTTGGGCGGCGGCCAATTCCCGGTTGAGTTCGCGTTGGGTCGTCCACAGGTTGAACAGGATGTAGAGGAGGCCGACGACGGCCGTGACCTCCACCAGCAGCAGCCCTTTATTGGCGATGCGGCGGGCCAGGCCGGGCGGTGATGGTGGTATGGTGGCGTAGCTGGAAGTGAGCGCAACCGAAGCGCCCATACCCTGATGATCAGGCGCGGGCAGGTGGGGCACGTCTACCACCCGCCCCATTTCGCGCAGCCGCCGCAGCCGCAGGCGGCGCTCCGTCCGTTTTTTGCGATAGAGTAGATGCTCTAGCTCCTGCACCGATAGCTCTTCGATGGGCTGTTTTCCGTTTCTTGCCATACCCTAATGATAATTCGCTTTCAACAATATGTAAAGTTGCGCAGATTGGTTGATTCTTTGAGAATCAACCAATCTGCTGCCTGGCTGGTGTAAGAATCTCCTCCCATTACCTGTCTATACAGGTGATTGGATTAGGCAAAATGTTGGGGAGAGATAAAATCCCAAAGGTAAATTAAAAACAGAGATCGGAGATTAGAGATTGGAGATAGAGTAATCTCCAATCTCTAATCTCCGATCTCCTCCATTCATATCGAGGAAGAGTATGCAGAAAGAACGAGTGATTATTATAGGTTCAGGTCCGGCCGGGTTGACGGCCGCGTTATACACAGGGCGGGCCATGCTCAACCCGCTGGTCATTGCCGGGATGCAGTTGGGCGGGCAGATCAGCCTGACGGGTGAGGTGGAAAATTACCCTGGCTTTTGGAGTCCCGACCACACCCCCACCGGCCCGGAACTGGTAGACGTGATGCACAAACAGGCGGAGCATTTTGGCGCCCGTTTTGTGTATGATGAGGTGGTAGAGGTGGATTTTGGGGCACGGCCCGAAGCCGCTTCGGGTTCGCCGTTTCGCATCAAAACCTACAGCGATGAATACCTGGCCGACGGCGTCATCGTCACCGTGGGCGCGTCGCCCACGAAGCTGGGCGTGCCCGGCGAAGCCGAATACGTGGGGCGCGGCGTCAGCTACTGCGGCACCTGCGACGGCTTCTTCTTTCGCAACAAAGACGTAGTCGTCGTTGGCGGCGGCGACAGCGCCCTGG
>CAADGU010000101.1 GCA_900696625.1 uncultured Chloroflexota bacterium | reverse complement strand
GGTTCGTCCGCCAGCAAAATCCGGGGATTATTCGCCAACGCCACGGCAATCGCCACCCGCTGCTGTTCCCCACCGGACATCTGCCCCAATTTGTGGGTGCGACGGTGGGACAGTTGCACCATTTCCAGCAGTTCGGCAGCGTGTTGGCGGGTGCGACGGCCGTGAACCCCCGCCAGCGTCATCGGCATTTCCACATTTTCCAGCGCATTCAGGTAGGGAATCAGGTTGCGCGCCCCCTGCTGCCAGACAAAACCCACCTTTTCCCGGCGATACCTGTTGATCTGCGCGTCCGACAACTTGAGCAGATCATGGCCATCTACGATTGCTGTGCCGGCCGACGGCCGTACCAGTCCGCCCAACACATTCATCAACGTAGACTTGCCGCTGCCACTGGCCCCCACAATGCCCATCAACTCGCCGCGCTGCACCGTCAGTTCCAGCCCTTGCAGCGCCAACACCTCCACATCCTGAATCTTATAAATCTTGACTAAATTCTCACAAAAAATAATTGGTTCAGCCATCATATTTCAGTAGTGGCAGCAAAGTGTATAGGTGCTCACTAAACAAAAAGTTTGACAGGATATTGGTTGAAAACCGGGTCTACCGATACCAGTTGATACCCCTCCGTGATGGCCTGGGCAATCAGCAAACGATCAAATGGATCTCGATGATAAAAGGGTAAGGAGTCTATAGCCCAAACATGTTGTTCTAACACAGGTAATGTCTCGATCTGATTATTTATTCGTTGCGCTAGTACCACTTCTTTAACCGGTAGCGGCAGGGCGAGCTTACCAATCTGCATTTTGATTTGCATTTCCCACAGACTGACCACACTCAAAACCAAATTATTGTTCGGATCATGCAGGGCTGTGTAAACAGAGCGGGCTAATTTTTGGGGTGAGGTTGCCCACCGAAGGAAGATATGTGTATCAAGCAATAAGTTCATTTTTGCAACGTCATGCCATACTCATCGGTTTCTGATCCCCAAAATAATTCCTCATCTGGCAATGGCGCATCAAAATCATCGGCGATTTCAATTAGCCCCTCAAACAAACCAGCAATTCGTGGTTCATCAGGCCCACGCTTCTTTTGCAAGAGTTGGCAGGTGCGTTCAAATGCTTGTTTTTGCGCCTCGGTGAAGTGGGATGTATCCAGGTTTAGCAATCGCCGGATAGCGTCTTCCTCAGCCGTATACGCGGTAGAGCTGCTCGTTTCTTTGACCGGCGTAATGATTACCTCCACTTCATTGGCGGTAAATTCTGCGGGCAAATGCACCACAATCTTGCCGTCTTTGACTTTGTGAATTTGATGCAGCGTTGTCATTATCGTCTCCATTCCCCTGCAAATGAATCAGGATTGTGGCAAAGTATACCACGAGTTAGCTTCACGTCTGTTGATTGGCGCAGAGTGCAGAGCAAGAAGTTTAACTTTTTCGGCAAAGTTGAACTTCTACTTTAAGTGCCGTTGCGAATGTCGGCCAGGGCTTCGGCCGTATACCCAATTTCGCTGAACACGGCCGTACATCCCCCACCCATGGGCGACTGTGCCGAAAAGTTGACGGTGGCGTTTTCCAGGTTGGCAGAAGAGAAATAGCGGATGAGTTGCCAGCTACGGCCGTCCACCGACACATGAAACGCATAAGCCTGGCCCAACCTCGCCACCCGCAGATACACCTCATGCCCGGCAATAGGCAGCGAGTTACAGTCATCTGACGTGTCGTGGGTGACAACAGAGACAATGGTCGGCAGCTTTTGCGGCGACAATTCAAAGGCAAATTTGGCCCAATGCCGTTCGTTGGCCCACAAAATAAACGCGCCGGCGTCATAATCGGCCTGAAAATCCACTGTCACTTTGGCCTGTATGGTGTAAACGGCATCTGGCGCAAACGCCAACCGGGGCGCGTTGTTTTTCTCATATTCCCCACGTGGGTCAACGAATAAGTCGGTCGCCGCGCCGGCCTGAATGAGCAGCGCCTCGTTCTCCAGCCGCCACATCTCCGGCAGCACCGCCCAGGTGAGCGGGTTGGGGACAGCAGGTAGTAGGATAGAATTCATGCGCTTTAACTTTCCTCCACATACGTGCGTAATAAGGTGGTCTCTTGCACGGCCGTCACCCCAAATTCCCCCATTGCTGCCGGCAGTAAGGCAAACTGCACGGCCGTCAGCCCAACATCATTCACCACCACCTCACCGCTTAACACGCCCCAGATTTCCAGGCTACGGCCGTCACAATTCCCCTTGAATACCGCCCCTGCCGCCATCTCTAGCCGCTCCGTTATAAAGTAGCGGTTGCGGCACAGCAGCGAACGGCTGAAGCCGTTCACTCCTTCGATCAACTCCGCCGGGCAGAGAGACGGTTCCACCTGATCAAAGTTGATCACATCGAGGGCTTTGTCTATGTGCAACGGCCGTACCTTACCATCCGCCCCCACCCGATTCCAGTCATACACCCGGTACGTCGTGTTCGAGTTTTGCTGAATCTCGGCAATGAGAATGCCATCCATTATGGCATGTAACGTTCCCGCAGGTACACAAATATGATCGCCTGGTTTGACCGGGATATAGTGCAAATAAGGCTCCAACTGGCCCTCTTCAATCCCCTGGCGGAACAGTTCCGGCGTTGTGCCCGCTTTCACCCCTAGCTGCACCTGCGCCCCCGGTTTGGCGTCCAGCACCACCCACATTTCCGTCTTGCCCAATTCGTTGCCCTCGTGCGCCAGGGCGTAGGCGTCATCCGGGTGTACCTGAACGGAGAGGGCGCGGTTGGCGTCCAGCAGCTTGACCAGCAGCGGGAATTTGCCCCGCGCCTGCGCCCAGGCGCAATTTGTCCCGATCAAATCCAGCCCCAGTTCCGCCTGCACTTCGGTCAGCAGTTTGCCCGCATAACGGCCGTTCGTCACGGCCGTTGTGCCATCCTCATGCGCTGCAATCTCCCAACTTTCGGCAATGTTGCCCGGCGGCAACGGCCGTCCCCACTGTTCCAGCCGCCGCCCTCCCCAGATGTAATCTTTTAATATGGGGTCAAAAATCATCGGATAAAGTGTTGACATAAGTTACCAAAGTTGAATTTTTCTGGCATGGTTCAAAAAGCAGAAAATGTCCTTTACAAATTAGCCGTAAGTTGTCATTCCGAGCGAAGTCTTCGGAGCGAGGAATCTCTCTGTTTACCCGATCAAAAGATTCCTCGGAAGACCTCGGAATGACAGTTTGAAGCCGGATTTGTAAAGATGGACAAGGCGATTTTGAACCATACCTTTTTTTGTTAGCAGTTAGAGGCCATAATTGTAACCCACAGCTTTGGTGGCACAAACCAAAGCAGACATTAAACATGGAACCGGATACCCTCTCCACCACCCCTTCACAGTCAGAAATGGCCCGCTTCCTGAGTGGGCTGCGTGATATGGTGCTGTTTGAAATAGCCGCCCAACGCCAGCAAGTGTATGCCCAATGGGATAAACCACTGCCGACCCGCGTCGCCGACGGCTACGCCATTGAAAATGTCTCCTTGAAAGAGATACACCGTGACGGCCGTGTAACCCTTACCTGTTCGCGCAACACCTCCCGTTTTCGCCCCGGCGATATTTTGCGGCTCAGCCGGAACAACCCCTTTGCCCACGACGGAGTCATGGTCAATCTGGTGGAGGATGAAGAGACAGAACTGGTCATTTCCAGCGAGGAGTATATTCCCTGGGAGAAAAAGTTCGAGCCGCCCGATGGCTGGACGCTGGACACCGGCTTCATTGACCTCAGCAGCTATATCATTGGCGCCCTGGCCGAAGCCGGCGACACCCTGATCGGCCGCGAGCGCATTCTGCCCCTGCTCATGGGCCGCCTCACGCCAACCATTGATCCCGGCCTCTATGCGCGGGGCTTAGATATTGGCGAAACGCTGGAACTCAATTGGAGCCAGAGTGAAGCACTGGCCAACGCCTATGCCGCCGATCTGGTTTACCTGGTGCAAGGCCCACCCGGCACCGGCAAAACCCGCGTGTTGGCCACCCTGGCGCGGGCTTTGGCGGCCGATGGGCAACGGGTGCTGATCTGCGCCTTTACCCACCGGGCCATCAATAACGCCCTCAACGCCCTGGTTAAACAAGACCCGGACGTGGCCGCCATCAAGGTGGGCCACCC
>CAADGU010000100.1 GCA_900696625.1 uncultured Chloroflexota bacterium | reverse complement strand
TACGGCTATGAAGCGGAAGCGGCCGAGATTCAAGACCTTTACCTGGCCGGTAAACAGGGCGAAGCGATGATGAAAGTTCCCGCCGGGTTGATTGACGAAGTGGCCCTGGTTGGCCCGCGGGAACGGGTGAAAGAGCGGCTGGCCCTCTGGCGCAACTCCCCCGTCACCACCATGAACATCACCGTCTTCGACGTCGAAACCTTGCGTACAATGGTAGAATTAGCGGCGGAGTTGGCGTAGTGAGTGAGCGGTGAGCGGTATGCAGTGAGCCGTATGCAGTGAGCAGTAAAAAGAGGCTGGCAAATGAGAGAAGTGCTTATTTATCCAGGTGAAGATGGCTTTTTGGTGGCTGAGTGTCCAAGTCTCTCTGGGTGCATTAGCCAGGGAGAAACGAAAGAGAAAGCTGTTGCGAATATCCGGAAAGCGATTGATCTATACATTGAAGTTTTAGAAGAAGATGGGAACCCGATTCCTGAGCGTGGATGAGCTAATAGGCCTGCTATGAGAAAGTACGAGGCGAATACGATAATACCGCCGGCCGAGGTGCAGGCGTTGGCGGCCGAATGGCTGGCGCAGCATGAGCCGGTGCAGTTGGAACCAGAACAAGAGTCGTTGTTCATCCAGTTTGTGCAGGCGTTGGGGCGGGCGCGGCCGGAATCCGGGGCGGGTTCGTCGTTATCGGGCGCTGCCTACCAGCGGCTGATGCGTACCTACGCGGCGCGGGGGCTGCCCTGGCTGGGCAAGAGTGATGTGTTGTATTTGTATGCGCAACTGTGTGCCGACGGCCGTCTCGCCTACGACCCCGATTTTGTCACCCTCCTGCAAAAAAAGCCCACCCGCAGCCAGGCCGGCGTGACGGTGGTGACGGTACTGACCAAACCATACCCCTGCCCCGGTGAATGTATCTTCTGCCCCACCGATGTGCGTATGCCCAAAAGTTACCTGCACGACGAGCCAGGCGCGCAGCGCGCCGAGCGGCACGGCTTTGACCCCTACACCCAAACCGCCGCCCGCATTCAGGCACTAGAGCAAATCGGCCACCCGGCAGAAAAGATTGAACTGCTTATCCTGGGCGGCACCTGGTCGAGCTACCGGCGCGATTACCAGGAGTGGTTTGTGCAGCGCTGCCTGGACGCCATGAACGGCGAAGATTCGGCTTCGTTGGTAGAGGCGCAGGAGAAAAACGCCGTTGGCCCGCGCCGCAACGTGGGGCTGGTGGTGGAAACGCGCCAGGATTTCATCACCCCGGATGAACTACGCTGGTTCCGCACCCTGGGCGTGACCAAAGTGCAGGTGGGTATTCAAAGCCTGGACAACCACATTTTGGCGATCAACAAGCGCGGGCATGATGCCCAGTCTACTCGTGACGCTTTCCGGCTGCTGCGGCTGGCGGGGTTTAAGATTCATGGGCACTGGATGGCAAATTTGCTGGGAGCGACGCCGGCAAGTGACCGCGCCGACTTTGCCCGTCTCTGGTCTGATCCGGCCATTCGCCCGGACGAGCTGAAAATTTACCCCTGTATGTTGGTGGAAAACGCCGACCTGTACGCCTACTGGCAGCGCGGCGAATATGAACCGTATGACGAGGAGACGCTGACGCAGTTGCTGGCCGATTGTCTGGCGCAGACGCCACGGTACGTGCGCGTGAACCGGGTGATTCGTGACTTTCCCACGACCAATGTGGTGGCGGGCAACAAGAAGGCCAATTTGCGGCAGGTGGCCACGGCGCGGGTGGAGGCGGACGGCCGTGCCCTGCAAGAGATCCGCGCTCGTGAAATCCGCCGCCAAAAGGTGCGCCGCGACGAGTTGCAATTGCGGGTGACCACCTATGAAACGGACGCCACCACCGAACATTTCCTCAGCTTTGAAACAGCCGATGAACGGTTGGCCGGTTTCCTGCGCCTCTCTTTTCCCCATCCAAACCAGGAATTGCCCCTCCCGGAACTGGCCGGACACGCCATGATCCGTGAGGTGCATGTGTACGGCCCGGCGCTGAACCTGGGCGACGACAGCGAAGGCGAAGCGCAGCACATGGGGCTGGGTTCGGAACTCATTGCTAAAGCCAAAGAGATGGCCCGCGCCGCCGGTTTCCCCAAGATCGCCGTCATCAGCGCCATTGGCACACGGGGGTATTACGGCCGTTACCACGACTTTGCGATGGACGGGCTGTATATGACGGCCGTGTTGTGATACAGTCTATAGTCAACCCCTCAATTGGGGTGAGGTAAACGGTCAACAATTCTGTTAACGGTCAACAATTCTGTTAAGGAGAAAAAGAATGGTAACTTCTATTTTTATTTCGAGTACGTCCCAAGACCTCCGCGAACACCGCGCGGCCGTGCGTGAGGCGCTGCTTCATGCTGGTTATCATCCCATTGACATGGCCGATTTCATGGCACGGGCGGAGGGAGCGACAGATGCCTGCCTGAACGAAGTTGCCGAAGCGGATTTGTTCGTGGGTATTTATGGCTGGCGCTATGGTTTCATTCCCAAAGGCAGCAAAATCTCTATTACCCAGCAGGAGTTTGAAGAGGCAAAAAGGTTAGATAAACCTTGTTTTTGTTTTATGGTGGATGAGAATTATACCTGGCCTGACGAATACAAAGAGGGAGGTAAAGGGGCAGAACTGTTAGCCAGGTTTAAGGCAAAGATTGACTCCCAGTTAGTGCGCACAACCTTTACCACACCGGACAGCCTGGCAAAGAAAGTGCTTAGCTCCTTAACTCGTTGGGAAAAGGAACAGCACAAGTTAACGTTACAAATAGCTACAGAATTACTGTCCGGTATCTCTACCATGGAGCAGGCGCAGCAACTGATCACCGATGTCTTTGAAGAACGGGGGATCGAATATGAGATAGACAAATATGGCGGCTATAACACGACATTTGGCACAACCACATTGACCGTTCAGGCGATCATGGATGACCAACTGGGCTTGATGATAGATTTTCGGGCAGACCTGGCTTTGGATGTTGATCTGGAGAAAACGCCAGCCGAGGTAGCCTTAAACTTGTTGGCCTATAACTGGACTTCGCCGATGGGCGCTTTTGCCATTCAAGCTGATAATGGCATTGTTTGGTACAGCTATAAATTACCGGCGGCGCTGCTGAATCCCGAAGCGGCGTTCATGTGCATGAGCTATGTAGCCACCATTGCGGATAGTCTGGATGAGCAAGTAGCTGAAATGTTCCCGACCCGCCCGCGACGGCGCAGCCGGCTGTAACATTGACGGCCCATGAAGATTTTCTACCTGGAAATGCTTTCCCCGGAGATGTTACGGCCGAAGCATTCAGGCGATCCTGAGTTTCGGGTGTTGGAAACGGCCGTGCCCCAACCCACCTTCAACCAATACCTCTACACCCTGGTTGGCCAGCAGTGGCAGTGGTTTGATAAGGCGGGCTGGACGGACGAAGAGTGGCGTGACCACGTGCTGGCAGGCAATGTGCGCACCTGGGTGGCCTACAAAGGGGGCACGCCCGCCGGCTATTTTGAACTGCAACAGATGGGACACGGCCGTGTGGAAATCCTCTACTTTGGCCTGGCTCCCGACTTTATCGGGCAGGGCTATGGCGGCCCGCTGCTCACCGAAGCCATCCGCCAGGCGTGGGCCTGGGACGCCCGCCGCGTCACCGTGCAAACCTGCACTCTGGACCACCCCGGCGCGTTAGCCAACTACCAGGCGCGGGGGTTTACGATTTATGAGATGGTGGAGAAGTAGCGGGTGATTGTGGGGATGGTCGGGCGGGGTACGCCCGTCTCTTTTTTTTGTTATAATGCCGCCATGATAGAAATGATTGAAATTCCTGCCAATTTAGTCAGGTTCCAACTGCCCGATGCTGTTCACGCGCGATTACAGGAGTTGCTTGATCGGCAAGATGGGGGGACAGAACTAACAGCGGCCGAGCGTGATGAAGCTGAGGGACTGGTGGAATTAGCTGAGTTTCTGTCGTTGCTGCAATTGCGCGCCCACAGAAAATATCCAGAATTATCTTGACCCGTGAGCTACATTCCCGCAAATCTACGTCGTCTTGTGGTGGCACGGGCCGAAAATCGGTGCGAGTATTGCAGGCTGTCTCAGGAAGGTCAGGTCGCCACTTTTCACATTGACCATATTGTACCCTCTGCCAGAGGTGGTGAAACGGTTGAGACTAACCTGGCGTTGGCATGTGTAGCTTGTTCTTTGCACAAGGTGGCCCGGCTCACGGCCGTTGATCCGTTTACAAATGACCAAACCCCCATATTTAATCCCCGGCAAGATCAGTGGCATGAGCATTTTCAATGGAATGGTGTACACATTGCCGGACTGACGCCAATAGGTCGGGCTACCGTTCATGCCTTACAATTGAACCGTGATCTCATGTTAGCCATTCGAGAGGAAGGAAAACTGGTTGGCAGGCATCCTACCCGATGAGTAGATCAGGATAAGAAAAGGGACGGCCGTCTCTTTTTCTGTGACAATACCGCCAATGTAGCTGTGGCAAACTGGCGTTTTGTACCCCTACATGGATTCGTGAGTTCATTACACGACGCATCCTTTGAACCAAGTGTTAGCACACTTGAGTGCTTGTGCATGGCAATCGGGTAAGTTAACCTGGTTGTATGAAATCGAAGCCATTGTCATTCTTCAACACATTCATTAGCAGCATCTTTTTCTCGTCGATATTTTTCATGGGTTTACTCGTGGCTTTAGCATTCTGCGCCTTTAGTTTGTTGGCAGGCATTGGCGGAGGGGGAGTTTGCTCAAACGAAATAGTGCGAGAAGTGATCACTGCTGATGGTCATAGCAAAGCCGTTGTATACCTACGCAGCTGTGGTGGGACAGTTGATTACACATCGCATGTAACAGTCCTTGATGACAACGATGAATTGGGGGAAGGAAAAGGAAATGTTTTGCAAGCAGAAGGGGGGAGTGCGTGGGACGCCATAGATATTATTTGGCGAGATAATAATACACTGCAAGTCTATCATCAAATCCCTGCGAAGCGCGTTTATGTCGAAAACGAGAGAGTGTCGGACTATGAGATTGTTTTTGGAACTTGCAAGAATGAAATAATAAGCGAGGTCATCGCCCCGAACGAACAATACACTGCCGTTATGTATGAGCGATATTGTGGTGAAAATGCTGCGTACACGACCCATATCAGCATATTTGAATCTGGTAGAGTAAATGAAAATCATCACGGCAACATATTACAAGCTTTCGGGGGCAATAATGAAAACTCAATAGAGATCACTTGGGATGACAGTGAAGCATTACGAGTTAACCATAGAATTGCTGAGGAGAAGATAATTCGTCAGAAAGAGAAACAATTCGGGGTCGACGTTATTTATGAGAGGCTTGAAGATTGAAATGGCGTTGTGCTTTCTTGAAAGGGCTTTGTACACTAATAAGTCTTAAGATGGACAACTATTTCAATCTGGCGCGAGGAGGTTGGGGTCAATAGTACCGATGCCGGGAGTGTAGGCGAAGCAGTAGCTACGGCCGTCTCCTTTAATCTCGCAGCGGCACCGGGCGGTTAAATTCGTGGGGCGCACGGCCGTTGCTTCTACCTGCGCCACAAACCTGTCGGGTTGTCAAATTCCTGCCCACGCTGTGACAAGAAAGGAACAAAATAACTCAAGGCAGGTCAGCCAACGCCTGGGTGAAGGCATCGGCCGTTTCCAGGGTGGCGGCCTGGCGCAGTAATTGGCGCAGGATGGTGGTGTCGGTTACGGCCGTGATCCTGGCAGCCACCTCCTCCGATGCCAACCCAAACCGGGCAAAGAGTAAATCCAAAATATCCTCTTGTAACATCTGTATCCTACCGTACTCAATGCCTTGTTCAATGCCTTGCTCAATGCCTTGCTTCACGCCCTTCTCAAATCCTTCCGTAATCCATTGTTCAGCTATTGTTTGCATGATTTCGTTTCCTTTGGCTTCCAGCGTGTGTTGCACGGCTAGGACAATATCTTCCCGTGCCAGATGTTTGCCAGCCATGCCCACATAATACAACACCGTGCCCAGGTATTCCAACGCACTCTTTGTCTCCGTTAAGTCGTGAAACAGGTTCAAAATATCAGTCAGCCGCCCGCGTAGCGACGGATCAAAGATGTACTTTAGTATCAGCAGGCCAATTTGCAGTTGTGCCGCCCCGTGTATTTCGTCATCACTTAACGCAGACAGGTCTTGCAAGTCATACGCCAGTGCAGGCCAATAGCGCCGCAATGCTTCCGGCCCATGGAACAATCCGGCAAAGTCAGTAGCGACCTGCCACTTTTCACGGCCGTGATATACCACCACCGGCACAATTGGCCGCAGATCCTCTCCAGCGCGTACATCACGTTCCCACACACGCACCTCATAGCGTAAAACCTGGAAAGCGGTTAACCTGTCAGGGTAGCTTTTGTGTTCCAACAGCAGATAGAGGTAGGCGTCTTGTCCATCAATTAAGCCCACGCGATAAAGCAAATCGGCAAACTGTTCTTGCAGGTCAGGGTCAATAAAGCTGCCCGGTTGCAGTTCAAGGGTGTCCAGATTGAATACGGCCGTGACCTCCTGTGGCAAATAGTTGGCAAAGAAATCCCGCGCCACCTCAATACGGCCGAATGTCTCCTTGAAAAAGCGGTCATGCGGATTACTCAACTCGCCCATCAGCCAGCAACCTCCCAATCTCTTAATCCCGCAACGGCACCGGGCGGTTAAATTCGTGGGGCACACGGCCGTTAAACCGGGCATACAACGCCGCGGCCACATTCGGCGGCACCATGCTGGTCACATCCCCACCCAACGAGGCAATCTCCCGCACCGTCGTACCGCTAAGGAAGGTGTGTTCCTCGTCCGTAATCAGGCTCACCGTCTCAATTTCGGGGGCCAGCCGTTTATTGGCCAGCGCCAGCCGGAACTCAAACTCAAAGTCTGAAAAGACACGCAGCCCCCGCACAAACACCTGCGCCCCCACCTGCCGCGCAAAATCCACCGTCAGCCCTGTAAACGGCACCACCTGGATGTTGTCCAGTTCACCCAATGCCGTTTCAATCATTTCCACCCGCTCTTCCACTGAAAAGAGCAATGACTTGGTGGGCATGTTGTGGTCATACACGGCCACCACCAACTCATCAAAAATAGCCGCCGCCCGCTTCATCAGGTCAATATGGCCGTAATGCACCGGGTCAAAAGTGCCAGGGTATAAAGCGCGTTTGGTTTTCATGGGTGTGGGTTCCCTCTCAAGTGAGACGCACTTTGAAAGTGCGTCTCACTTAGCTAACTAATATCCGTCGCATCCTCCCAAAATTGGGCAATGCGTTCTTTGAGCAGGGCGTGTTCCGGTTTTTCTAATTGCGGGTCATCGGCAAAAATGGCGCGGGCTTCTTGCTGCGCCTTTTGCAGCATTTCCATGTCCAGCAGCGAGGCCAGCTTCAGTTCCGGCAGGCCACTTTGCCGCCGGCCGAAAAATTCACCCGGCCCGCGCAGTTCCAAATCCTTCTCGGCCAGTACAAAGCCGTCGTTGCTCTGTTCCAGCGCGGCGAGGCGTTCGCCCGCGCCGTTGGCTTCGCTATCGGAGATGAGCAGGCAGTAGGATTGGTATTCACCACGCCCCACCCGGCCGCGAAACTGGTGTAACTGCGCCAGCCCAAAGCGGTTGGCGCCTTCGATGAGCATGACAGTGGCGTTGGGTATGTCCACGCCCACTTCAATGACCGACGTGGAAACCAGGATGTCCAGTTCACCCTCTTTGAAGGCGCGCATCACGGCTTCCTTGTCGGCCCCAGGCAAACGGCCGTGAACCAACCCCACCCGCAAATCCGGGAACACCTGCTCATCCAGCCGCCGGTGGTCGTCTACCGCTGCCGGTGCATCCAATTTGTCTGACTCTTCCACCAACGGGTAAATGACAAACGCTTGCCGCCCCGCCTTCACTTCTTTGCGAATGAAAGCGTAAGCCCGTTCCCGGTCGCGCCCCGGCAGCCAGCGTGTCTTAATCTCCTGGCGACCCGGCGGCATCTCGTCCAGAATGGAGACATCCAGGTCGCCATAAAGCGACAACGCCAGCGTGCGCGGGATAGGCGTGGCCGACATGGAGAGCAGGTGGGGATTGTATTTTTCGCCTTGATTACTGCCTTTGTCCCGCAGCGCCTGCCGCTGATCCACACCAAAACGGTGCTGCTCGTCAATGACCGCCAGCGCCAGACTGTGGAACTGCACCTGCTCTTGAATGAGGGCGTGGGTGCCAATGGCCACGTGAATAGAGCCATCGGCCAGCCCGGCGTAGATTTGTTCGCGGGCGATGGCCGGGGTGCTGCCCGTCAGTAAGCCGGTGGTGATGCCCAATGGGGTGAGCAACCGGCTCAATCCCTGGTAATGCTGTTCGGCCAGGATTTCGGTGGGGGCCATGAGGGCGGCCTGATGGTTAGCGCTGACGGCCGTGAGCATCGCCGCCGCCGCTACCACCGTTTTGCCCGCGCCCACATCCCCTTGCAGCAGCCGGTTCATGGGTACACCGGCAGCCATATCCGCGGTAATCTCGCCAATCACCCGCTGCTGCGCCCCGGTGAGGGCAAAGGGCAGCGCCTCCTGAAAACGGGCGAGCAGAGATTCATCCGCTGCAATTTTGATGCCCGGCTGGGACTGCCACTCACGGCGGCTGCCGGCCATGCCCAGTTGCAGCAGGAACAGTTCATCAAAAATGAGGCGGCGACGGCCGTTGTGTAGTTCTTGCTGGCTGTCCGGGAAATGGGCCTGCTCCAGAGCCACCGGCAGCAAGTCCAGGTTTTGCCGCTGGCGCACGCTGTTCGGCAGCGGATCGGGCACACGGGGCGCCCAATGTTCAACGGCCGTGCGCATAATCTCGCGCATCTTGTTGCCGTTCAGCCCTTTAGTCAGCGGGTAGACGGGCACAATCCGCCGCGTTTTCAGCGGGTCTAGCTCCAGCAGTTCCCAATCCGGCGAGGTGAACACCAGCCGCCCCAAAAACTGGTCTACCGTGCCGCTGAGGACAATCTGCGTGCCCGCCTTGAGCGATTCGGTGAGCCAGGGCTGGTTGAACCAGGTGGCCTGGATATTGCCCGTGCCATCGCTGATGGTGCTTTGCACAATGACCCGGTTGCCGGTGCGCCGGGCGCGTGTTTCCCAAATGGTGCCGATGACCGTCACTTGTTCGCCATATTGCAGCCGGTTGATCGGCTTCATCAGGGTGTAGTCGTCATAGCGGCGGGGGAAGGTGTAGAGCAGTTCCCAGATGGTAGCCGCGCCTAGCTTGCCCAACTGCTCGGCGATTTTAGGGCCAACCCCTTTGAGGGCGGAGACGGGTTGGGACAATCCTTCGGGGTCTGGCTCCACCTGTTTGAAGGCGCGTTTGGGACGGGGCGACTCTTCCGGTTCAAGCGGCGGGGGTGGCTCGTCTGGTTCTGGTTGGGTAATCGGTGATGCGTGATGCGTGATGCGTGATGCGTGATCGGACTTCGGAGTTCGGACTTCGGCTTTAGGCCGTTTTTCGTCCTTTGGCTTTTGTCCCTTGTCACCGGCTTTGCCTACCCGTTCCTCGCGGCGCTGTAACTGCGTGGTCAGGTCGGCGATGGCTTTGGCGCGGGCTTCCGGGCCGGGCAGCCGGTCATATCCGGACAGCACGTCGGCAATCTGTTCCACCAGGGCGGCGTCCAGTTCGTCGCCGGCCTCGTCACGCGCCTGCCCCACCCAAAAGGTAGCAAACTGACGAATTCCGCCGACGACGGCCGTGTTTTTGTACCCCTGTTTTGCTTCTAAGTCTAAAACTCGTTGTAAACGATTAAATGATCGAGACATGTAATTTAAGCCGCATCCTTCTTTTGCCCGCGCTTGATTTCTGCAATCACTTCATCTAGCGTTAAATGACCAAACAATTTTTCTCGTTCTTCCGTGTAATCACCAAATCCGGTAGAAAATTGGTTTAAGAAACGCACCGTGTTTACAATGCCAATTTCCCGGTATAGCACCTGTAGTGCATCCTGCGTAATTTCAGCCAGAGGTTTTGTTTCCAGCATCATGATTCAAGCTCCTCAACTAATTCTATGGGCGTAAGGACAACTACTTTCAAATTGCTAATTGTTTTTGCCTTTTTCAAAAGTTGTGTATCAACGGTACAGAAATAATCAGCTTCCGCCCCTTCAGCACAGGCCAAATGTAAAGCATCCAACGTCTTCACACCAAACTGAGTAAACTGCCTGGCACGATTTTCCACATCATCGTTCAAACTTATATGTCGGTTGGCTTTGGACAGCACTTCTAAAGCATATTGTTGACGAGTAAGCGTAGGGTTGCGATTTGTCTCATACAATAGGGCATCTGACGATATGATCTCTACTGCACCTGCTTCAAAAAGAGACAAAATGCCTAAGACAGCTTCTGCTTCCAAGGCGATGCGAATTTGGGTTTTGCTGTCTAACGGCCGTTGTATAACACAAGTATCCAGATAAATCTTCATTTAGTCGTTCGCCTTTGAAACAATCGTGCAAAAGTCAACCGCCCCTTTAGTGTAGCTTTGGAAAGGGAAGAACGCTACTGGCACGGCCGTACCTGGCTGTGGCCGGTGTGCCCACCGTGCTACCTCGACGTTACCTTGAATAATCATTTTTGCGTTCGTAACTCATGCGTTTGCCACCGCTTGCTTGAGAATCGTCCGGAATTTTTGGGCGGCCGGTTCCTGGCCCAGCCCGATAAAACTGCTGGCAGGAGTGGTGGCATTTGTGAACAGGCCGGTGATGTTGAGACCGCTGTCCGGTACAAGCCTGTAGAGTTCTGATTTTTCGTAATCCTGCACCTGCACATCCCGTAATCTGGCGGAAAGGACGCCCGGCGTTTCATTGCCTTTCGCGGCGGCCCAAATCAGATAGGTTGGGGTGACGAGTACGGCCGTGTGAACCACCTCTGTCTTGCGCCCAAACAGCCCCTTTTTTGACCGGGTAGACACCGTTTCACAACATATCAAAACGGCCGTTTCCCCATCGCCCAGTTCATATTTTTGCACATGAGCGCGCAGGCTGGCAGCCAGCGTCGGATGCAGGCTGTCCAGTGTACATTCGCGGGTGGTTCGCGCGTAATCTCCCATCTCATTCCCAGTGTTCTTGTTGATGGTCACAGGCTATCGCCGCTGATCACACCAACTCCATAATCATCAGTTGGGTGTCGTCTATGCCATCCTCATGTATCGTGCCCACAACCAGACCCGCTTCCACAAAGCCGCACTTTTCCAGCACCCGGCGAGAGGCGATATTGTGTTTGGCGACGTGGGCATATAACGGCCGTGTCCGCTCAATCTGCACAAATTCCGCCAGCGCGCGGCTGGCAATGCCCTGGCCCCAGAATTCCTTGCCCAGCCAGTAGCCCACTTCTCGTTCGCCGAACTGTTCAAAACTCACCACATGACCAGCCACCTGTCCGGCAAAGAGAATGGTCTTCTGGACCAAATTTTTGTCTTGTAACACAGTCTCCCAAATCGCCATAAACTCTTGCCGCCCGCGTGGCGGGAACGCCGCCATTTGGGTGGCTTCCCCGTCCAGCTGCTGCTCATAAAAAATGGGCAGGTCAGATTCGAGAACATCACGGAGGAGTACCTGATTGATCATGAGATTAAGAGATTGAGAGATTAGGAGATTGGATAATCTCTCAATCTCACGGTGTCCCCACCGCCAATCTCCATTCCTTATCTGGCCGCAATAGCGGCGAAGCCGACTGCGCCCAGGCCGAGGTGTGTACCAATGGCCGGGGTGACTTCGGCGATGAGGGGTGGTTCGCCGGCCGGGAAGAGGTGGGCGGACTGCTGTTGTAACTCCACGGCCGCTTCCGGGGCGCGCACGTGCAAGATGGCAATGCGCTCAAACGGGCCAAACTCCTCCACCAGCCGCAGCATTTCCGGCAGCGCTTTTTTGCGGGTGCGCACTTTGGCGATGACCTTGATTTCACCGGCGCTGATCATCATCACCGGCTTGATTTGCAGCAGGGTGCCGATGCCAAACTGTGCCCAACTGACACGGCCGCCGCGCCGCAGCGATTCCATGGTGTCAATCATGCCAAAGACGCGGGTGCGGGGGACACGCTCGTTCAGGGTTTGGATGATATCGGGCAAGGATTTTCCGGCGGCGAGGGCGGCGACGGCCGTCATCACCAACAACCCGCCCCCCAACGTGATTTGCTGCGAGTCAAACACATGCACAGGGCAGCTATTTTCGGCCGCTTCCGCGCCGATGCGGGCATTGTCATACGTGGCGCTCAGGGCAGCCGCCAGATGAATGGAGAGGATTTGGGTGGCTCCTTCTTGCGTCAGCCGTTCATATACCTCGGCAAACGTGCCCGGCGAAGGGGCGGCGGTAGTGGGGTATGGTTCGTACTTTTCCAGGTTGTCGTAAAACTCCTGCCGGGAAAGCTCTACCCCTTCCAGGTATCCTTTTTCGCCAATGTTGACATAAACTGGAATAACGGTAAGGCCGTACTTTTCAACAATGTCCGGGGGGACGTCCATGGCGCTGTCGGTGACGATTCTGATCATGGGTAATTGGGTAATTGGGTAATTGAGTAATTGAGTGGTTGGGTAATTACACACTTACCCAATTACCCAATTACATTTATTCTGCTCCTAAAATATAGTAATAATGCGGCTGGCCGCCGGGGAGGATTTCCACTTCGATGTCCGGGTAGCCCTCTTCGATTTGGGCGGCGATGACGGCGGCGTCAGCGGCGGTTACGTCCGCGCCGTAGTAGAGGGAGAGCAACTCGCGGTCATCCAGTTCCATTTTTTGCAGCACGTCCTGGAGCAGTTGGGTGATGTCCGGGCCAGAGGCGCATAGACGGCCGTTCACCAACCCAATCATCTGCCCATCCTTCACCTCAATCCCATCCAGATTCACGGAACGGGTGGCGCGGGTGATTTCGCCGGTAGCCACTTCACGGGCGCTGGCGGTCATGGCCACGGCCGTGGCCTGCAAATCGCCGTCGGGGTCATAGGCCAGCATGGCGCTGAAACCCTGAGGCGCAGTCAGGGTGGGCGCTACCGCCACTTCCTTCGGGCTTAAATCCCGTGCGGCTTCGGCCGCCAGGATGATGTTTTTATTGTTGGGCAGGATGATGATTTTGTCCGTGGGCACTTCTTGAATCGCCTGGAAAATCTCTTCCGTGCTGGGGTTATTGGTCTGGCCGCCATTGACCACAAAGGCCGCTCCCAGGCTGCGGAATATGTTTGCCAGCCCGCTACCTGCGGCCACGGCCACCACGCCAATTTGACCTGGCTCAATGGTGGGCGCGGGGGCGTCGGCCATCTGCCCGCCATGCACAATTTCTTCCATCTGCATCTGCATATTTTCCACCACCACGTCGGTGATGTGGCCCAGGCTGATGCCGTAGGAGATGGGTTCGCCAGGGTCTTTAACGTGAATGTGGACTTTGATGGTGGTTTCGTCGCCGACGACGACGGTGGAGTCGCCCATAGCGTCTATGCGGGCGCGCACTTCGGCCACGTTGAGATTTTGACCCATGAGGATGAACTGCACATCGTAGGGGTTTTCCAGATGGCCGCTTTCGGGCATTGCCAGTTCTTGGGCGGTGATGGTATGCGGTGCAGGGGCTACGGCTCTTGCCGCTTCATCCAGGCTACCCATCTGTCCGTTGACATAACGCAGCATCCCTTCCAACACATACACCAGCCCTTGCCCGCCAGAATCCACCACGCCGGCTTGTTTAAGGATGGGCAGCAGGTCGGGCGTGCGTTCCAGCGCCTGTTTGCAGCGCCCCAGGGTACGTTCCAACACAAAGCGCAGGTCGAGGCTTTTGGTGACGGCGTCGGCCGCTTCGGTGGCCCCTTCGCGGATGACGGTGAGGATGGTGCCTTCCACCGGGCGCATGACGCCGCCGTAAGCGGTGTCGGCGGCTGTTTGCAGGGCAGCCGCCAGGTCTTGGGCGTCAAACGTTTCTTTATCTTTCAGGCCGCGCGCCAGGCCACGCCATATCTGGCTGAGGATGACGCCGGAGTTGCCGCGCGCACCCATGAGCGCCCCTTGGGCCAGGGTGTCGGCCATTTTGCCCGCGTGGGTGTCCTCTCTGTCCTGGACACGGCCGTAAGCGGAGCGCATGGTCAGGAGCATGTTGGTGCCCGTGTCGCCGTCGGGCACGGGAAAGACGTTGAGCGAATTGACGTATTGGTGATTTTGTTCCAGCCAGATGAGACCGGCGCGCGCCATTTTTTTGTATTGTTGGCCGTTACAATGCAGCCATTTTTCGGGCACGGCCGTCATCTCGGCCGTTGTGGGTTGGGTCACGTAGGTTTTCTTCCTCTCTCTTCAAAATGATAATCGGTTATCAGTTCTTATTACGTTGTTGCAACCAACGGGCAAATGAAGCAGGGTTTTCGGTTGATTTTTTGCCGATCAATAGACCTTCCACCCCAATATCCTCGTCAAGATCAGGCCAGTGGATGCCATAGCCAGCACCGCTAATTTCAAAATAAGCACGTTCGGCGGGCGTGGCATAGGCCAGACGGGGATACCATCCGATGGGCACGGTTACGGTACGGCCGTCTTCAAGATCAACAGATAAGGAATCATCACTAACCATCACGTTCACAATTCTAGCCAGTGAAACCAGTGCAGAAGGCATCCCATTCATTTCTCAGGTTCTCCAGATTGTCACGCAAAATGCGCTCAATATCCCGCAGCTCCTTGCGGTTATAACCACGATTCTCTCCTAAGGCCACATCAGGATCAAGCCAGAATTTAGCGCTCCACTTTTCCCGATCTACATGCATATGACGTGGTTCACCACAGTCATACGAATAGAAGTAGATGCGATAGGGGCCAGTTCTCAAAGCGGTCGGCATGATAATTAGCTTTGGGTTATCGGTAAACGGTAATCAGTAATCGGTGAATCAGACCGATTGCCGTTCACCGATTACCGATTACTGTTCCTCTCTACTCAAACGCAGTCCCTGCACATACACATTCACCTCATGCACAGGCAGGCTGAGGGCTTTTTCCAGATGAAATTTGACGGTGTGTTGGATGCTCTCGGCGACGGTTTTAATACGCACGCCATATTCCACAATGACATACACATCAATGACGATACCGCCATCACGCAGGGTCACATCAATCCCCCGGCGATTATCGCGGCTCAGTAGTTTGGCGATACCAGAAGCCACATTCTTTTCGGCCATGCCCACCACTCCATAACATTGGTTGATGGCCTGGTTGGCGATGGTAGACACGGCCGTTGAGGAAATATCTATCATTCCGTAATTGTCGTGTTGTATAGTCATTTTTACTCCAGATGTAACTGGGTAACTGGGTAATTGGGTAATTACTCAATTACCCAATTACTTAATTACTCAATTACGCGCAGATTGTATCACAAGCCCACCATACAGGTCATGCCAGGGTGGTAGCCAATACGCTTTTGGCGCCGGCGGTGAGGAGGGCGTTGTGTACGGCCGTTGCCGTTGCCGGCGTTACCAGGGCGATCATATTCCCGCCCCGGCCGGCGCCGCTGAGTTTAGCGCCCAAGGCGCCGGCCGCAATGGCGGCCGTCACCAGCCGGTCTAGTTCCGGCGAGGAAACAGTCATCTCTTGCAGCAGGGCATGGTTTTCCTGCATGAGCGGCCCCAGGGCGGCCACATCGCCTGTTTCAATGGCGGCGCGGGCGGCCTGGGCAATACGGCCGCAGCCGTCAAACAGTGCCTCGAATTTTGCCGGGTGTTCCTGCCACTGGCGGCGCACGTCACCCACGGCGATTTTGGTACTGCTGCGCACGCCGGTATCGGCCACCAGCAAATGCAGCGGGCGGGCGACGGTAAAGGGTTCGATGTGGTTTTGCGGCTGTTGGCGCACAAAGTAGACGGGCATTTCGTAGGCGACAACGGTGTTGTCTATGCCGCTGGGTGTGCCGTGATGAATTTTTTCCACTTCATAGGTCAGCGCCGAAACCCAGGCGGGCGTGGCCAGATGGGCCAGCCCCAGGAATTCCGCCAGGGCACGCACAACGGCGGCAGTGATGGCTGCGCCGCTGCCCAGGCCGCTGGCAATGGGAATCTGGCTGCTAACGGTGATGGTCATGTGGGGCAAGGTGGGTAGGGTAACGGCCGTTTGCACCTGCCGGATCACGGCGGCAATGGGATCATCCGGCGGGGCGTCAGTCAACATCACATCCTGGCCCAGGTCAGGGGCGATGAGGCGGATACCAGGGCGGCTGGAAGGGGTGACAACGGCCGTAGCCCGCAGTTGGGTGAGGGGGACGGCGATGGCGGGACGGCCGTAGACCACAGCATGTTCGCCAAAGAGGATGATTTTGCCGGGGGCAGAAGCGGAAAACATAAGAAGAGATTGGGAGATTGGGAGATTGGGAGATTGGGAGCACAGCTAATCTCTCAATCTCATAATCTCCCAATCTCAAAATATATAAATCACAACAAACACCGTGAGCGCAAATAAGGCAATTGTCACTTGCAACGGCCGGTCGCGCAGAGCAATATCTTCCGGCGCACCGCCTTCGTGGCGCACGTGGATCAGGTAAAGGTAACGGAAAATGCCATACATCAGAAAAGGAATGGTGAGCATCATGGTATGGTTGGCGGGCAGCCCTTCGGCCAGGAAGGTATACAGGCTGTAAAAGACCAGGACGCTGGTGGTGACCAATCCCAACATGCGGTCAATGAGGTCTAGATTGTATTCTTGCAGAATTTTGCGGTGTTTTTCGGCATCTTCGCCCAGCAGCACCAGTTCATGCCGCCGTTTGCCCAATACCAGAAAGAGCGCCAGAAAGCCGCCAAACAGGTAGAGCCAGGGGGAAAATCGCTCCACTTCAATGACGGCGACGCCAGAGGCAATGCGCAGCACAAAACCGAGGGCGACGATCATCACATCAAACAACACCACGTTTTTCAGCCAGTAGGTGTAGGCGATCTGGCTCAGCAGGTAAATGAGCAAAATGAGGGCAAACAACGGCGAAAGGACATAGCCGGCGATGAGGCTGCCTCCGGCAAAAATGACAGCGGCGAGGGCGGCAATGGTCGGGCTGAGTTGGCCGGCGGGCAACGGCCGTAGCCGTTTGGTCGGGTGCTGCCGGTCACTTTCAATGTCGCTCAGGTCATTCATCAGATACACAGCACTTGACATAAAACATAACAGGATAAAGGCAGCAATGGTGCGCCCCAAATAAAGTGGGGTCAATAACTTCTCATCAAAAAAAAGGGCTACAAAAACAAAGCCATTTTTGGGCCATTGGCGCGGCCGCATCGTTTTGAGTAAGGCAATCAGCACGTAAATCTCCTAAGGGCGGTAATCGGTTATCGGTTTACCGATTACGGATTACGGATTATATGGCACGGCCGTGCCACGTGCATCATTTTTACATTCCCCTGACATCTCTTATAATCTTATAGTTGACTCTGGGAAGAGACCCGTAAGCAGTTAACCAATGATTTGCACGATCAAACGATTGCCTGGCCGACACGAGAAACGAGATGAACGATCATAACGACATCACGCGCGCCACCCATGCCGGGTCGGAAATTCTGGTGGTAGATGATGTGCGGGAGAATTTGCGGCTGTTGGTGCGGATGTTGGTGGAACGGGGATACAAAGTGCGGCCGGTATCCAACGGCCGTATGGCTCTCACCGCCGCCCAAATTGCCCCACCAGACCTCATTCTGCTAGATATCCTCATGCCGGAATTAGACGGCTACCAGGTGTGCCAGCAGTTAAAGGCTGATGAAACCACACGCCACACCCCCGTCATTTTTATCAGCGCCCTGCATGAACAAATGGACATCGTGCGCGCCTTTGCGGTGGGCGGCGTAGATTACATCACCAAGCCATTCCAGACAGAAGAGACGCTGGCCCGCGTCCACACCCATCTTACCATTGGTAAATTGCAGAAAGAACTGGCGCAGAAAAACCAGGAGTTGCAGGCGCAAAATGAGGAACTCCAGCAAGCGTTACACAATATAAAAACCCTGAGCGGTCTGCTGCCCATTTGCGCCAACTGCAAAAAAATACGGGATGATGACGGTTACTGGCACACCGTAGAAGCCTACATCCGCGACCATTCCGAGGCCATTCTCAGCCACGGCATCTGCCCGGATTGTATGACCGAGCTGTACCCTGACTATGAGAGGTAAGATTGTGCTTTTCGTTGGTGAATGTTGAGATTGACCCGGAATTACTATATACTTTGGCACACCCTCATAGCACAAATGTTTTGCCAAACAGCTTTTTGAGCATAAACGACTTATGGAAGATTTTATTACACGTCACGGCCGTATCGTCCACCAGGACGCCCTTGAATACATGCGCAGTTCAATAGAAGATAACTCTATTGATCTCATCTTCACCAGCCCCCCTTTTGCGCTGCTACGTAAAAAAGATTATGGGAATGTCGAAGAGGACAAATATGTGGCCTGGTTCAAGGAGTTTGCCCACGAATTTTATCGTGTTCTCAAGCCAACCGGGTCATTAGTGATAGATATAGGCGGCACATGGAAACCAGGACAACCAACACGCAGTTTATATCACTTCGAGCTGCTCATCATGCTCTGTCGCCAAGTGCAGTTCCATTTAGCCCAAGAATTTTATTGGTGGAACCCATCAAAGCTTCCTACGCCAGCCGAGTGGGTAAATGTGCGTCGCATTCGCGTAAAAGATGCCGTCAATTGTGTTTTCTGGTTGTCCAAGACGCCCTGGCCCAAAGCCAGCAACCGCCGCGTGTTAGTGCCATATAGCGACTCGATGTTAGACCTGATCGAAAACGGCTACCAGGCCAAACTTCGTCCCAGCGGGCACGATATTAGCGACAAGTTCCAGAGAGATAATGGCGGCGCTATCCCCCCCAATTTGTTAGCAATACCCAACACAGAAAGCAATTCTTACTATCTACGATATTGCAAAGAACACGATATTAAACCTCACCCTGCTCGTTTTCCGTCCCGTTTACCTGAACTATTTGTGAGAATGTTGACAGATGCAGGAGATACAGTATTTGACCCCTTCGGGGGGAGTTGTGTTACCGGCGAAGTTTGCGAATTGCTGGAACGCAGCTGGATATGCTGTGAAACCGTGCCAGAATATATTGAAGGAGCTAAAGGGCGCTTTGTCAGCTTTGCAGCAGAGAATGAAGGAAACGAGTCAGATCATTACAAGATTTACAGCCCATCTGTACTCTGGAATGGTTCAGGCACGGAAGATTATGACGCCTTATCTGTTGACGGCGGGCAAAAACGTCCCGATCTGTCCAACACAAATGCCGTCGGGAAATTAAATGGTGATGAAAGCGTCAGGCAACCCTCAAAAACACGCCCTAAACAACCCACCCTCTTTGATTGATCGTCCCCATGCCCCAGTTATCAACGTCACTTTTACTCAAGTCTATAACCGATGCTCTTGCTGAAAGTAATGCATCCGGTGTGCTAATTTCCCACTCTCGTCAGAATCCACGCCGCTTTGTTGTGCAAGCAGGGCAGAACATGTTTGAAATGTGGGTATATGTCTGGACATTAACTCACGGCGGTGGCGTAGCTCGTCCTAAAGATGAATATCGTATTCAACTGACCGGTATCAAGCCTCCTCTGACGCTTAACCCATCGGGGCCAACCATAATGATTGGTTATGAGCCTAACCTACAATGTTTTGCGGGTTTTGACTTGAACAAACATCAAACATTTTCCACACGTTCACCTTCGATTCAAATTCCAATCACAACCCTACACCGGGCACTCCAGGATGGGTTTTCTTTTGTTACCAAAGGTAATGACGAAATCGCTGTTGGCTTTCGACCGGACCAGTTTTTGGCCTATGTTCTCAATTCCAGATTGTTGCATGATCAGGGCGTTGACGCAGCAACCGTCAAAATACTCTCTCGTGTGGTTGCGCTTGAGGAAATAACACTTGATGAAATGGAGCAATTACCGGCCGAGCGGCAACGTGTGGTGCAAACGATGTCTCGCCTATCGCGTGATACGAGTTTTCGACGCAAAGTTTTAGCTGCCTATGAACAACGGTGTGCTGTAACGCGAATCCAGTTACGTTTAATTGATGCGGCCCACATCTTGCCTGTGGGTGTTGAGGGAAGTAATGATGACATTGCCAATGGGCTTTGTCTCTCCCCAACGTATCATCGCGCTTATGATCGTGGGTTAATATATCTGGATGATGACCTGGTTATGAAAATCAATCCTATAAAAGAGCAAGAGCTCATACAGGTTGGCTTGGCAGGTGGGTTACGGGATTTTAAGGCGTACCTCGGTGATAGAATTCACCT
>CAADGU010000099.1 GCA_900696625.1 uncultured Chloroflexota bacterium | reverse complement strand
GAGAGGTGCGGTGGTCAAGCCGGTTGATCACGGCCGTTGACGCCCCCACCTGCCGCTTATACAATGAACACACCTGTTGTTTTGCAGGATGAGGAGCGTGTGCATACCCACTATTTGTCCGGCTTTGAAGTTGCCTGCACAGAAGTATTTGCCTGAGAGCAAAGGGGCAAGACCATTAAGGTGGCAGGCACGTTGTGTGTGCCTGCCACCATGAGCGTTACTCTCCGACGCTGATTGTCAACTGCGCGCTGGCGGAGCGGCCCCAGAGCAGCGGGGTGTACATGCCGCTGACTTCGGTGGGCAGGGCGGTGAACGTGCCGGGCAGGGTGGCGCGGGCATAGTAGGTGAAGGTACGCTGCCCTTTGCTCATCTCGGTGACAAAGAAGCTCACCCGGTCGCCAAAGATTTCTTTGTAGTTGTAACCCAGGCTTTGCCAGCCCCATTCCTCTGTCTGGTATTCCCAATACTCGTCGGCGATGCGGCTGGTGGTGTTTAGCCCTTCGTTTAACGCTTCCAGGCCACCCGGCAGTTTGTCCTCGATGATCAGGTAGCTGCCATTTTCGGGCAAATTCACCGTGAGCTGCACCTTGACCAACTGCCCGGCAACGATGTTTTCCAATGGTTTGTTGGTGGCCGGGTCAAGGTAGGCGCGGGCAACCGTGACGACCCCGGCTGCCTCGATTTCCGCCTGCGGAATGTAGACGCGGCTGTTGATGGTGTAGTACAACGGCCGTCCGCCATCGTGCGTCATCACAATCACATTCTCGCCGTCGGCCAACTGCTCGCGGGGAATTGTCACCATTTGCGCGGGTGCGCCCTGGCCCAACGCGCCAGAAGCAACGGCCGTGCCGTTCACCGAAACCGTGTAATTGGTGCTGGCTGCCGCCTCGTTGAAGGCCGAAGCCAGCAAATGGTCGGTGAGGCCCAGGATGGCAAATGACGTTTCGTTGGTGCTGCCCCAGCCCTGGCTGCTGCGCTGCCCCATCAGCCAGCGCACCATGCCGCCTTCCAATTCGTGTCCGGGACGAATCTGGACAAAGGCGCTCAGCGCCAGCGCCGTGCTGCGCACATCGGAAGCCATTGTTTTCTGGTTGTAATAGCCATCGTGGTCGTTGCCTGTCCAGTGGATGAGGCTGTTGGTGTTCACGCCTGCACTGAGCGCAGTCGAAGTGGCCGTTTCCGCCAATCCATCTACCATTTGCCGCGCCAACGGCCGTTCGCCCACCGCATCCAGCGCCAGCGCCAATCCGGCCAGGCTGAACACATCCCCTTGCAGCGCATCCAGGTTATCCGCCAGCGCCAGCGTCGCCTCTTTGTTGGGCTGCCCGGCTTCGGCCAGGGCGTAGAGGGCAAAGGCACGGGTGCGGGCGTCCATGCTTTGCAGATTGTCATTCAGCCAGGCTGCGCCGCGTTCAATCACGCCAGGGTCTACTTCGTAGCCCGCGTCGGCCACCTGCGCCAGGCCAAAGATGACCCAGGCAGTCTGGTAATCGTGCGTGGCGTCGTCAAACCACCAGCCCCAGCCGCCGTCGTTGTGCTGGAAGCCATAGAGCCGCTGCACACTGGCGTTGATGTAAGCGGGCAGTTCCGCCTGCAACGTCGGGTTGGTCACGCCCAACTGGTTGAGCGCCCGGCCCACCACCGCGTTGGGCAGCGCCCGGCTCATCGTTTGCTCCACGCAGCCGTAGGGGTAGCCGATTAGATATTCCAGCCCTTCCAGCAGCGTGCCGGCAATGGAGCGGCTGAGTTGAATTTCGACCACGCTCATGGGCAGGGCGTCGGCGGGGATGTCCACCGTTGTTTGCAGGCGGGTGCTGAACTGGCCGATTTGGGTGGTCACATCCGGCACCGCCAACGGCTGGATGGTCAGCGGCAGTTGAATGGCGTCGCCGGTGAGAACTGTATCTTCCGGTCTTGCCGTGACCAATAGTTCCACCTCGCCTGCTTCTACGGCCGTTACTGGCCAGCCCACAATCTGCACCCCACCCGGAGCAATTGTGATGGTTTGCGTCGGCAAATCCCCAATCTCCAATCTCAAATCGCCACTCTCTAAATTCACCACCACCGTTTGTGCTTCTTCGCTGTAATTGTGAATAATGGCGGAGAGTACGGCCGTGTCACCTGCTGTCAACACACGTGGCAGCAGTGGCCGGGCGATGATGGGCTGCCAGGTAATGACCTTGGCTGTCGCTTCGCCCACTTGGGTATCGGCCGTGGTCGCTTTAGCTGTCATGCGCCAGGTGGTCAGACTGTCCGGTAAGGTGATGGTCACTTTCACCTCGCCGTTGAAATCCGTGTAAAGCACCGGGAACCAGGCGGCCGTATCCGGGAAGTCGGCGCGGGGGCCGCCGGGAAAACCGCCATCACCACCGCCGCCACCCATGCCGCCGCCCCACAACTCCCGCGTTGGCCGCAGCGAGTTGTAAGTGTTCACCAACCGGCTGCGTTGGTAATAGAAAGCGTCGTACATCGGGCCAGAGAGTTCTGGGCTGAGGGCGAAGATAGCTTCATCCACCAGCGCCAATGAGACCTCGGCGGAGACGGGTTCACCCTGGTAATTGGTGACACGCACGGTGAACGTGGCTTCTTCGCGGGGAGCGTACTGCTCTCTGTCCGGGGTGATGGTGACGTTGAGCCGCCTGGTTGTGGCCGGGACGCTGATGTTATGGTAAGTGGTGAGCAAACGGCCGTCGGGCTGACTGGTGCTGGTGTACTCCTGCAACGTTGTGTCCAATGGCTGCCAGACGTTGACGGCCACGTAAATGTTGGGCACATCCGTCTCTGCAATGAGCAGGTCCACCAGCGTCAGCGGCGCGGTCAGGTTGATCAACTGTTCGCGGTGAGTGCTGCCCCGTTCCCAGGTCAGCAGCGCCGGGCCGCTGACGGTGGACTCGATGATGAGTTGGGCCGTTTCGCCGGGGGCGTAGCTGGTTTTGTCGGTGTCCAGGCGCAGGTCGCTGTCGTCACGGCCGTACCAGTTGCTATAGATGTCGCTAAAGGCATAAATGTAACTGGTGTATTGGATGGTCTGGCCGCGGGCGTCTGTACCTTTGAGCCGTATCTGGTAGTGTCCCGGTTCGGTAATGGTGAACTGGGTAGAAGTGTGCCCCTGGGCATTGGTGGTCAGACTGGCGCTCTGGCGCACATTATTGTAACCGCCTGTACTGCTCTGGTAGCGCGCCAATTCCAGCGTTAATGCCCGGTTGGCCACGGCCTCGCCGAAGATGGTCTGCACGTCGGCGCTGACGATAAAGGGTTGGCCGGGCCGCTGCACATAGCCGCCAAAGTTGGCGTTGATGATTTCCAAAGTGTCGTAGATGGTGACAACGGCAAAACCGCTGACGGTCTGGTGGCTGCCATCGTCTACGGTGGCTTCAATGCCCCAGTTATATTGGTGCAGGTTGCTGCCCCAGGCCCAGTAGTAGTAATTGTAGTTATAGTCCACGTTGGCGTCGCGGGGGATGCGGATGGTAGTGGTGAAACGGCCGTTGGCGTCAGTCTGCCCGGTGATGACCCGATCGATCGTGCTGTAATCTTCGTACCATCCGCTGCCGTACCAATCGCTGCTCTGGGTGAAGCGGCGGATGGTGATGCTGGCGTTGGCCACCGGTTCACCAAAGTAGTAGGCGCTGTCTACGGTCACTTCGATGGTGTCGCCCAACAGATACTTGTCGGCGTCGGTGGTAATGGTCACTTCGTAGTCCGGTTTGCGGTAATCTTCCACTTTGAAAAGCTGGCGGTGGCTGGTACCGGCGGCAACGACTTCCACGTGGTAGTTGCCCAACATAGCGCCATCGGCCAGTTGGAATGTGCCGTTCACCGTGCCGAAGTTGTTGGTCAGTAGTTCAAAGGTTTGCACGACGTTATTACGGCCGTCTCGAATCCGAACTGTCACCGGCGTCCCGGCGGGCGGTACGGTCAATGTGGCGTCATCGTCCAGACGCACAATGGCCTTGAACTGGACGGCGTGCCCCGGTTTGTAAATAGGGCGATCGGTGGTGATGAAGGCGGCCGATTGAGTGATGGACACCGGCGTGTCCCACCACTGCCGCCGCGAGCCGTAGCCACTTTGCCACTCCGTGGAGAGGCCGCTGACGGTGATGTCATCGCCGCTGCGGGCGACGACGATGAGCGGTTCGATGGCCGGTGGGCCACCCTCGGCAAAGGCGGGCAGTTGGGTACGGTAGACGCCATCCTCGTCGGCGGCGCCGCTGCTGAGCAGGTCGCCAGTGCGGGCGTAAATGCCGACTTCGATGCCGGGTGTGGGATCGCCGTTGATGTCCGTCACCCAGGCCACAATTTGCCCGTTGGCTTCTTTGACGGCCACTGTGTTTTCGGTGAGAACCAGGATGAGCTGGTCATTCAGACGGCCGACGGTGAGGTTGAGGACGTAGAGACCGGGTGGCACATCGGCGGGGATGATCACTTCCTGGATGTTGGCCCACTCGTTGGGGGAGGGGCTGGTTTCTTCTTGCCAGCTTTGCAGGAGGGGGAAGCCGGTCAGGTCAATCGTGGTTTTGTTTTCATCGCGCCAGGGCTGCCAATCTTTGAAGTTGGAAGCGTAACGGTCGAGGAACTGTTCCAGGTTCAACTGGTACAGCTCAAAGCCGATGGTTTGTTGATCGCCGCGGCTGACGATCTGGTATTGGATGGCACGACGGCCGTGTACGTCCAGCACCTGGGCATTGGGGCCATAACCAAAGTTGGCCACTTCCTGGAAGCGGCCGGTGCCAAAGTTCCAACTTTGCGGCGTATCTAAAATGGGTTCGCCGCCGGCGGATACGGCCGTGTCGGCCAATGTTACCGTGTAGCTGACGTTTTCAGCCAGCAAGCCATCGGCCGGGTGAAAAACGAGCGTGGTTTCCCGCCATTCAAATGTGCCCGCAATGGCCGGTTCGATGGCAAAAGCGGCTTCGGTGGCGGCCTGGTCCATGGGCCGGTCAAAGCGAATTTGCACCAGCGCTGCCGGGCTGACGCTGTGCCCGCTGGGAGCAAAGCTGAGGATGGGCGGCGGCGTGGTCAGCGCAGCGGCGGCCAATGGCGGCAGTTCGCTGCCATCTTGCAGGAAGAGGGGGGCAGTGAAGTTGACGGTGTAGGTGGTGTTGGCGCGCAAACGGCCGTCAGGCGTCAGTGTCAGTGTATCGCCTTCGCTGTTCCAGGCCATCTTGCCCTGTACCGCCGGTTTGATTTCCAATGCGCGGCTGACGCTGGCGGCATCCATGGGGTAGTTGAACTGGATGGCGAGGGGCGCTTCGGGGTCGCGGGTGGAAGGGCCGGTGACGGATGCCAGCGGGTCGGCCAGGTAGAGGGGCCAGGTGTACGGCCGTGCCAGGGAGGTGCCGTCTTGATTGACGGCCGTTTTGTCCAGGGTGAACTGGTAGGATTCGCCAAAGGCCAGGGGCTGCGTCAGGCTGAGAGTGAGGGTGTTGGTGGTGACGGCCAGGTCATAGGCCAACGGCGGCTCGATTTGCAGCGCGGCGGTCACGCTATCGGCATTCATCGGCTGGTTGAAGCGCAGGGTAATGGTGGGCAGCCGGTCGGTTGTTGTTGTCCGGGCCGGGGTGCGCCCGGCGACAAAGGGGGCGGACAGGGTTTTCATCTGCCAGCGCGAGGTCTCGGCGAAGGCCAGGCCGCTGGCGCTGCGCAGATCAGGGGGCAGGGTGAAGGTGTAGCTGCGGTTGGAACTGAAACCGTCGTCCGGGGTGAAGGTGAGGGTAGTGGCGTCGTCGCTCCACACGGCCGTGCCGCGCAGCGTGGGCGAGAAGATCAGCGGCCGGGCCAGGCCGGTGTCCATGGGCTGGTTGAAGTGGAGGACGAGCGGATCGCCGGGGTGGAAAGTGTCCAGATTGTCCGGCAGGGTAACGGCGAGATGGTCGGGTAGGGCGGTGGGGAGAGGCGTATGGGTTGGCGCGGGGGATGGCGTGGCCGTGACTTCGATGACCTGGACAACGGTTTGTGGCTGGCGGTTGGCGTCACAAGCGGCGAGCGCCAGGATTAAAAGTGCAAAAAGTGTTAAATGGGCGAAATGGGCTACCGTTTTCATTTTACATCCCTCCTGCATTTGGGATGCCAGTAGTAGGGCATCCACAGCCGCAGTTAAATAGACGAATTGAGCTATGAAACAGTGTAGATCACTTCGGCCTCAACTGCCCGACGGGAGGGGCGTGGCCGGCATACGATTGGTAGGCGGGAGGTACGGCCGTTTTGCCCCATTCCTGCTATAATCCCGCCGACTTGTTGGGACGAATTGAAACCGGTGAGGAAATGGCCGCCATGCTGACAAACGAAGAAACAAGAGTTCCTGTCTATTCAGGCGGTGAACAGCCAACGAATGCCAGAGACGTGGACAAGACTACATTGCTGGCACAGTTGAACCTGAACTGGACGGAAAAACAACTACCCCAAAAAAACCGCACCAAGCACGTTCATGGTCTCCATCCCTATCTGGGCAAATATGTGCCGCAGTTAGTGGAAATCTTTTTGCGGAAATACTTTGAACCGGGCCAAACTGTCCTGGACCCGTTTGTGGGATCAGGCACAACGCTGGTGCAGGCCAATGAGTTGGGTATCCATTCTGTCGGCTATGATATTTCTGCGTTTAATGTGTTGTTGTGCAAAGTGAAAACAACTGATTATGATGTCCGGCAGGCGGAATTAGAAGCGAAAGAAGTTCTGGAAAAAACACAAAACGCCAATCGCCCGGCAAATGGACAGCTTAGTTTGTGGGCACAGCCGGTGAATCATATTGAGATTCCCCAGGTTGACAGCGTGTATTTGCAGGAGTGGTACGCGCCACAAGCCCTCCATGAACTGTTAACTTATCGCCAGCTTATTGAACAAGGGGATTATCAATACAAGGATTTACTCAAGGTCATCCTAACGCGCTCCGCCCGGTCGGCGCGTTTAACCACCCACTTTGATCTTGATTTTCCCAAACGGCCCCAGCGCGAACCTTACTGGTGTTATAAACATTCGCGCACCTGCCAGCCCACCGAAGAGGCGCTTAAGTTTCTGGCACGATACACAACCGATACCATTCATCGTATTAAGGCGTTTATGCAGGTGCGCACGGATGCGCATGTCACTATCTGCCATGCTGATAGCCGCGTAGCTGAAATCCACCACGCCGACGGTATCATTACCAGCCCGCCCTATGTGGGACTGATTGATTACCATGATCAACACGCCTACGCCTATCACTTGTTAAACCTGAACGATAACAGTCATCGGGAAATTGGCCCGGCCTCTTCCGGTTCCAGCGAAAGAGCCAAACGGCAGTATCAAGAAGATATGGCGCAAGTTTTTCGGAATGTTTCGCAGCAGATGGCTGGCGGCAGCCCCATTATTGTGGTCGCCGGGGACCGGCATGACCTTTACCCTGAAATTGCCTGCATGTCCGGGTTAGAAGAGGAAGCAGTGTTACGGCGACACGTTAATCGGCGTACCGGCCGGCGCGCTGGTGAATTTTACGAATCTATTTTTATCTGGCGAACATTGTAGGTGCGAATACTGTAGGTGAGAGTATCATAGGTAATGTATACCATCGAGATTGGGGAAAAGTAGATGAATCAAGAGACGCGCCGGACTGTTTATCACTTATTCAAAAACTTTGCCCAAAAATCCTTGAAAAGTTATGACGTTCAAAAACTCAAACAGGCTTACCCGTTTCATCGGTTATTCTTTGATGAAATGGGATTGCTTGCCTTTAAGCAAGAACGATCGGTTGTCACCAGAATGGGTCAACAACTGTACCCTGAATTGGCCGGGTGTATCGCTAGAGAACATTACACCCAGGTAGCTCTGGAATATGAAATCGCCGGCCAACTCGACAAAGAAACTACGGATACGATTTCCAGGATTGTGAGAGAATTACGTTCTGGTCAACGACAACCGAATCAGGCAGTAGAGCTTGCTGAGGTTTATACGGCCGTTGCGATACCCCAAAGCGCCCCCGTTGAAGTCAGGATTATTGCCGATTTGTATATTGGAGATTTTCCTCAAGGGCCATTCTTTGCCGAAATAAAGACACCTGTGCCTAATTTGGATATCTGTGCGGAAACCAAACAGAAGATATTGACTTTTGCGGCTTTGTACTACCAAGACAATCCACAGGGCTATCTGGCTTTTCCGTACAACCCTTTCATTTCCCGTTCAGAATACAAACATCCGTTTACAAAGCGAGTCATGGATTTGCAATCCGAAGTGTTGATGGGCAGCGAGTTTTGGGACATTCTTGGTGGCGAGGGGACCTTCGCGCAAATGCTTGAAATAATTGAAGAGGTCGGCAGCGAACTACGAAAGGGATAAGACAAGAGGAGGCAGGTTGATTCTTTGTTATCAGGTACCATGCAACAATCCAAAATAAACCCCCGCAGTGAAGAGTTCAAACAGAATCAGGGAGCGATGCAGCAGTTAGTGACACAGCTTAACGAGCGGCTGGCACAGGTGAGCGCGGGCGGCGG
>CAADGU010000098.1 GCA_900696625.1 uncultured Chloroflexota bacterium | reverse complement strand
GGTCTGGTGCATTGCGGGCGAAGACATCGCCCCCGTAAGTTTGCACAATGGCCTGCACCATCAACAGCCCGCGCCCTAAGTGCCCTTCGCGGCGCGGCCGTTTGAGCGACCCTTTGAACAACTCCGGCAGCAGCGATTCGGGGATACCAGGGCCGGTATCTTGAACGGCAATTTCCACCTGATCCTGGTTCAACGCGGTTTCAATGGTCAGCCGCTGCACGGAAGAATGTTTCATGGCGTCAATGGCATTGTCAACCACCAGGTCCAACGCCAGCCGCAGCCATTCGGCGCTGGCCCACACCAGGACGCTGGCGCTGGCTTCCAACCGCAGCGTGGGTGGCGACAAAACGGCGTATTTGTCATCTTCCCACAATTGGGCCATCCGCTCCCGGATCAAGTCGTTAATAACCAGCCGGGCGGCGCCTTCCTCAGACGAGAGTGGCGGCGTAATGGGGCGGCTCATCACCCGTTCAGACAGGGTGTGGATCAGGTTCAATTTGTCTTTGATTTTTTGGCGCTGTGTGTCATCGTCTACGGCCGTAGCCAATGACACGTTGACCATATCGGCCGCATTGCGGATATTGACTGCATCGGCCGTAATGCTGTGCCGCCAGGCATTGCTGGCCATGCCCATCCAGGCCAGCGCCGTATAGGCGCCCACCTGCCCTCTGGTCTTTTTTAGCTCTTCCAGATGGCGCATTTTGGCAATGGCCACCCCCGCCTGCGCTGCCAGCGTTTCCAGCAAGGCAATCTGATTGCGCGAATAGTGGCGAGGCAGGATGTTAAAAATGTGCATCACCGCGATCACATTGCCTTCGCTCAAGACCGGTATGCCAATAAGTGAGCGCCGTCCTTTTTGCACAATGGTCGGATTGGCGTTGGTCACGTACAGCGCGTCGTAGATAAAGACAGGGCGGCGGGTGCGCACCACATTGCGCGTAAAACCGCGACGGCGCGCCGTTGTCTGGTACGGCCGTAACGCCTGCCCCGGCTCATCCACCGTATACGCCGGCGAAAAACACTCATTCGCCTCATCCCAAAACAAAAAACTGGCCGATGAGGCGCGGGTCAATTTCAGCGCCGCAGCCAATACCAGTTCCATCACCTCATGCTCATCAACCGCGCCCGCCAGCGAAGAGGCCACATCCTGCAAAATTTGCGCCTCGCGGTAGGTGTTGGCATTTTGAATGGCAATAGCCGCCTGAGTAGCCAGCGCCACCAGCGTTTCCTGGTCTCGTTCATCAAATGCCCCCGGCTGTGAATGTTCCACATTGATCACCCCCACCATATACCCCTCAATCTTGATCGGTACGGCCAGTTCCGATGTGGTGTCTTCGCTGTACGGTAGATAATGGGGGTCTTGCCGTACATTGGTCACTAACTGTGGCTCGCCCGTTTTGAAGGCGCGGCCGGTAACGCCATATCGCTGTGGCTGGCTCAAATCAATACGGCCCGGGCGCTGGCGCAGCCCGGCCAGCGTCTCCGGCGGGTAGGCGGCCTCAAAGGTCAGGTAGCTGCCGTTTTCCAATAACAAGCAGCTAAACTCTGCCTGAAGCCCCTGTGTGCCTGTGAGCTTCCACGCCTGCTCCACCAGATTGGTGAGAATCTCATCCAGATTAAGCGATTCCACTACCGCCTGCCCGGCGTCATACAACGCCTGCAAGGTCACGGCTTGCTGCCCCGCCTGACTGTATAACTGGGCATTGTGAATGGCATTGGCAATCTGGTTGGTCATCATTTCCAGTGTGCTGATTTCGTCTTCTTGCAGACCGCCAGCCCCCCGGTGCTGCAAATCCAGTACGCCGATTACCTGGCCGCGGGCGATGAGGGGAAAGGTGGTTTCGGAACGGGTGTGCAACAGTAAGGGGTTGCGCAAATAACGGTTATTCTGGCTGACGTCGTTGACAATCTGGTAACGGCCGTCTTGCGCCACCTGCCCCACTAACCCCTGTTCGCCTACCTTGAGCTTGTAGCCATCCCGCACCATCACCTGCCCATTTTCCGAAGAAGCGGCGCGCATCACCACATGCTCCCGCTTCTCATCCATCAGGAAAATGGCCACATGATAAAAGCCAAAATCGGTGGCAATGGCATGGACGATTTTCTTGAGCAGCTTCTGTTCATCCAGGGTACTGTTGGCGTGGCCGGCTACCTGGGCCGCCAGATGCAGCAGCCGGGCCTGGCGCACGGCCGTGCCATACAACCGCGCATTTTTCATGGCAATGGCCGCCTGCGCCGCCAGGGCCTCCAATGCCCGAATATCCTCTTTGTCAAACGCGGCATACTCCGAATGTTCCACGTTGATAATGCCCACCACGTCCTCTTCCAGGATAATGGGCATCACCAGTTCGGAGCGCGTTTCTTTGTGCGAACGCAAATAGTCGGGGTCATCGTCCACGTTGGGTACTAATTGCGGCTGCCGGGTTTTGTAGGCGCGGTGCATGATCCCGGTACGGCCGTGATCCCCCGCCGCCCAATCCACAAACGGCCCCACCGCCTGACGTGTCTTTTGCAGCTCCTCCCGTGGGTAAGCAGAAACCACCCTGGCCCGAACCCCCTCTTCCACCAGCCAGATGCTGCAATAGCCAATGCGCCGTCCAGGGAAACTCACCAACCGCCACGACTGTTCGGCGATATGGTCCAGAATTTGCTGCTGGTTCAACGATGCCGTCACCGCCTGCCCCGCCTGGTAAAGCGCCTCCAGCGCCGCCGTGCGCCGTTGTTTCCGCTCATACAACTGCGCATTGTGAATGGCAATGGCCGCCTGATTGGCCGAAAGCTCAATGTGCCGCAGTTCATTTTCCGTAAAATGGTGTGGCTGGCGGTAATTAATAAACAACATGCCCACCATTTGCCTGCTCATTTGCAGCCGTACTGCCACACAAGAAACCACCTCCTCCTCCAACCGGAAGTGGCTTTCGGTAAATAACGGATCAGTTAACGTATCTTCCGTCACGATCAATTTTGGGCCTTGTTCCAACAAGGTGCGCACCAATCGGCTGGGCCGCATGTCCGGTTCCACCTCATAGTGCAGTACGCCGTGTACCGTTGGCGGCGGAATCAACAAATCCCGCTCCTGGTCATATACATGAATCGTCACCAGGTCACAATGCCAGGCATGGTAAATACCGGCTGCCACCGCTGCCAACGTTTCCGGCAGATCGGCCAGGGTGGTGGCATCGGCAATCAGGGCGGTGGTTTCTCTGGCCTGCCCCAACTGCGTCAGCAGACGGGCATTGCGCAGCGCCAGCGCCGCATGATTGGCAAACGTCTGGGCAATTTCCTGTTCTTGCGCGGTAAAGGTTTTGGGCCGGTTATAGTTCACATACAACGTGCCCAATTTTTCTTCACCCACACACAAGGCCATGCCCTGAAAGCTGCGCACACCGGCGCCGCGCAGCAGCAGCAGCGTGGAATCGCCCATAAAGGGGTATGTTTCCAGATCGTCCACATTGTGCATGCCCAGCCAGCCCATTTGCAGCACCGTGTCGGTGGTGCCGCCGGGGCGGGGGCCTTGTTTACGCGAACGCAGCCAGACATCTTCGGGAATGCCATAAACAACCGAGTCTTCCGGTATAAATTCCAAGCGGGATTCATCATAAGACCAAATGACGGCCGAATCGGCGCGCAACACCTGGCAGGCGCTTTCCACAATCTGGTTGAGGACGGCGGGCAGCCCGTCGGCGTGGGCCAGCATTTCGGCTGCCTGGCGCATATGCTCCAGTTCGTTCATTTTGCGCGCGTTTTCATAGGCGATGGCTGCCTGGTTTACAAATAGCTGCATCGCTTCAATTTCACTGTCGCTAAAGGTGCGGGGTGAATCATAATAGACCCACATGACGCCCATGCGCTCGCCTTCAATGGAGACGGGCAGCCCGGCGGCGGCCTGAATGCCGCGCACAAAAAAGCTGGGGTTGGCCCGGTCGCGCGCCTGTTGGTAATCCTCAACAATTTGAGGCTGCCCGGTGCGCACTACCTTTGTGGAGAGACCGTTAGGGCGGATGACGCTTTTGACATTGACCTGGTCGTCTTCGGAAATGAGCAGGTCTGTTACCTGGCCGGTGTGCTGGTCAATGAGGAACATGCGCACCCCGGCAGCGGCAGTCACTTCTTTAGCCTGGGTGACAATATCTTGCCACACCTGACGAGGGTCACGCGAGGAGACGAGGGTGTTGCTGGCCTGGTAGAACTGGTGCAGCCGCTGCCGCGCCTGTTCCGATTGGTTGAGCAGGCGTGCTTTTTCCAGGCCAATGGCGGCTTGCAGGGCAAAACGTTCCAGAATGTCTATGTCGTTGGCAAAGAGGCGGTGGGCTTGTTCGGCATCGGCGATGAAGAGTACGGCCGTGACCTGCTGGTCTTGTTTGAGGGGAATGGCGACGACGGTTTGCAGGTTTAGCCCGGCAAAGAGCGCATCCTGTTCCGGCCAGTGCGGGTAATCATTGGTGCTGAGGGTGCTGCCGGTGCGGGCGGCGTGCCCTATGATGCCCTCTGCCTGGCTGATCTGGCGGCCAACCCATTCCGGCGGCAGGCCATAGACATCGGCCAGTGTCAGCCCATTACCGGCGGTATAAAAGAGGCCGCTGGCCGTGCAGCCGACCAGTTCCGCCGCCAGCCGGATCACGTCCTGGCGCAGGCGAGCGGTGTTTTGCTGCGCCAGGATGCGGCGCGAGGTTTCGTCCAGCGTTGCCAGCAGATGGCTGCGCCGCTGGCTTTCTTCGTGGGCTTGCAGGCGTTCGATGAGGACGGCCGTTTGCCGGGCAATGGTCAGGGTGAGTTCAATCTGGCTCTGGTTAATGGGGGCGCTCTGCCAGGGGCGCATTTCGCCCAGCGCCAACAACCCCAGCGTGCGGCGGCCTGAACGCAGCGGCGCCACGAGCATGGATTGTATGTCGGTTTCCAGCTCTAGCTGGCGGGACCAACGCTGCAAGATGCCCCGCCCGGTCTGGCTGCTCGTTTTGATGACGCTGTAGGGGTGTTCATAGAGCAGTTCGTTCAGGCGCGGCCACTCGGCCACGGCCGTTGGCCGGCCCAACCCTGGCTGCCAGCGAAAGGTGGTGGGATCGTCGGGCAGGGGGGAGACGGCGACGGCCGTGAGATACTCATTTTCCGGGTCTAACAAAAAAATGTGGCAAAAGGACGCGCCCATGTGCCTGACCATCAGGTGCGCCAGGTCTTGCAGGCCGCGCGTCAGGTTTTCCGCTTCGGCCAGTAAATTGCTGGCAGCCAACAGTAAATTGAGCCGCTGCTGTGTCTCCACCATTTCCCCTTTCAGATTGTTGGCGGTCGGGCCATCCTGCCCAATGACCAACAATTGCTCATAGGGAATGTCAATGTGGGGATCGCTGTGTAATTGGTCGGTTTTGCGCATAAACCGTCTCCTTCGGAATTATGAATTATGAATTATGAAGGATGAATGATGAATCTTTATCAAGGAAACCAGGGCATCCCCCCCGATTACCCAACCCCCAAACCGGCGGCTGATAGGTTGTTTATATCATATTGTATCCTTGCCGGAACGGGTAATTGTCTGGCAATTTTCTGGCAAAAGGGGAGATAAGGGGGTGAGCAGGTGTAGGGGTGATGGGGTGAAAGGGTGATGGGCCGATGTTTCGTCGGCTACGAACAGTCGGTAATAGGACCGTGTCATTCCGAGCGAACTCTTCGGAGCGAGGAATCTCTACCCCTCGATTATTCCAGAAACCATATTTGGCTCTACAGGATTTCATGGGGTTCGGCGTGACATGTGACGAGTGATGCGTGTGGTCTCTCTGGTCACGCATCACTCGTCACGCATCACGGCCTGTCAACTCCCTGAGTTCCCAAAGAACCCCATATTTCGAATTACTGAAGTCCATGCTTGAGAATAGTGAAGATGGGGTTATAATTCAGCCTTGTACCGGAAACCGTAAGTTGTTATACATTCTGAGTAGTGTGTTGGCCGTGAATTGTAATCCGTGAACCGTGATCCGATGCCCAATGCCGGGTTTCAGATAACCGATAACCGATTACCGTTTACCGGCAACGCTGGCGGAGGGTGTCATGTTCAGGCGACTGTTGGGGTTAACAACCGCTGTTATTTTACCTTTGCTGCTTTTGGCGGCGCTGCTGGCTGTGCCCAGGGTGACGGCCGGCAGCTCGACCGTACTCATTGATGCCGTGTTGTACGATGGCTATGAGTTGAGCGATGCGGATGAGGCGGTGCGCATCCGTAATGTGAGCGAGCAGGTGGTGGATATTTCCGGCTGGCAGTTAAATGATGGCGAGAGTTCAACGGCCGTTATCCCCTTTACCACCACCCTCGCTCCCGGTCAGGCGATCTGGTTGGCCAAGGATGGCGCCGCTTTCCAGCGCCAGTTTGGTTTTCCACCAGATTTTGAACGCAGCGATACCCTGCCCGGTGTGCCCAATTTGGGCGGCAACTGGCCCAGCCTGGCCAATACCGGCGACCAGGTGATGCTGCGCGATGCGGCCAATGCACTCATAGATTGCCTGGCGTATGAAAGTAATCCCAATGAGCAGTGCGGCGCTGCCTGGGTTGGTCCGGCCGTGCAGCCGTATGCACCCAACACCAGCTTTAGCAGCAATGGGCAGATTCTCTACCGCGCCCGCGACCAGCAAACCGGGCTGCCGCTGCCGGACACCAACAGCGCCGCCGATTGGGCGCAAGGGAATACGGATGTCAGCGACGGCCGTAAAGTGATGTTCCCCGGCTGGGATTTAGACGAATTTTTCTGGACGGCGCAGGTAACGGAAACGGCCGTGCTCACCATTGCCATCGCCCCCGATAATGCCTACCATGCCATCGTTGACCAGATTGCCCGCGCCCAAACCAGCATCCAGATTGAAACCCAGACCTTTGAGAATGTAGCCATTGCCGAGGCGTTGCTGGCGGCGCGGCAGCGGGGCGTCGCCGTCACCATCCTCATGGAAGCCGAACCGGCCGGCGGCGTCACCGACCAGGAGCGGTATATTTGCCAACGGTTAGCCAACGCGGGCGCGCACTGTTGGTTCATGTTTAACGAAAGCAACCAGCGCATTTATGACCGCTACACCTATCTACATGCCAAATTCATTTTGATTGACGGTGAACGAGTGGTCATCAGCAGTGAAAACCTCAGCCCACGCAGCCTGCCTGACGATGACAAAAGTGATGGCACCTGGGGACGGCGCGGCGTGGTGCTGATCACCGACGCGCCCGGCGTGGTCAGCCACGTGCAAACCATTTTCAACCGCGATTTTGACCCCACCGCCCACGTAGACATCACCGGTACCCACCTGATTGGCGCGCCGCCGCCCGGTTTTGTGCCGGTGACAGTAACCGGCGGCATTAGTTACCCGGTGCGGTTTGTGGCGCCAACGGCCGTACACGGTACCTTTGCCTTTGAACTGGTGCAGTCGCCGGAAAACAGCCTGCGCCGCGACGATGCTTTATTGGGCATGGTGAACCGGGCCGGGGCCGGGGATGTGGTATTGGTGCAGCAGTTGGAGGAACGGCCGTATTGGGGTTCTTCGCTCTCTAACCCGGTGGATAACCCCAATCCCCGGCTGGAAGCGTATATCGCCGC
Organism: uncultured Chloroflexota bacterium; assembly: GCA_900696625.1. Taxonomy (GTDB): domain Bacteria; phylum Chloroflexota; class Anaerolineae; order Promineifilales; family Promineifilaceae; genus CAADGU01. The sequence continues at coordinate 4,181 of CAADGU010000098.1, read as the reverse complement.
TGCCCGGCGCGGCGCGGTGGTGCGGTTGCTGCTGGACAGCTTTTTTGACAGTGCCACCAGCCCAATCAGCAACAGCGCCACCTGTGTTTATGTCAACAACCTGGCCCTGGTAGAAACACTGGATATGGTTTGCAAAACGGGCAACCCCGCCGGTTTGGGGATTCATAACAAGATGGTGTTGGTGTGGGCCAACGGCCGTGGCGCCATTCACGTCGGCAGTCTCAATGGCTCCGAACTTTCCAGCAAAGGCAACCGTGAACTGGCGCTGCAAGTGCAATCAGACGCCGCTTATGCCCTGCTGGCCGAAATGTTTTGGGGCGATTGGGGCTACCGGCTGCACATGCCCCTTGTCATGCGTGACTATATCCCTCCGGCTCGTTATGTACTCATCAGCGAAGTGTTATATGATCCTCGTGGCGCCCAAGATGACGCAGAATTCATTGAACTGGTAAACCCCACCGGACATCCTGTTGACCTCAGCAATTTCAGCCTGGGTGATGCGGTTCATCCGACCGATTTTGAAGATGTGCGCCGTTTTCCGGCCGGCGTCATCCTGGCGCCTGGACACACCCTGGTCATTGCCACAGCCGCGACCGCATTTTTCGCGGAATATGGCTTCAACCCAGACTTTGAAATTCTGGATACCGATCCCCTGGTACCGGATATGATTGATGATCTGGCCTGGGGTGACCCTAATACATTTTTGCGTTTGGGAAACAGCGGCGATGAAGTGATTTTACGCGACTCCCACGATCAGGTGGTGGATGCCATCGCCTACGGCACGGGGGTTTTCCCCGGTGTTGTCAGCTGCAACCTTGTTTCCACCTCCAACGTCAGCCTGGAACGATACCCCTATTGGATTGATCGCGACAATTGTCTGATTGATTTCAGGGAATGGCCTTTTCCCAACCCTGGTGTGCTGCCCTGATAAAAAAGAACCTGCCTTCAGGCAGGTTCTTCATACATAAAGGAACAAAGATAACAAAAAAGAGATGACTAATCGTCGCCAAATAAATCCGCCGGATCTACTACGCTGGTATTGCCGTCTGGGACAGAAACGGGGGAACCGGCGCGTGTATTGATTTTGCCTTTATAAATGATTGCAGGTGGTTCATATGGGGTACGGCCGTCCACACTTCTTGTTGCCTGGTCATCATGCCCTGATGCATTTTTCATGCCCTTTCTCCTCTGAAAATTATGAATTATGAAGGATGAATTATGAATTATCCTTCCTCAATGTGTGCTTTGTGCCTGGGAAACCGGTGAAGAAAGCCATACTCAAATAGGATTAGCGTACCTCTATCTCTGGCTGTTAATTTAGCTTGAACACTCCAAAATGAGGGCACACACAGAATATAAGAAGTTTATAAACAATTATCTTTAAGTTGATGGAAAGTGTCAACCTGATGATACTGCATACTTTTTATGCCAGATAGCTTACAAAATCTCTGGCTGTTTCAGGGCAAAAAAAAGCGACTGGTATGTAGTAACGGCTTCAGCCGGTTTCCGGCTGAAGCCGTTACTATGAACCTTCTATATATCACAGTTACCGGCCAGGCAGGCCAGTTCTTGGGCGGCGGTGGTCAAATCTTCTTCTTCATACCGGTAAATTTTGGAAAAATCTATCTCCGGGAATTTAGCCACTAACTGTTCGTATTCTTCCTGGTCAATTTCCACATAGGGCATCTGATCATACTGGGCGTCGAAGGCGGGCAGGAAGGCCATACCGCCAATTTTGTCCTGGTGTTCCCACACCCAACGGATGATGTCTAGCACTTCGTTGGGCTGGTAGGTGATGGTGACGCTGGGATTGTGTTCGGTATAGTGAATTTTGTTTTGCAGCCAGAATTCACATTGTTCCAGGGCGGTGCGGTCGTTGCGGGTCACGGCCGTAGCCGGCGACTTCACCGGGAAATGCACCACCCAGGTAATGGCCGCATCGCGTGTTTGCCCATTTTCCGGATCCAAGGGCGCGCCGGCGTCTTGCAGCACTTTGAACACCGGCGAATGCGCGCCCACACGCACATTGCGGATGTAATAGGGCGCCCACCGCGCATGAAGCCCGGACGACGAATCCACCAACTGCGAAGAATTCCCCGATGGTTTGACGCACGTCACCGAAGCCGATTGCTTGATGCCCAACAATTCAGCATAAACCCGGTTGGTTTCCACGGCCACTTCGCGCAAACGCAACTGTACATCCGGCTCCTGTACCGTCAGGCTGTCCATTTGCCCATTCAGGTCTACACCCAACAGCCGTTCCTCTTCGCAGTTCTTTTGCCATTCGCGGCGCAGGCCGGGGAAGTAGGTGGCCATAGACTGAATGGTGCCGATGATGGCCGCTAATTCCACCTTATCCCGCAGGCTTTCGTAGTCGTCGTCGGCGCGGGCAATGGCGCTGGTGAGGTTGCAGAATTGGTACGGCCTAAGCAAAATTTCACCGCATGGATTCGTGCCAAACTCAGCCGCCTGCCGCCGCGCCGGGCGGTTTTCCACGGCCGCGCGCCGGTTAAAAATGCCCGGTTCACCCCGGCCCGACTCCACCATATCCAGCACAAAACGGGTGATTTCTGCCTGGCTCAATTCGCGGCTGGGCCAGACGGCGCTGTTATTGGCGTTCCAACGCTGGCTGTTGTTGCGCCAGAAGTCGCCATCCTTGCAGTGGCGCATTTCCAGGTCGTCATAGTCAAAGAGGGAGATCATGGCCGTGCGGCGCACGCCGCCGGAAACGGCCGCATTCCCCACCGCACACATCATGTCATGGGCGTCTAACGGCCGTAAAAAACTTCCCTGCCGCGCAATAATCCGTCCCCGCGCAAATTCCAGCATTTGCCGCAGCGGTTCCGGGCCGGAAGCGCGCCCCCCTTTCACCCGCAGCGGCATACCCGCCGGCCGCACCTCGGAAAAATCAAACTTTACATCTTCGCCGCTAAACCAGGTCATCAGACCTGTGCGCAGCGCCTCTGCCCAGCCCTCTGAGGTGTCTTTGACCATATGGGTCGGCGCCGGTTTGCCAGATTGCCGGGCAATACGCGGGAACTGCTCCACATACTGCCGCTCCACGGAAAAACCCACGCCACAGCCGCTCATGGAAATAATGAGCGCCTCCACAAAGGAATCAATGCTGTCTACGGGCATGTAGGAGCAGTTGTAGATGGCGATGTTGTTACGCCGGGCCGCCGGGCCGGCCATAGCCAGCAGCCGCATGGAGGGCATTACTTTCATTTCCAGAATGCCCTGGCGGATGCGGTCGTAGACGTTGGCGGGCAGCCGGTAATCCGACAATTCCCGCAAATAATCCACCGCCCGGTTGACCGTCTCCAGCCACGTTTCGCGCCGGCCCAGTTCGTAATTGAAGCGCGAATACTTGTCATAAAATTGGAATTTTTGCAGTTGGGTGGGGAAGTATTGGTCAGAGGCGGCAAATGCTTCGCGTACTTCGTCCGGGACGGGACGTTTGGCGCGGATTTTAGCGTGTTCGGCGCGGTAGAGGATGTAATGTTTGGCGGCTTCATATTCACCGGCAGCTTGCAGTACCATCTCCACAATATCCTGCACCCCTTCCACAGTGGGCAGGTCAAATTTGGCAGCGACCACGTTCACCACCTGGTGGGTGATGTCGTCAATGGAAGTTTTGGGTTCCCGCCCCAGGCTGGCAAAACAACGTTCCAGGGCATTGTGGATGAGCTGATCGTCAAAGGGGACGATACGGCCGTCACGTTTGACAATGCTGGCGGGCACAGCCACCTTAAAGTAAATGCTGTTCGCCCCCAACTCGTGTTTGCCATTTTTGCCGTTGTTCCCATTTTTAGGCGCAGCCGCTTTGACTGCCTGAACTTGCGCATGTTGCGTATCTGACATCTTTTCCATCTCCTGTTTATGATTTGGGTATACAGACTGAACAAACGTGACTTGCTGAATTCGGTCTGGTGGGTTCGGGTAGGTGGGTAAATAGGTAATTGGGTAAATAGGTAATTGGGTAATTACTCAATTACTCAATTACTCAATTACGTCTTCGTAGTGCGTAATCGGTCTATCTCTTTACGTATGGCTTCCAGGTCATCCAGATTCATATAGACGGTGACGTACCGGATGTAAGCCACCTCGTCTAGCTCCTTCAATTTTTCAATCACAGAGTCGCCCACAAACTTGCTAGACACTTCCGCTTTGCCCAGCTGCTG
>CAADGU010000097.1 GCA_900696625.1 uncultured Chloroflexota bacterium | reverse complement strand
TGGAACCGGAGCCGATTCCCCTCCATGTCAAGGTGGTGTTGATTGGGGAAAGGTTGTTGTATTACCTGTTGTGCGCCTATGACCCGGACTTCACCGAACTGTTTAAGGTGGCGGCCGATTTTGAAGATGAGATGCCGCGCAGCCCGGAGAACAATCTGGCCTATGCCCGGCTGATTGCCAACCTGGTGCATAAAGAAGGGCTGCGCAACTTTGACCGGGCGGCGGTGGGGCGTATTCTGGAACAAAGCGCCCGGCTGGCGCAAGACGCCGAAAAGCTGACCACCCATATGCAGACGGTGACGGATTTGCTGCGGGAGGCGGATTATTGGGCGGGTGTAAACGGCCGTGACCCCATTACCGCCGCCGATGTGGAGCAAGCCTTAGCCGCCCAATTGCAGCGGGCGGGCCGGGTGCGCGAACGCTTGTTGGAAAACACCCTGCGCGAAACATTGCTGGTAGATACCGATGGCGCGGTGGTGGGGCAGATTAACGGGCTGTCGGTCATTGATCTGGGTGGGCAGGCGTTTGGCCGCCCCAGCCGTATCACGGCGCGGGTGCGCCTGGGCAAGGGGGAGGTCATTGACATTGAGCGACAGGTGGAGATGGGCGGGCCGCTCCATTCCAAAGGGGTGCTGATTTTGTCCGCTTTTTTGGGGGCGCGCTATGCGGCGGAACGGCCGTTTTCCCTCAGCGCCTCCCTGGTTTTTGAACAGTCCTACGGCGGCGTGGATGGGGACAGCGCCTCCTCGGCGGAACTATATGCGCTGCTGTCGGCGTTGGCCGATGCGCCCATCAAACAGGGATTGGCCGTTACCGGTTCGGTGAACCAGCGTGGGCAAGTGCAGGCTATCGGCGGCGTGAATGAGAAGATCGAGGGCTTCTTTGATCTCTGCCAGGCGCGCGGCCTGACCGGGAATCAAGGAGTACTCATTCCCACCGCCAACGTTAAACATCTGATGCTGCGCCAGGATGTGGTGGCCGCGGTCGCCGCCGGGCAGTTCGCCATTTACGCTGTCAGCGCCATTGACGAGGGCATCGCATTGTTAACGGGTATGGCAGCGGGTGAACTGGATGGCGATGGCCGTTACCCACCGGACAGCATCAACGGCCGTGTCGTCGCCCGCCTGGAAACGTTAGCTGCCAAACAGCGGGAGTTTATGGCGCCACCGGAGGGGGGTGACAAGTGACAAGTGATCACCTGCTGACCCGTCACTCGTCACCCATCACTCGTCACTCGTCACTCGTCACCCGTCACTCGTCACCCGTCACTCGTCACTCGTGGAGAAAGAGATGATAAACACCGGTTGGATTCGCCACATTTTGGTGGGGTTGGATGCGTCGCAGACAAGTACGGCCGTGCTGCATACGGCCGTGCGCCTGTCGGCTTTTCTCAAAGCGGACATTACCGGCCTGTTTGTGGAAGATATAAACCTGATCCGGCTGGCGGAACTGCCGTTTTCCAGCGAGGTGCGTTATCTGACGGCGGGCACACGGCCGTTGCACCCGGAACAGTTGCAGCAGGTTTTACACAGCCACGCCACCTGGCTGCGCTACGAATTTGGGCAGACGGCCAATGAACGGGCGGTCAAATGGGATTTCCGCGTGGCGCGCGGTTTTGTCAGCCAGGAGTTGCTGGCGGCGGCCCACCAGTCGGACTTGCTGGTGATTGGTCGCCTGAGCAGCCACCGGGGTGTGCATAAGCGGGTGGGGTCTACGGCGCTGACGGCCGTGCAGCAGGCGGCCACGTCAGTATTAGTCGTCTCGCCCGAAGCCGATTTCAGCCACCCAGTTGCCCTTTTGTATGATGACTCCACGGCAGCAGCTTACGCGCTGCCCATTGCCCTTTCTTTGGCGCAATTAAGTAAACAGTTGACTGTTTTCATCCGGGCACAGGATGAACAGGAAGCGGCACGAATCCAGCACAGTTTACGCGCGGCCGTGAATGACAACGACATATTATGCAGCTACCGGCGCTGGCTGCCAGACCAGAATATGGCACAGTTGTGGGCGGAGCAGACGCCGGGGATTGTGGTGTTGGGGAACGGCCGTGAGGGGTCGGCGGCTTCTTTTGCGGACCAATTGTTGCATACAGCGCCGTGCCCGGTGTTGTTTATCCGCCCGCCCACCGTTTCTGTTCATTTGCATCCTGCTTAACATCGTCTATAATCCGCTCCGTTCGGGGTGTGGCGCAGCTTGGTAGCGCGCTTCGTTCGGGTCGAAGAGGTCATCGGTTCGAATCCGGTCACCCCGACAGGCAAATGAAAACGGCCGTATCTATGAAGGATACGGCCGTTTTTGTTTCCGAATCAATGTAGCTATCGTCGTCACGGCTTTAGCCGGTTGCCCGCTGAAGGGGTTACTGCAAACTTAACCCGGTCAGGTGCCGGCTACTTTTCCAGTTCATACTTCGGTTTGGCCTGAATGAAGGAGGCCAGCATATCCACCCCAGCGGCTTCCTGACCGCGCCAGTTCACCTGCAAAATGCCATCGGGGAAGTGCATTCCGTCCGGGCAGCCGGGCAGGGCTACAATGATGAATGGCCCAATGCCCTGGCTGACAAAATGCTGCAGCAGCTTAACCGTCTCATTGTCGCGCCAGGGCACTTTGCCGCGCCCGACGCAAATGGCTACCGAGCGAATTTGGGTCAGTGTGTCGGCGGTAACGGTTTGGGTGGGCGGCAGCAGCCAGGGTAAGACGCCTCGTTCACGCAGTTGATCGGCAATCACTTTCACGGCCGTTGCATCCGCATCGTTGTAACATAAAAAGACATCATAATCATTGGTCGTCACCTTGCCCTTGAGGATCAGTTCGGCCACATCCCGGTCACGGCGGGCGTCGGCGGCCTCATCTATCTCGGCCACAACCGATGTCACCGGCTGCGCCAGTCGTTCACGGCCGTCTAGCAGCGAAATGGGATAATCGCATACCGGGCAGTTCATTTGCTTCAGACCGCGCGCGCGCCGGGCTGTTACCTGCTGGGCTGTCACCGGCACCCGGCAGTGATCGCAGGTAAACAGCCGTTCCCGCGTGACCGAACCGGGCAGCGCCCGCCGTTCCAGATGGACGGCTACATAATCTTCAAACTGGTAACGGGTGGCTTCGCTGGCAGCTTCGTCATAAAAGAGCGTCAACTCCCCCGTGCCTTCTTCCAGTTCACGCAAATGTAAGCCACAGACGCCGCCGACTGTGGCCGTAAAAGTGGCCGCGTTTTGCCACATCTCTTTTTTCTCAAACAGGTGGCTGTGCGCCAGACGCACGGTGAGGACGGCGTAAATGTTGCGCACAGAGCCTTCAAAAGTGAAGCGGATCGTCTTGCCGGGCACATCAGGCACGGTTGGGCCGGGGCGAGTGAACTTGGAGGGGAAAATCAGGTCGGCGCCTGTTTCGCCTGGCTCTTTGAGAATAATTTCATGGCGAATGAGTTCTTCAACGGTGGCGATGAGCAATAATTTTTGCTGCTGTGGGTTGACGTGGTTGGTATGGGTGGGGGTGAGGTAACGGCCGTGCAGTACCTCTGTTTCCGGCAATGTGCCCAGGCCGTCGGCGCTGTTTTGGGCGGCATTGACCAGGTCAGAGGCATAGGCATCCAGCAGTTCCGGTTGCAGCAGCACGTAGCTGCCAAAACGTAGTTTCCGCACCAGCCCCCGGTTTTCCATGCGGCTGAGCGCCGTTTCAAAACGCGCCTGCAAATCTCCGGCCGTCTGGTCCGGATGCGTCTGGCGGAAAAGGCGGAATAGATCATCAGTGGTAGATAAAATGTGGCCGCTTTTTTTCTGCTCAATAAAAAATTGCTTGATCGCCTGGAATAGTTCATTGGAACTGACGTGTGGGCGGGATTCCCAATCAATGCCCTGGCGAATAGCGTCACGCAGTTCGGCAATTTGCCAGCCTTCTTTGGCGCTGGTTTCAAAGTAGCCATCAAAACCCATTTCGCGCACCAGGCTGCGCAGGCGGCTGTGCCACACAGAGACGCCGCTGATGTCGGCGCGGGCGGCTACCAGATATTTGGTCATGGGGAGGGCGGCGTCTCCCTGCCGATGGGTGGCCTGGCGCAGCGCCCGGTCCCAGTGGCGCACACCCGCCAGTGGTTCCATTTCGTTGTTGGCATCAAATACAACCAGGGCGACCGCCACTTCGTTGAGATGAAGCTGGTTGGTGAGGCGGTAACCTGGCTGCCCGGCCAGGTCCCATAACAATGTTTCGCGGGTTTCCTGACGGCCGTCCGGCAGCGTAATCGTCTCGTTGCCAAACGTCCATACCTTGCAGCCATGTGTAGACCCGGTGCGGACAAAGGGGCGGCCTGAAAGCACCAGCCCCAACCCCGATTTGCCCACGCCGGTATCACCCACCAGCACCACTTTGGCATTGCGATAATGCCAGGTTTCTGTGGTGAAATTGGCCCCCAGCAGGGTGACATCATCCAGATGCCAGATGCGGATGGTGCGGTCGCCTGCGCCCAGCGTCGCCAGCAGCGGCATTTGCGGGTGAAAAGATAGACCGGCATTAAAGTCCGATTTAAGCGGTTCGTCCAGAGTGGCCACCAGTTCCCAGGTGTCGCAGCGCCACAGCCGCACCGTGCCATCGCGGGATTTGGAAGCCAGCAGGGCGCCATCAGGTGAAAAGCGCACACACAGCACCAGGTCGGTGTGCCCTTCCAATACGGCCTGAAGCCGTCCGGCAGCGGCATCCCACAGCCGCACCGTCATATCGTCAGAGGCGGAAGCCAGCAGAGTGCCATCGGGCGACCAGGCGATATGGTTGATGATGTCAAAGTGGCCGCGCAGTTTGCGGAACAGCTTGCCCTGCCGCATGTCCCAGAAGGAAATGGTTTTATCACGAGAGGCGGCGGCTAGAATGTGGCCGTCGGGCGACCAGGCTATGCTCATAATCCAATCCTGGTGGCCGCGAAATTCCTGGCTGGCCCAGTCGTTGGCGCTGTCCCACAGGCGAATGGTGCGGTCAAAGGAGCCAGAAGCCAGGACACGGCCGTCGGGCGACCAGGCCACGCTGTAAATGGGGCCGGTGTGCCCGGTCAGGTCGCGGAGGGGTTCTCCGGTACGGCCGTTGGTCAGGCGGATTGTTTCATCGTTAGCGCCGGTAGCCAGGATGTGGCCGTCTGGCGACCAGGCGACGCAAAAGACATAATCCGCATGACTGACGGGAATACCTACCATCTGGTCGCCATGCAGCCGCCAGAGGCGGGCGGTGCGGTCGGCAGAGACGGAAGCCAGGGTACGGCCGTCGGGCGACCAGGCGATTTCGTAAATAATGTTGTGATGGCCACGCAGTTTGTGGCGCAGGGCAAAACCATCCGGGGCCGTTTCCAGCGAGACGGGCACGGTGATGACTTGGGCTTCTTCCAGATGTTGGTCAATCATGTTCACAACCTCGGTTTGGTTGTTGCCCCGTTTCTGGCAAAGTAGCGTGTTGAGTGAAGGCAGTTGGAAAAAACAAAACGGCCAATCTCAAAGGGGGGAAATGAAGGCGGAAATATGAGACGTTGGCCTGCACACAAAAGGACAACAACCAGATGAACTTTTTAGCACTACGAATGATGTTATTGTAGCCAGCTTTGCCCAGAAAATGAAGGGGCTGGCGCTATTCTCATTTTGAAAGAGAAACCTGGTTGCTTAGAAAAAATGGCAGGATATATTTCAGGGCAACGATGGAGGAATGATGAAAATACGCATGGAACCGCTGTTAACGGCCGTCGCCATTGGCGCGGCTATCTGGATGGTGGGCAGTTTGCTCGGTCTGTTTATCGGTTATCGCTCATTCCAAAACATTATCAACTCTCCCATTTTTGATCCGGCCTATCTGGAGGAACTCAATACCTCGGCTGATCCGCTGGCTGCCATATTTGGCGAAGATTTTCAAAGCATGATGGTGCTTTCCAGCGTGGCTAACATGCTGCAATGTTTGAGTTGGCTCTTTTCCGGCATCGTTGCCGGCGCTGTTTATGTGGCCGTTCATCGCCGGTATGACCCGCAGGCGATGGGTGGTGAAGCGGGGGCCGGCGCTGTGGCCGGCGCACTGGCGGTCATCGCCGGCTATCTGGTCAGCACCATTCTTTCGCTGCTGGTCATTTTTCCGTTGATCGGCGATTTTATGGGGCAGATTGTCAGAATGGGTGGCCCGGAAGTGGCGCAAATGTTTGACCAGATGGGCGGTATGATGGTGGTGATGGTGGCCGTAGGCGCTATTTGCAGCATTGTCTTTTATGGCGTCATAGGCGCCGTCACCGGTGCGTTGGGGGCGTTTATCGGCAACAGCCTGGCCAAACCGGCGGCATAGGAATTGCCAGTTATTACTGGGATTTGACGTGACGTGTGATACGTGAGGTCTCTCTAATCACGCATCACACGTCACGCCTCACGCCCTGTCAGTCATCTGAGTTTCCAAACAGCCTGTAAGTTGTCTGACTCTCATTGTCTTATCGAGTTGGCAGCAGTGGCAGAATGTGGGCCGTCACCCCAGCGTCATTGGTGGGGGTGGGGACGCCATCAAAGAGGAACCAATGTTCGGTGTGGGTCACGGCCGTGCCCGGTTCCAACTTCACCAATGGCCCCAGCGTTTCTACTTCTAGCATAAAGTCACAGGTGAATAACTCTACGTTGGCGTGGATGTCTGGGTAAGGAGCGTCTGGCTGCACGGCGAAGGTCTTGAGGAAGAAACGGCCGTCGCGCGCATAACCCACCCAACCATCAGTCACAAAAGTGCCCATTTTTTGGGAAATGGGGTTGCCCGGTTCTTGCCGCAGCAGCACATATTGTTGCCCCCAATGCCAGCGGCGGTCGGCCATGTTGGTGTAGGCCCAGAGGATCAGTTGGGTGTTGGGCAGCAAATTGTCTTCATGGCTGCCACGCGGCGGTAGGGGGAGTACGGCCGTACCGCCAGGGGCCATCACCGACAAGGCCCAGGGCGCCAATTCCACCGGCCATACGGTGTGGTTGCGAATGCGGTGGCTTACAGTCACCTGTGCCCCGGCAGCCGCCAGGGCAATATCTATCTCTTTTTGCAGGCCGGTGGTTGATTCCAGAGGTTGGATAAATCGCACAAATCCATCGCGCGCTTCCACCGTGATGGGGCTGTTGTCAGGGTAATAGGTGCGTGGTTGGGCTTCGGGCGCGTGCCACAAACGATGCCCGCCATAGATGCGCCACTCGTCGCCGCCGGTTTGCCCCAACTGGTTGGGCACGGTGGCAAATTCGTTGCCACCGCCGACAAAGCCAAAGTGGATAATGCGCGGGCCAACGTCGGCCGTAACGATCAGTTCAATGGTATCATTTGCCAGCCGTGTGCAGTTGGGCCAGCCCAGGTAAGTCATCATTTCCATTCGCTTCCTCCTCTCTGAAATTATGAATTATGAAGGATGAATTATGAATTTTGGCTCTACAGGATTTCATGGGGTTCGGCGTGATGCGTGATGCGTGTTGCGTGTGGTCTCTCTGGTCACGCATCACGGCCTGCCCTGAGCTTGTCGAACGGGCCTGTCAATCTCCTGAGTTCCCAAAGAGCCGTGGTGGCTTAATTTTGCCCAAATTGGGGGAACGGGCAAGTGGGCTGTTGCGCCTACCTGCTAACGAAATTCATAGGCACGGCCGTTGCCGCCCCTGGCAAACGGCCGTATAACTACATTTCAAACTCTATGTTGGAGGCATTTCATGGCAGATTATCTGGTTAGAATCATAGCCAAAGAAGTGGGGGTACGGGCATTTGCCTGCGTTACCACCGGGTTGGTGCAGGAAGCGGCGCAGCGGCACCAAACCGGCCTGGTGGCGGGTGTGGCTTTAGGACGGACGTTGACAGGGGCGGCGCTGTTGGCGGCGCTGTTGAAGGTGAAACAGCGCGTGGCTCTGAAATATGAAGGCAACGGCCCGCTGCAAAAAGTGTTAGCCGAAGCGGATAGTTACGGCCGTGTGCGTGGTTATGTGAATGTGCCCGCCGTTGACCTGCCGCTGGTCAATGAGCAGGTTGATTTGGAAGCGGCTATCGGCCGGGCCGGTTTGTTGACGGTGGTGAAAGATTTGCGCCTGAAAGAAATGGTTGAGAGCGTGACGACGCTGGTGGCAAGTGATTTTAACCAGGATTTGCAGGTTTATTTTGATCAGTCGGAGCAGATTGCCACGGCCGTGCAGGTGGGTGAAGTATTGGATGAGACCGGGCAACTGCTGGCGGCGGGTGGCCTGCTCATTCAGGAATTGCCGGCCCAGGGGCAGGCCGGGGTGGTGGCGGCGCTGCAAGAACGGCTGCAAGAGTTACCACCGGTAGCAGACCTGTTGGCTGAAGGTCAGTCGCCGGAAGCGGTGCTGGCGCTGGTTTTTGCCGGGATGCCCTATGAGGTGTTGGAGCAACGGCCGTTGCGCTTTGCCTGCGATTGTAGTTGGGATCGCACCCGCCAGGCATTGGCTACCCTGGGCGCGGCGGAAATTGCCCATTTGTTAGAAACAGAAGGCGAAGCCGTTGTCCATTGCCACTACTGCCACGAAGCGTACTACTTCAACCAGTTTGAATTGGAAGTGTTATTGACAGAGTTGTCGGCCAATACATAAGAAAAAGGGGCTCTACAGGATTTCATGGGGTTCGGCGTGACATGTGACGAGTGATGCGTGTGGTCTCTCCTGTCACCCCCCTGAGTTCCCAAAGAACCAGAAAAAGGCCACCCCCAGGGTGGCCTTTTATGTTCCTTTGTGTATGCCCCTGCCGCGACTCGAACGCGGGCACATGGCTTCGGAGACCAACGCTCTATCCTCTGAGCTACAGGGGCGCATCGGGTAAAATTCTCCCATACGCCAGGGTAAAAGTCAAATGGGGTAATGCCAGGCACGGGGCACAAGCCTGGGCAGGCGAATGCCTCAAGCCCCGCGCCTGGTATTGCTCATTCATTGCAACCACACCCTACACCGGGCGTATAGGGGGCAATTCAAAAAGCTGGAGGCTATCATGTCTGAAAACAAATTAGAACGCAGTGAACAGGATAAGGTCATTGCCGGGGTATGTGGTGGCATCGCCACTTATCTGGATATTGAGACGATCTGGGTGCGTTTGCTGTTTGTTTTGTTAGCGTTGGCCAGCGGCATGGGTGTGGTGATTTACCTGGTGCTGTGGTTGATTATGCCCCAAATGGATGGGGCAGGTGGGGGCACGGCCGTTCTCAAGGAGAACCTGGATGATATGGGCCACAGTGTCAAACGGATGGGCCAGCCATCGGCCGTTGGGGTGGTACTCATTTTGTTGGGTCTCTTATTCCTGGCCAATCAGTGGGACTTGTTGGGCGGCCTTTTCTGGCCGCTGCTGATTATTGGTGTGGGCGTCTATTTGTTTTCGCGGCGAAATAGTCGCTAGCAGCGGTCGCTAAAGCGGTTACGAAACGGGGGATGGCTACGGCCGTCGAAATGGCCCGCTGAGTACCCGCATTCCAGGCCGGGTTGCTTCTAAATCACCATTATCTTCAGCCGCAAGAGCATGGGTATTGATGGCGGGCAGCCATACGCTAAAGGTGCTGCCCACCCCAACCTCACTCACCACCGAAATGCGCCCGCCGTGGGCCTGGGCAATCCAGCGGGCAATAGACAAACCCAACCCTGATCCCCCCTGATGGCGTGTGCGCGCCTTGTCCACCCGGTAAAATCGTTCAAAGATATAAGGCAAATCTTGCGGCGGGATACCAATGCCCGAATCGCTGACTTCAATGCAGGCCCAGCCATCCTTTTGTGAAAGGCTAACCGATATGTGTCCCCCGGCCGGCGTGTATTTAAGCGCATTGCCAATCAGATTCCACATCAACTGCTTCAGCCGGTCGGGATCCCCCATCACGCACACCTGGTCAATCTCTTTCATCTGCACCGTGACCGTCTTATCAATCAAACTAACTTGCCGGTACACTTCAAAAAACAAACCATCCAGTTCGATCTTTTTCCGCTCCAGTGGCAGACTGCCGGCATCAGCCCGCGCCAGCAGCAGCAGATCGCCTACCAGGCGCGTCATGCGTTCGGCTTCTTCCTGGATGATTTGCAGCGAATCCTCATCAACCTCACCCATGCGGCGCATCAGGTCAACGTTGCCACGAATAGTGGTGAGTGGCGTGCGCAGTTCGTGGGACACATCGGCCAATAGGCGCTGCTGCGTTTGAAACAGATTTTCCAACCGTTCCAGCAATTGGTTAAACGAGCGCGCCAAAATGCCTACTTCATCTTCGCGTTCCGTGTAGGGTACACGGCGGCTCAAGTCATCGGCGTTGGTGATTTGCCGGGCAACATCAGCTATATCTTCTAACGGTTTGAAGGAACTGGGCGTTACCAAGACAGCCAAAAAGAGCGAAGCCGTGGCCCCGGCAAAACCAACAAACAAACCCAAAATGAGAAAGCGGCTGAATCTTTCGTAAGTGTCAAACAGGCGGGCCACCTGGACATATCCTATATGCACTTGTTGCCCACCTGTATACTCATAAAGCGGCACAGTGACAACCCGCAGTGAAGTATCGCCGTGTGTGACATCGTGGTAAACCTGCGTTTCCCCAACAAGCCCATCAGGGTCTAGTAAGCCAACAAAGGTGCCCAAATTGCGTGATCGAATGCTGCCCCCACCGTGCAAATCGGTGATGATAAAAAAGGTGGAAGCGGTGCGTAAGGTGGAGAGGTCGGGAGCGATGGCGATGCTTACCGAGCCGTCGGGATTGCGCACAATGTCCAGCCGTTGGATTTCGGCGGCTAACGCAGCCAGATCACGGTCTACTTCCGCCCGAATGCGGCTGAGGGGCAGGTAATAGACAATCATGGTGAACAGGATAAAGGCCACCATGAAAATTGCCGTATAGATGATGAATAAACGGTTCTGAATGGACAAATTTATGATTCTTCCCGAAGGACGTAGCCAATGCCACGCACGGTGTGGATGAGGCGCGATTGGCCGCCTTCTTCGGTTTTTTGGCGGAGATAACGCACATAGACTTCGATGATGTTGCTTTCGCCGCCAAAGTCGTAATTCCAGACGCGATCAAAAATGAGATCACGGGTGAGTACCTGGCGTGGGTTGCGCATAAATAGTTCGAGTAGCTCATACTCTTTGGCGGTCAGGTCAAAGATACGGCCGCCGCGCCGGCCCTGACGGGTGCCGGTGTCCAGTTCCAGGTCGGCAAAGCGGAAGACCTGGGGTTGGGCGGGGGCGGTACGGCGCAGCAGAGCGCGTAACCGGGCCATTAGTTCGTCAAAGGCGAATGGTTTCACCAGGTAGTCGTCGGCGCCGGCGTCCAGGCCCACAACACGATCTTCGATGGTTTCTTTGGCGGTGAGCATGAGAATGGGCACTTCGCTGACGGCGCGCAGGCGACGGCATACTTCCAGGCCGTCCATGCCGGGCAGCATGATGTCTAACAAGACCAGGTCGGGTGGGTTTTCACGGGCCAGTTCCAAACCGGTGGGGCCATCTACGGCCGTGTCCACCCGATACCCCTCATAGGTCAAACCGCGTTGTAAAAATTGACGGATGCGTTCTTCATCTTCGATTACTAAAATTCTGGTTGTCATCTGTTTCCCTCCATGGAAAAGTTACCGGTGATTATGAACCATGTCTCATGGTTCATAACCTCTTTATAGGGGATTATAGTATGCCGTACAGCAGGTGCAACGGCCGTTTGCCACTTTCTCACATGCAGCGTTACAATGGACGGCAGGAAGAGAAAGGGGAATGGGAGCAGCTTGCTTTGAGCAACAAAGGAGGATGTGATGGACCAGACATGGCAGCAGATGTGGGATGTAGGGTTGGTGTTTATCGCCTGGCTGCAAACGACTTACCCGCAGTTGGAAGGTTTTTTCTTCTTTATTACCGATTTGGGGCGGGAAGAGTTTTATTTGCTGGTTTTTCCTCTCATTTTTTGGTGTATCCACAAACAGTTAGGCAAACAATTGGGGTATTTATTCCTGTTTACGGTGTTTGTAAACGCCATTTTCAAGCAGGCATTCCGGGGCCCACGGCCGTTTTGGGTGGACCCGGCAGTGGGGCTGGATACTCGTGAGGAGGGGTATGGCATTCCCAGCGGCCATACCCAAAATGCGACCGTCTTTTATTTCTTCCTGGCAGCTTGGGTGAGCCGTACCTGGTTCTGGGTGGTGGCGATTATGATGGTGTTGTTGATGGCGCTCAGCCGCATTTACCTGGGCGCGCATTTTATCCACGATACAGTCGGTGGCTTTTTGTTGGCGGCCATGACCCTGGCCGGGTTTGTGGTGATTGAGCGGCGGTGGGGCAGCAGTTTTAACAAGCGGATTTTAGGGCAGCGGTTACTGGTCATGATCCTGATTCCCATTGTGATGGGCGTCAGTTTTATCCTGATTCGGTGGCTCATTGGCGCGCCGGACACGGCCGTGCCCTGGGCCTCTTATATTCCCGCCGCCGAAGAAAGCAGCATCAGCGCCGCCGCCCAGGCGTTTGGTCTGCTGCTGGGTTTTGGCGTGGGCATCGTGCTGGAAAACAGCCGGGTGCGTTTTCGGTCTGATGGCATCTGGTGGAAACGAGTGGTGCGTTATCTCATTGGCATTGTGGTGCTGGTAGCCATTTGGGCCGGGCTGCGCCAGGTTTTTCCCAGCGATCCCATAGCCGTAGCCGTCCCGTTCCGTATTTTGCGTTATTTCCTGGTTGTCATCTGGGCCGCTTATTATGCCCCCTGGCTTTTTGTGAAGCTGAAACTGGCCGACGCTGACCCTGTCCTGGCGATAGACGTATCGCTGCGGAATGGGGGATAGAAGCTGGCGCCAGCCACCAGCCTCTATCCCCCAGCCACCATTTCCTACGGCCGTCTCACCACCGGCAAATAAACCGACTGCCCATTGGCGATGACCAGGGTTTGCCGGGTGTGAACAGTGCCTTCCCCGTCGTTGATCAATACAGTACCCCAGATGGGGTGTGGTTGGGTGATACCCGCATTTACTGTGACCCCGTAGTGGATGATGACCGGCGTTTGCGCCGAAACGGCGCCGCTCCACATGACCTGCCCGGCGCTGTACACGGCCGTGCCCGACGATGCCGTTAAGCCGCCGGCATACGTTGCATCCACCGGGACGGTGCTGGTAACGGTGACGCTGTTCAGGGTGGGGCCGCTGTTTTGCAGGTGAATGGTGTACGTTACGGTATCGCCGGCGGCGGGGGTGGCTGGGGTGGCGCTGACGCTGGAATTTTGCAGGCTGCCTACCAGGAACGAGCCGCTGCGTTGGTAATTGCCGCGCCCGGTACCCCACAAGACTCTGGCAACGGCCGTGCCCGGCAAATCATAGGCCACCACCCCCGAATGAGATGTATTCAGCACCAGTTCCAGGTCAGCGTCGGCGTCAATGTTGGCGATAGTCGGCGCGGCCAATGCCCCGTTCCAGTTGGGGTTGCCCGAAGCCGCCGGCAAATTGACCTCGTGGATCACCTGTCCCTGGTAGTTGAGGATGTGCAGCTTGCCGGTATAGTTGCCGCTTTTTTGCGGCCAGGAAGTGAAAATCACCTCGGCATGCCCATCATTATCCAGGTCAGCCACGACCGGTTCAGAGGCGAAGCGAAGGCCGGGGCCGGTGGCGGCCACGTTGTAGGGCCATTGGTGATGTTCGGTCTTGTCCAGCCAGAAGGCGTGTAAACGGCCGTCATAGGAGGCGAAAAGGATTTCGGCACGGCCGTCGCCGTCCAGATCGGCCACCACCGGGTTCGGCAGGGCGCTCTCGATCACGTTGTAATCTTCACTCAGCGGCGCGCCGGTGTCCACCGGTACCGTGCGCCAGTCAAAACCGTCCTGGTTAAAGCGGCTGCGGTCAGCATTAAAAATGTAGAGGCCAATGTACCGGCTGGGTGGATAACCGGCGTGGCAATCATAGACATTGCCCGTCACCACCACTTCGTTCACACCGTCCCCGTTCACGTCGGCAATCACCGCCGGGCCATCGGCAAAATTGGTGCGGTAGCTCTCGGCGCGCACACCATTACACTCCCCCCAACCTCGCAGCTCCGTCGCCAGACTTTCCCAAATACCCACTTTGCCCCACCCTTTGTCGCCATACATGGCATGGGCCTGTATCTGGCTGCCGTTAGCTTCATAGGCGTTGATGTAATGCACATCGGCGGGGATGACCAGTTCGCCCAGCCCATCGCCATCCAGGTCGCCAATGGCAGCGTTGTCATTATAGATGCCCCAGGCATGGCCGCTGTCGTTATTGAGCTGCGGCCAACCATGCCGCAAGCTGCCATCGTGTTCATAGACGTAGGTATTCAACCCATCGCCGGTAACGGTGACGATCAACTCCAGCGAACCGTCGGCGTCCAGGTCATAGGCGGAGAGGCCGCGCAGTTCATTGGTTTCCGGGCGGCGGTTCCATACCTGGTTGCCCAGGTGATCGTAAACGGTCAGGTAGCCGCTGCCCTGGGCTACCACCACTTCCAGATCGCCGGTGTTGTCAATGTCGGCCACTACCACGCCCGGCCAGGTGCGGCCACCAGGCGGGTCAACCTGCCATTGCACCGAGCCGTTTTCGCCATTGAGGGCATAGAGGGCATAGGTGGAGGCGATTACTTCTGGCGCGCCGTCATCGTCCAGGTCGGCGACGGCGGGGGAGGAGTACCAGCCGGTTTCACACCAGATGCCATTACAACCGCCCAACTGCCACTTGAGCGTGGGCGCGGTTATGCCCCCGGCGGATAGAGGGAGTACGGCCGTGCCGCCCCACCCCTGAACGGCAAACAATAAACAGACGGCCGTCAGCCACAGTAAAAAGGTTTTTCGTTTCATCAGATGCTCCTCTGAAAATTATGAATTATGAAGGATGAATTATGAATTTTCATTATTTGCCAAGATGGTAAATAGACGGCCGCCCTCCTGTCTGTAGTCCAAATTGCCTATGGCTGGCTTTGCTGTGGCAGACAAATGACAGTCTGAACGGATGACATCTGTCACTGTAAGGGGGGGAAATTATCACTTGACTAGCTACTTGCTAAAAGTGGAAGATCATACCAGTTTTTGTGGTTTCTACTGTTTTCCCACCTTGCTGTCAACATGGCCCTCACAGGTGGCTTTCTTAATTTGGGCTTTGGAGAAACCCCCATGACCACACTTTCCCTTTCACTTCCCATGATGTATGCCGATCATCATGTGCTGGCCGTGCGCCGGTTGTTATTGGCTCTGCCCGGCGTCGTTGATGTGTATGCCAGCAGCAGTTTCCAGGTTGTTGATGTGTCCTTTGACGAAACCCGGTGTGCCGAAGAGGAAATTCGTTCGGTTTTGGCCGAGGCTGGTTATCTGGCGGAACTGCCGGTGGCGGTGGAGTTTGGCAGCAGTCAGGCATTTGAAAGAGGCAAACCATTTTTCCGCCACACGGCCGTCTTCCCCCAAACCGACCGCACCATCACCTTTGCCCAGGTTGTGCCGGAAATGGCACGGCCGTTGTGGCCCTGCCCTGGTCTGAATCAGTGAGCAGTAAGCAGTGAGCAGTAAGCAGTGGGCAGTGAGCAGTAGGCGGTAATCCAACTGCTCACTGCTTACCGCTCACTGCTCACTTCCGTTATCCCCGAAGGAGAAAACCATGGCTAAAAAAATGCGAACCCCCGAAGAGCGCACCATTGACCCGGCGGCCCAACAGATGCTGGTTTGGGCCGATGAGTTGGAAATTGGCACTGCCTTTAGCCGCGCCGACCAGATGGCGCCTTGCAATATCGGCGGCGCGGGCATGTGCTGCAAAATTTGCGGTATGGGGCCGTGCCGCCTGACCAAAGAGGGCGACACCGGCGTTTGCGGCGCAACCATTGACACCATTCAGGCGCGCAACCTGATCCGGGCCATTGCGGCGGGCGCGGCGGCCCATTCCGATCACGGCCGTGATATGGCCTTCACTCTCAAAGCCGTGGCCAACGGCGAAACGGAAGGCTACCGCATCCGCGACATCGCCAAACTGCGCATCGTTGCCCAGAAATATGGTATCCAGATTGAAGGTCGCCTGCCCGAAGAGATCGCTAACGAGTTGGCCGACCTCTATATTGCCCAATATGGGCAGCAGAAAGGGGAGGTTGTGCTGGTGAACCGCGCTCCGGCCAAACGGCTGAAATTGTGGCGCGAACTGGGCGTCATCCCGCGCGGCATTGATCGTGAAGTGGTAGAGGCGCTGCACCGCACCCACATCGGCGACGACCAGGACCCGGAACATATCCTCAACCACGCCGTGCGCACCGCCCTGGCCGACGGCTGGGGTGGCAGCATGATGGCCACGGACATCTCCGACATTTTGTTTGGTACGCCGGCTCCCATTTTGGGCGAGGCTAACCTGGGTGTACTCAAGGATGATATGGTCAACGTCATCGTCCACGGCCACGAACCGACGCTGAGCCAGATGATTGTGGCCGCTTCCCAAGACCCGGAGATCATCGAATATGCCAAGCAGGCAGGGGCCAAGGGGGTCAATCTGGCCGGGATTTGCTGCACGGCCAACGAAATCCTCATGCGCCAGGGCATCCCCGCCGCCGGGAACTTTTTGCACCAGGAATTGTCCATTCTCACCGGCTCGGTTGAGGCGATGGTGGTGGACGTGCAGTGCATTATGCAGGCGCTGGTGGGGCTGGCGGAGAAGTTCCACACGAAGGTGATTACCACCTCGCCGAAGGTCAAAATTAAGGGAGCGACGCACATCGAATTTGACGAAAAACATGCCTTGACAACCGCCAAACGCATCCTCAAGGTGGCGATTGACAATTACGCCAATCGCGGCCAGACGAAAATTCCGCAGGTGAAAGAGAAGTTGATCCCCGGCTTTTCGCATGAGTACATCAATTACATGCTGGGCGGCAGTTACCGGGCGTCGTTCCGGCCGTTGAATGATGCCATTCGTGACGGCCGTATCCGCGGCGTGGCGGCCATTGTCGGCTGCAACAACCCCCGCAGCAAACAGGATTACCTGCACGTGAAAGTGACCCGCGACCTGCTGCAACAGGATGTGTTGGTGGTGGAAACGGGCTGTGGGGCGATTGCCGCCGCCAAGCTGGGGCTGCTGCTCGGCGAGGCCGGGCTGGATCAGGTGGGGCCGGGGCTGCGCGAAGTGTGCGAGACCATCGGCATCCCGCCGGTGCTGCACATGGGGTCATGCGTGGACAACACGCGCATCCTCACGGTGCTGACGCAAATGGTAGAAGAAGGCGGCCTGGGTGACGACATTGACCAGATTCCAGCCGTGGGGCTGGCCCCCGAATGGATGAGCGAGAAGGCGCTGGCGATTGGTACGTACTGTGTCGCTTCCGGCGCATACGTCATGTTTGGTGGCGCATCGCCGGTGAGTGGGATGCCGGACAAGGTGAGCGACA
Organism: uncultured Chloroflexota bacterium; assembly: GCA_900696625.1. Taxonomy (GTDB): domain Bacteria; phylum Chloroflexota; class Anaerolineae; order Promineifilales; family Promineifilaceae; genus CAADGU01. Next base: position 8,116 of record CAADGU010000097.1, on the reverse strand, counting down.
GCGACGCCGTCTCCCACTACATCAGCGAGGGGTGGGAGAAGCTGTACGGCGGCAAGCTGGAATTTGTGGGCGACCCGGACGAGATGGTGCGCCGGGCGCTGGCGCATATTGATAAGAAACGGGCGGCGTTGGGCTTACGGCCGTACAACCCCCATAACTTCGGCGACAGCGGCGATGAGCGGATGCTGGCGCTGGAAGAACTACCACTGGCGGAACGGCGGACGGCGCTTTACGGTGTAACAGTGTGATGCGTGAAACGAGAAACGTGAAACGTGATTCTTATCACGTTTCACGTTTCTCGTTTTAGGAGGTTTTCATGTCACGATACATAGCCACACGAGCTATCCGGGGCGCCAATGCCCTGGTGCATGAAGCGGAGGTGATGCTGCAAAAGGCGCTGCAGGAAAAGAAGCCGACAACGCCGGTTTCTTTCCCCAACACGGCCTATTACCTGCCGCTGATTTATGGTATGACCGGGCAAAAAGTGGAAACGCTGGCCGATTTGCAGCCGGCGCTGGCCCACGCCCATGAACTGCTGCACCCGCTGCCGTCGGCGCAAAACTGGACGCCTTACCTGGGTGAGACGCTGGACAGCGGTATGGCCACGCTGATCGCTGCGGAGGTGATTGAGGCTATCCGTTTTGTCTATGGCGCGCAGCCGGAGTTGATGCCCGGTTTCCACCTCTCCGGCGGCACGGCCTTTACCAGCCCGGACAATGGCAAATTCAAGAATGGCGACGGCCATTTGAACGGCCCCATTGACGATATTCAACTGCGTTCGTGGGGGATTCAGTTGGTAGACGGCCGTATGCCCGGCTTTGCCGCCATTGTCGGCTGCGCCAAATCGAACGAAGTGGCGGTGAAACTGGTGCGGGAGTTGCAACGGCGCAATATCCTCACGTTTTTGTCGGGGAATGTCAACGGCCGTTCCATCATCCACCAACTGCACGAAGAAGGCGTGGAACTGGGCTACGACACTTACACCGTGCCCTTTGGCACCGACACATTGAGCGCTATTTACGCTCTGGGTTTTGCCACCCGCTCCGCGCTTACGTTTGGCGGGCTGAAGGCAGGCCAGGCGCGGGACATTTTGCTCTACAACAAGGAGCGCGTTTTTGCCTTTGTACTGGCTCTGGGCGAAGTGGACGATCTGAAATACGCGGCGGCGGCGGGGGCCATCAACTTCGGCTTCCCGGTCATTGCTGACACGGTGATCCCCGAAATTTTGCCCACCGGCATCACCACCTACGAGCATGTGGTCAGTATGCCCTTTAACGAGATTTCCGGCGCGGACGACCTGGAGCGGGCGGAGCGGCTGGTGCAAAAGTGCATCGAAATTCGCGGCGTGAAGATCAAGATGACCGATGTGCCTGTGCCCGTGCCCTATGGCTCGGCCTTTGAAGGGGAGGTGGTGCGTAAAGCGGACATGCGCGTGGAGTTTGGCGGGCAACATTCCCGTTGTTTTGAATTCCTGACAATGGCCGACCTGAACGCGCTCACCGACGGCAAAATTGAGATCGTCGGCCCCGATTTCAGCCAGATACCGGCGAAGGGGGCGATGGATTTGGGCATTGTGGTGCAGGTGGCGGGGCGGCAGATGCAGAAGGATTTTGAGCCGGTGTTGGAACGGCAAATCCATTATTTTGTCAATGGCGCGTCCGGTGTGCAGCACATTGGGCAGCGGGATATTGCCTGGATTCGTCTGTCGCAGGCGGCGGTGGATAAGGGCTTTGACCTGACCCATTTTGGCAAGCTGCTGCATGCCCGCTTTCATGCTGACTTTGGCGCGATTGTAGACAAGGTGCAGGTGACGCTCTACACCGACCCGACCCTGCTGACGGAGTGGTTGGAGAAGGCGCGCGAGGCGTACAGCTTCCGCAACGAGCGGTTGGCGGATTTGACGGACACGGCCGTAAACGAATTCTACTCCTGTACCCTCTGCCAGAGCTTTGCCCCCGACCACGTGTGTATCGTCAGCCCGGAGCGGCTGGGGCTGTGCGGCGCGTATAACTGGCTGGACTGCAAAGCCAGCTTCAGCATCAACCCCACCGGTCCCAACCAACCCATTAAACTGGGCAAACTGCTTGACCCCAACGTGGGCTATTGGAGCGGCACCATTGATTACGCCCGCAAAGGCTCACATGGCGCGGTGCAGAATGTGTCCATGTACAGCATCATGGAAAATCCGATGACGGCTTGTGGCTGTTTTGAGTGCATCGTCATGTACATCCCGGAGGTGGAAGGGGTGATGGTGGTCAGCCGTGAGGATGTGGGCATGACGCCCGCGGGCATGAAGTTTAGTACGCTGGCGGGTATGGCCGGTGGTGGCGTGCAGACGCCCGGCGTGATGGGTGTGGGCAAGTATTACCTGGTCAGCCCCAAGTTTATTTCGGCCGATGGCGGGTTCAAGCGGGTGGTGTGGCTGAGCAAGGTGATCAAGGAGACGATGGCCGATGAATTGCAGCATGTGGCCGAGCGCGAGGGCATCCCCGATCTGATTGACCGTATTGCTGACGGCGACAAGATTACCACAGTAGAGCAGTTGACGGATTGGGTGGAGGAGGTTCACCATCCGGTGCTGGATTTGGGGCCGATGGGACGGGAACCGGCGGAACTGCCGGAACCGGATGAGGAGTTGATGGCGCAGGCAACGGCCGTTGTCGAAGCCGCCATGGCGGATTTATCCGCGAAGGACGCGAAGAGCGCGAAGGAAGAAGAAGAGGATTTACACATCAAGGAAGCAGAGGCCGCAGAAAGTAAAAAGGAAGAAGTAGTAAGCATCGCCGATGTGTCATTCCGAGCGGAGTCTTCGGCCCTGAGCGAAGCCGAACGGGGAGGAATCTTGCCCGAACAACAGCCAACCCTCAAAGAGGAGCGTGGGACGCCCACATCCCACGCGGGGCACGAAGGCGTGCCCCACTCCGCTGTGGAATCTGTGGATTTTCCCTCTTCACAAGCGGAACTTTTGCAACAAGCGCAGGCAGCCGCCCTCCGGCAGGCGCAGGCGTTACAGCAGGCAGCGGCGGAGGCGCTGCGGCAGGCGGAATTGCTGGGCCAGGCCAGAGAATTAGCCGCGCAACCGGCTACCCCGGCCGAAGCAGTGGAAAGTTTGCGGCAGGCATTAACGGCCGCGTTGGGGGCATTGGGCGGCGTGGCCCCGGCAACGGCCGTACCTGAACCCATATCCATCCCCACACCCGAACCCATAAAACCGCCCCCACCGGTCGTTGAAGAAGTCCCCATCATCGCCAAAGCCCCGGAACCGAAGCCCGATATTCCACCAACCCCTCACGGTTCACGCATCACGCATCACACGTCACACGTCCCGCATCACGCATCACCCCCCCCCGACAAACCCTGGCTCCCCCCCACCAGCAAAACCCCACTCGCCAAAGAAAAATGGTCGGGCAAGGTGCGCGAAGTGACCCTGGGCGCAACACAGGCGCAGGGCGGCACCCGCGCCAAAACGGTGACGGTCGGCGGCGAGACGGCGATGCCGTTTCTGGATTTTGAAGGGGTGATGCCCCATCCGCCGGTGATTGCCGTGGAGATCAGAGACCGTAAACCGGCGGATTGGTCGCCGCTGCTGCTGGAGGCTTGGGGCGATGTAGTGGCCGACCCGGCGCGGTGGGCGCAGGCGGCGGAGAAAGCCGGCGCGGCCTTGATTCAGTTATCGCTGGGGCTGGAGAATGGGGTGGACACGGCCGTCGCCACCGTCCGCTCCGTCTTGCAAGCCACCGGCCTGCCGTTGATTGTGGTCGGGCCGGGCCAGGCAGATAAAGACAACGAACTGCTGGTGCCCATTGCTGACGCCTGTAAAGGCGAACGGCTGGTGCTGGGCATTTGTGAAGACAAAAACTACCGCACCATCGTCGCCAGCGCCATGGCCAATGACCATCTGGTGATTGCCCGCACGGCCATGGACGTGAACCTGGCTAAACAACTGAACATCCTCATCAGCGATATGGGGCTGCCGCTGGATCGGGTGATCATGGACCCGACCACGGGCGCGCTCGGTTATGGCTTTGAGTATGGCTATTCGGTGATGGAGCGGCTGCGGCTGGCGGCGCTGCAAGGGGATGGCATGACCCAACTGCCGATGATGGTCACGCCCGGCGAAGAGGCGTGGAAGACCAAAGAGGCGAAGGTCGGCACGGGCGTACCGGCGGCCTGGGGCGACTGGGCAGAACGGGCGATTACATGGGAAACGGTCACGGCCGTCATGCTCATCGAATCCGGCGCCAATATCCTCACCCTGCGCCACCCGGAGACGGTAAGGCGGGTGGGGGCGGCGATTGATGAGTTGATGGGTAATCAGGTAATTAGGTAATTGGGTAATTACTCAATTACTCAATTACCCCGTTACGGAGTAAAACATGGCTCTCTCAGGTATCCAAATCTACAAACTGCTGCCGCAGACGAATTGTAAGGAGTGTGGTTTTCCCACCTGTCTGGCTTTTGCCATGAAGCTGGCGGCCAAGCAGGTGGAACTGTCTCTCTGCCCGACGGTGAGCGAAGAGGCAAAGGCGCAGTTGTCGGAAGCAGCCGCGCCGCCGGTACGGCCGATCACGCTCAAGTCCAACGGCTCTGAGGTTTTGTCCGGCAATGAAGTGGCCTTGTTCCGGCACGAGAAGCGCTTTTTCAGCCCCACCGGTCTGTTTTTGCGCATCTATGACGATGAGCCGGTAGAGGAGATCAGGCGGAAGGTCACGGCCGTTGCCAACTACACTGTTGACTACGTAGGCATTGATTTGAAATGGGATGGCATTGCCGTGCAGGCGCGGGGTGGGGATTTTGTGGCGGCGGTCACGGCCGTGCGCGCCATCACCCACCTGCCCCTCATCCTCATCGGCGAACCGGAGGCGCTCAAACCGGCGCTGGCGCCGCTGGATGAGGGCAAGCTGCTGCTGGCCTTTGCCACCGCCGGCAACTGGCAGGCAATGGCCGAACTGGCCAAGACCCGGCGGGCGGCGTTGGCGGTGCAGGCAGAAACCATTGACGAGATGGTGGAATTGACCGAAAAGGTGAAAGCGGCGGGCGTGGACGACATTGTCATTTGCCCGGCGCAGCGTGGGCTGCACGGTACGCTGACGGCCAACAGCACGGCGCGGCGCATGGCCCTGAAACAGACCTTCCGCGCCCTGGGTTACCCCATCCTCAACATCCCCGGCGATGCGCCGACGCCAGAAGTGGAAACAGTGTGGGCGGCGCAGGCGATAGGCAAATATGGCAGTTTTGTCATTCTGGATCACTTTGCCCCGGAGACGGCCTACCCGCTGCTGGTGCTGCGCCAGAACATCTACACCGACCCGCAAAAGCCTATTCAGGTGCAGCCTGGCCTGTACGAGATCAACAATCCCGGCCCGGATGACCCGGTGCTGGTGACGACCAACTTCTCCATCACCTATTTCAGCGTGAAGAATGAAGTGGAGAGCGCGGGCTTACCGGCCTGGCTGCTGGTCACCGAGTCCGAAGGCATGAGCGTGCTGACGGCGTGGGCGGCAGGCAAATTTGACGCCGAACGTATTGCCAAAGACGTGAAGCGGTTCAACGTGGCCGACAGGGTAAGCCGGAAACGATTGGTGCTGCCGGGGCACACGGCCGTACTCTCCGGCGAAGTGGAAGGTGAATTGCCCGGCTGGGAAGTGAAGGTCGGCCCGCGCGAGGCAGTGGATGTGCCCAAGTTTATGAAGCAGGTGTTAGTGTGATGCGTGACGAGTGACGAGTGATGTTTGTCATGTATCACTCGTCACTCGTCACAGGTCAATTTTATGAGCAACTTTAACGAACTAGCCAATGAATTTCTTTCACAAAAACGGATTGCCTTTGCTGGTGTCTCGCGGGATGAGAAGCAAACGGCGAACCTGATTTACAAAGCATTTCAAGCTAAAGGGTATGAGGTGTTTGCCATCAACCCCAACATGACGGCCGTACCTGGGGGTGATCCCTGTTACCCCAATGTGCAGGCGGTGCCGGGTGGGGTGGATGGCATGGTGATTGTCACCAGCCCGGCGGTGACGGAAGAGGTGGTGCAGGATTGTGTGGCCGCCCATGTGCCCCGTGTGTGGATGCACAACAATACCTTCGGCGGCACGAGCGTATCGGAAAAGGCCACGGCCGTGTGCCGTGAAAACAATATCGTCGTTATTGACGGCGGCTGCCCCTTGATGTTCTTCGACTTTGGTCACAAGTGCATGAAATGGGTCTTGGGCGCAATGGGCAGGCTGCCGATGTGAGGAAGTAACTAGGTAATTGAGTAATTGAGTAATTGAGTAATTCCCCAATTACCCAATTACCTAATTACCTAATTACCCAATTCCCCAATTCCCCATTATGGCCGAATTTACCATTTCCTTCGATGGGTTTGGCCCGGTTCAGGTACCAGGCGGTACGCTGCTGACTGAAGCGGCCGTGCGCGCCGGGGTGCAGATTGCGCAGCCGTGTGGGGGGCAGGGGCGGTGTGGTCGCTGCGCGGTGCAGATATTGGGCGGCGCAGACGCCGCTGGTGGGGTGCGGCGGCGCAGTACACTGCGGTTGTCGGTGGCGGATGTGGCTGCCGGGTATGCACTGGCCTGCCAGGCGGTGGTGGAAGGGGATGCTCAGGTCATTGTGCCCGCCCAGGAAACGTTGGAACGTACCCTGACGACGGACCGCACGGCGGCCGAAGTAACCGTGCCCGCCGGGTATGATCCGCAGCGCGACCAATCCATGCAACGCATTTGCCTGACGCTGCCGCCGCCGAGTTTGGATGACCAACGCGATGATTGGAGCCGCCTGCAAACGGCCGTGCGCGCGCAAACCGGCCTCGAAAATCTGCAAATCTCCCTACCACTCCTGCGCCAGATCGGGTCTGTTTTGCGGGTGGGGGAATGGCGGGTCACGGCCGTCATCTCCAATCTCCAATCTCCAATCTCCCAATCTCCTCAACTGCTGGCTCTCCTCCCCGGCCACATTCCCGATGACACACCCTTGCTGGGGCTGGCGGTGGACATTGGCACGACCACCGTTTCCGTGTGGTTGGTGGATTTGATTAGCGGTGCGGTGTTGGCGCAGGCGGCCGAATACAACCGCCAGATTCGCTGCGGCGAGGACGTGATTTCCCGCGTGATGTACGCCAGCAAAAACAATGGGCAGGCGGAATTAAGACAACTTGTGTTGCAGAGTATCAACACGCTGATTGAGCGGGTGGTGCAAAAGGCGAGTGGCAGGTTGCAAGTGGCAGATGAGCAAGTTGTGAAAGCCACTATCGTCGGCAACAGCATGATGATGCACCTGCTGTTGGGCATTCCGGCGGAGAGTATCCGGTTGAGTCCGTTTGTGACGGCCGTGAACCATCCCCCTGTTTTCACCGCTCAGGAAGTTGGGCTGGACATGCACCCGGAAGCGGTGGTCATTTGCCTGCCGGGGGTCGCCAGCTACGTGGGCGCGGATATTACGGCCGGGGCGCTGTCGTCCGGGCTGGATGATGCGCTGCCGGTGAGCCTGTTTATGGACATTGGCACCAACGGTGAGATTGTGTTGGGCTGCCGTGACTGGCTGGTGACGTGCGCCTGTTCGGCCGGGCCAGCCTTTGAGGGGGCGGGCGTGCAAGATGGGATGCGGGCCACGCGGGGGGCCATTGAAGAGGTGTGGATTGACGGCCGTACCGCCGAACCGACCTGGCGTGTCATTGGCAACGACAAACCGCGCGGCCTGTGTGGCAGCGGCCTCATTTCCTTGCTGGCGGAACTGTTCCTGACCGGCGTGATTGATAAGGGCGGCCATTTGAACCAGCATTGGGGCACAAAGCGCATTCGCCAGAGAGAGAACGGGCCAGAGTATGTGGCGGCCTGGGCAGACGAGACGTGGCACGGCCGTGACATCACCATCACCCACGTGGATATTGACAATCTCATCCGGGCCAAAGCGGCCGTGTATGCCGGGATGGCAGTGCTGGCCGAGAGCGTGGGTGTGCCGCTAGACAGCGTGGAACAGGTGTTGATTGGCGGGTCATTTGGCAAGTACATCAACGTGGAGAAGGGCATTCAAATTGGGCTGCTGCCCGATAAGCCCTGGGAGAATTTTAAGTTTTTGGGCAATACGGCCGTGTTGGGCGCGTATTACGCCCTGCTCAGCC
>CAADGU010000096.1 GCA_900696625.1 uncultured Chloroflexota bacterium | reverse complement strand
TCAATGACGGCAATGCCCGCCACTTCACCGCTGCTGGCGCTGGCGGGACCGCGCAGCAAAAAGGGAGTTGAGCCTTCCTCTGCATCAGCCGCCAGTAAGTCAGACAACACCACCTGATAGCTGCCATCCAGTTCAATTACATCGCCACTGTTCAAGCCATCCAGCAAAATGGGATCATCACCGGTAATTTCCAGGTCAACCAGCGTTGCCAGTTCCGCATCCGCCAGGATGGTGGGCGAGGAGCCGGTTAAAAAAAGCATCCCGCCGCTGTCCAGATAGTTAAAAATGGTAATGGTGTCATCATCAAAAAAACCGTTTTCATTCCGATAATCGCCGGAGTCCCAAATGAGCAGGTCGGCATCGTCCAGGGAGTCGTCGGGCAGTGGGCCATCTACCGAGGCCACCCAGACGGTGATCTCGTAGCTATCTCCTAACAGCGCCAGCAGCAGGTCGGCGCTGGTGATGCCCTCGCCTAGCGGTTCGCCATCATCGTCTACAAAGAGGAAGATATTTTCGATAGCGCCACCGCCTTCAGATGATTGGTTTTCGGAGAGGGTGACGGTGAGGGAATACCCGCCGCCGCTGTCAAAGTAGTCCCGGACGACAATGGTGTAATCGCCATCATCTTCAATTTCGATGCCCAGGATTTCTTCGGCTTCGCCGGAGAAGGTGCTGTCTACGGAGGTGATGAGTTCATTATTCGGGTCATACAACTCCAAAACGGCGTCTAGTTCATCATCACCTTGCAAGACAATATCTATGAAGGCCGGGCCATCTTTGAACGTCCAGGCATGGCTTTCTCCTTCTGCGAGTGTGCCTTCGACGGTTTCGTCCAGTTCAATGGTTCCCTGGTTGACGGCATCTATGTCTGGCGCCGGTTCGCCAGGTTCTTCGGGTTGGGCCGGCTCTTCGGGTTCTGCCGGTTCTTCTACACCAGGTTGGCCGCCGGTAAGCAGTTCGGCTTCAACCTCTTCGTTGGCAACGCCGGTGGGGCAGAGGGCCAGATTGCCCTGTACCAGACAACCGGCCGATTCGTAGCTGGCATTCAGCGGAATGAGGTCAAGCAGCAAATCAACGGTGTTGTCTAACCCTTCTTTGCTGGCGGCGAGGACGATGACCTGATGACGGCCGTTGCCATTTTCCAACAATACCAGGGCCGTGCCAGACATTTGCACGTTGCCTAACGGTGTATGCAATAACCGGATGGGGGCCGGTTCTTCCGATTTTTCCGGTTCCGCCTCCGGTTCCTCTTCTTCCTCTTCTGGCGTGGGCGTAGGGGTGGGCGTAGCGGCGGCGGCCAATTCCTTCTCCTCGGCGGCGGTGAGGATGGGCGGTTCGATGGTGAAGGTGATGCCATTGCTGGCCAGAATCTCCAACACATCATCCCCGGCCTGGTTATAGAGACCGAGGGTGAGAGAGTCTTGATCAGGGTCAGACACGGCCGTCATCCTGATCTCTTGCCCAATAGCCCGGAACGCCTCTTGCAGGGCAATGACCTGATTAAAGGCCTGTGCGCCCAGGTCTGGCTGCCCGGCGTAAACCAGGTTGATCGGCTGGCGGTAGAAGTAGGGGAAGTCGGTTAGCGTTGTCGTTCGCTCCGTTTGGGTGGTGAGCCAGTCGGCAATATGGGCCAGGAAACGGCCGTTGTCATACGCCGTGAAATAGGGTTCGGTCATGAAGTGCAGATCGGTGAGGGCCAGGACACGGTCGTTTTCATTCGTCGCCGCCAGGGTCAGGCCACCGGGCCGGTCGGTAGCGGAGGACCAGGTATTGTCGTCGCCGGTGAGTACGGCCGTTGCCGACGGCCCTACCTCCAGCGAATGAGCGCCATAAAAAACCACCTGCTGCACATCGGCCGTCAGATCATATTCCGCTGCCAGACTGCTGCCACGCATGATGATGTTGCGGAAGTTGCCTTCATTTTCGGTCAGGTTATAGAGATAGTCGCCATTAAAGTTCAGATCAAAGGCCGCAGCCAGGCTGTTCAACGGAATTTTGCTATCCTCAATAATCACCGTGAAGTCAAAGAATGTTTCTTCGACGACCACATTGTAGCGGGTGGGGTCGCCAATCAGCAGCAGGCGGCCGCCGTTGGCCACAAACGCTTTTACGGCCAGGATTTCAGTAGTGGTAAACGGCCGTAACGGCGCCATGACCACATACGCATTCACCGCCCGCAGCGCCGCCGCCAGATTACCGCTGGTATGGGGAACAACGGCATAACCACGCGCCGAAAGACGCCCCAAGAACTGGCCCATTTCCGTTTCCGTAAACGCATTTTCATGGGCCATGTCCAACAGCACCCGGCCGCGAATAATGTCATCAGCAGCCGGCGATGGCACATCGGCAAAACTACCGGTAGCCGGCGTGGCTACGGGCTGCACCACATCGGCCGGATTGTAAACGGGAATCTCGCCCCGCGACGACGCCCCCCCCAGGTCATAATAACGCAGGTAACGGTAGACAGACGGCGCAGCCAGCAAAACAACAAAGATCACAAGTAAAAGGATGGCACGTTTCATTGATTATTTCCCTGTGAGTAATGGGGTATTGAGTAATTGGGTAATTGGGTAATTGAAATAGCCAATTACTCAATGACCCAATTACCTGATTTCTAACGATTGGGCAGTTCGATGTAGCGATAATAGATACCCGGCGGCAAATCGGCGGGCATGGCCCACAGCCGTTCCAGGTCAATTTGTGGTGGCCGGTAAGCCAGTGCGTTTGGATTTTCATCATCCATAAAGGTTAGTGGGTATAGCTCCACCACTTCATAATCACGCAAACCGGCCAATGCACCGGCTCTGGCAATCGCTTCCTGGGTGGAGATCATGCCATCAATCATGCCCAACTGCTGCGCGGTGACGCCATCAAAAATTTCGGCGCGGGTGAGGGTTTCAAAATTAGCCAGTAAACGATCCCCACGACCGACGGCCACGGCGTTGACAAACACGTCCTTCAACGTTTCGGCGCGGCGCGAAAAGCCATCGCGGGTGCCGCCAAAGGCTTTGTACGGCCCGGTAGTCAGCAGGTCTTCCTCGATGAAAACCGTGTCTGGCAAAAAGGTGATGACGCCAATGCTGCCGATGGCCGAACCTGGTTTGGCGTAAATTTCATCGGTGGCGGCAGCCACGTAATAAGCGCCGCTGGCAGCTAAAAAATCTACCGAGGCGACAATGGGCATCTCCTGGCGTGTTTTAAGCACATCCAGGTACATCTCTTCACTGTCGTTGGCGGTGCCGCCGGGGCTGTTGATGATGATGACCACCGCTTTGATGGCAGGGTCATTGCGGGCATAGGCCAGTTGGGCTTTGAATTCCTCGGCCGTGAGATCAAAAATCTCGTAATAAAGGCGGATGACACCAACTTTTGGCTGGGGAACGGCACGAGGCGCAGCATAAATGCCAACGGCCAGGGGCACGATGATCACCAGAATGAAGGCGAAAATCAGGCGGAGGGGAGAACGAGTCAGATTATCGGCTGAGGCCATGAGAATCTCCTTACCGATAGTCGGTAATCGGTTATCAGTCATCGGATTACGGATTACGGATTACGGATTACGCATACATACCGGTTGGTCTTATCAAAGATGGGTCATAGAATATCATGCCGGTGGGTGGGTAGCAACCAGATAGGACAATCGCATATTCCTCAATGCGGCAGATAAATCTGCACCAACAGAAGGCAAAGTCGGCCTTCGCCGACTGAAACCCAGCCCACGAAGGTGGGCTTCGCCCTCTGTAACCGCGATTTTAATCGCCGGGAATTGAGTATGCGATTGCCCTAGCAACCAGACAGGTGGCAAGTCGCAAGTTGCAGGTTGCAGGTGACGTTTGCCAGAGTGACTTGCCACTTGCCACCTGCACTTGCCTGCCATTACGCTATCAGATACTATGCCTTAATTATCTGGCGTTGAGTCTTGTTCATGTATATTTCGCACTTATCGCTCACGAATTTTCGCAATTACGGCCGTCTGGAACTCGACCTCTCCCCTGGGGCTACACTGCTTTACGGGCAAAATGCCCAGGGCAAAACGAATTTGCTGGAAGCAATTTATTATCTGGCCACTACCCGTTCTCCCCATGCTGAATATGACAACCAGTTGTTAAATTGGGACGCCGCTGAGACCGAAGAGCCGGTGGTGGTGGGGCGGCTGGTGGCTCAGGTACAAATGGCAACAGAAACAAAGCGGCTGGAGATGCGGTTGATTTTGGAGCGAAACGGCCGTGCCCGCCCCAGTAGTTTTCGCCGTGAAGTGCTGGTAGACCGGCGCAAAGTACGGTTGATGGATTTATTGGGTCATTTGCGGGTGGTGTTGTTTCTGCCAGAGGATGTGCAGTTGATTACCGGGTCACCAGGGGAACGGCGGCGGTATATGGACATTACGTTGTGCCAGATTGATGCCGCCTACTGTCGCTCCTTATCGCAGTATAACAAGGTGTTGGAGCAGCGGAATGCCCTGCTGCGCCAGATAGCCGAAGGCAGCGGCAGTCTGGATGTGCTGCCTATTTTTACCGACAAGCTGGTCACGTTGGGCAGCCAGATTTTGCGGCGGCGGGCGCTGTTCCTGGCCGGCCTGGCGCGGGAAACACAGCGGGTGCATTATGAATCGTTGACCAACGGCCGTGAAACCATCCGCCTGCAATACCTCCCCCGATTAGCGGGCAATGGCCCACCGGAGCAGGAAAGTGTGGCGTCCGGTGAATGGCTATCAACCGAAGAGGCTACCCCGACATCAATCAAAACCCAATTGGCAGAGGTGCTGCGCCAGATACAGCCGGCTGATATTGCCCGCGGCGTCACCAGCGTGGGGCCACACCGGGATGATTGGCGTTTTCTGCTCAACGGCCGTGCCCTTAGCAGCTACGGTTCACGGGGGCAGCAGCGCACAGCGATTCTGGCGCTGAAAATGGCGGAGATTAACTGGATGACGGCCGTGACCGGCGAACAACCCATCCTGCTGCTGGATGAAGTGGTAGCGGAATTAGATGCGCAGCGACGCGCCGCCTTGTTACAAACCGTACAATCGGCGCAGCAAGCCATCCTCACCGCTACCGACCCGGCCATGTTCACCGCTGAATTTTTAGGCAACACAACCAGCCTGCACGTCAGCAATGGCCGAATTTCCTATGCGGAAAGTACTGGTATGTCCGACCAGTAAAGCGAGAAGATTCGTTAGAAATGCTGCGTACCATGGCATGAATCCATCTGAATAGCAGCATTGTGACATCCATTCCAGCAGGCGTTCAGAAACGAACAGACGAGAAAACAGCGTGACTGATTCCCACAACCATATGGCTTCACCCCCACTTGTCCTCATCATAGATGATGCCCGCGAAAATCGCCTGCTGTTAACTTCGCAGTTAAAGCTAGAAGGGTTTGAAACGATAGAGGCTGCTGGTGGCAAAGAAGGCATTGAAAAGGCCTTAACCTTTGATCCCGACGTGATTTTGCTGGATGTGATGATGCCTGATCTGGACGGGTTTGAGGTGTGCCACTTGCTGAAAGCTGACCCGGCTACCCAGCAAATTCCCATTATCATGGTCACAGCCTTGAATCGGGTTGAGTCCCGCATTGAAGGGAAGCGGGCCGGCGCTGATGAATTTCTGTCCCGCCCGCACGTGCGCGAAGAGTTGTTGGTGCGGGTGCGCACCTATACCGAAGTGAAACGAACCCGGCTGCGGCTGGATGAAGAGCGCAACCGATTACAACTGCTTTATAATGTCAGCCGGGCCATTAGCAGCCAGTTAGACCTGGACACCATTATGGCCGACACGCTCACCCAAACGCAGGCAGCGGTAGGCGCAACGAAAGGCAACATTATTCTGGTAAATGAAGCGGGGCAAGTCTATCACCGCTTTATGCTGCGCGCCGGTTCGCCGGTGGAAATTAGTGACCATGTGGCCCAGGCAGTGATGACGCAGGGGTTGGGTGGCTGGCTGCTGGAAAACCAGAAAAGCGAGATTATTGAGGATATATCGGGCGATACGCGCTGGATTATGCTGCCGGATGATCGGGGAGAGGTCGGCTCGGCTATTGGCATTCCCTTGACTGGGCCGGATCGGGTTGAGGGCATTTTGATCTTGAACCATGCGCAAACAGGCTATTTTTCGGCCGAACATCGTCACTTGTTGGAAGCAATAGCCAGCACGGTGACGGCGGCGATTGTGAATGCCCGGCTTTTTGCCGAGGTGCGCGAAGAACAACGCAAATTGGAGACTATTCTCACGTCTTCAACCGATGCTATTATCATTACCGATGAGGCGTGGCGCATTTCGCTGTTTAACTACACGGCGGCGCGGTTGTTTCAGGTGAGAATGCAGGATGTGATCGGACGGCCGTTAACCGAAATCCCCCACTTAGCCCCCTTGCGCATGCTGCTGCCCAAACCCCCGCTGCCTGGAGAGGTGAAGGAGGTGGCGCTGGATGACGGCCGTGTGCTGCATCCCAGCATCTCGCCTATTGATGGCGTGGGGTATGCCCTCATTTTGCAGGACATTTCGGAACTGAAACGCATCGAGGAATTGAAACTGGCAGCCGAACGGCAGGAAAAAGAACGGGTTCAGGAGACATTTGCCCGTTATATGGGGCCACGGCTGGTCAACCACGTTTTGGCAAATGCGCCCGAACTAATGGCGCGGCGGGAGCGGCGGCTGGCGGTGGTGATGTTTGTGGATTTGCGCAACTGGACGGGAGGCATGATTACTCGCGTGGCCCCCGATGAGGCGATCCGGCAGCTCAATGAGTTTTTTACACGCATGATGGACATTGCCATTGAGTTTGATGGCACGGTATTTGAATTGACGGGGGATGAGATTCTGGTGGGCTTTAATGCCCCGTTTGACCAGCCAGATGCTACCAGCCGGGCGGTGCAAACGGCCGTGACCATGCAGCGTGAGTTTAACCAACTGCGCCAAAGCTGGTTTGAGCAGGCCGGTACGGAGCTAGGGCTGGGCATTGGCATTGATATGGGCGAAGTAGTCATGGGCAATGTCGGCGCTGAATCCCGCATGAGTTTCCGCATGGTGGGGCAGCCCATGAACACGGCCTCGCGGCTGGTGGATATGGCCGGGGATGGGCAAGTTGTGATTTCGACGGCCGTGTACCATGACCTGGCGCTGAAAGATGCAGCCCGTCTGCAAGAGACGGCGTTTGACAAGATGGAGCCGGTTCATTTACAGGGGATTGTGGAGCCACAGATTTTGTACCGCACCACCATCCCCCGCGCCCCATTCTTGAAAGAGAAAACACAGGCAACGGCAGCAGCCACCAGCGACTAGCAACTAGCCACTAGCAACCACTCCCTACAACGGCCGTTTGGCAGCCATACCGGGGCGTCGCGGATATGCTTCGGGGGTTGGGGCACATTTTTCTACTGTCACCAAATAGTGCAAACTGGTTGTGCCGGGCAGAGCCAGGGGGTGCAGGTGGGCCTCGCCGCCACCTAGCAGGTGAATGGCGTGGGCGGCAGCGGCCGTTTCCACAGCGGCATTTTCCCCTTTTTGGGCCAGCATAAAACCACCCAGGCGGCAAAAAGGCAGCAGATATTCGGCCAGCATCCGCAGGTCGGCCACTGCCCGCGCCACCGCCCAATCATACCGGGCACGATGGGCGGGTTGGTGGGCTAATCGTTCCGCTCGTTCAGCCACAATTTGCACCTGAGTCAGCCCCAATTCAGCCACCACCGCCTGCAAAAAGCTGGTTTTTTTGGCAACGCTTTCCACCAGCATAACTTGCAGGTGGGGAAAGGCAATTTTGAGCGGCAGGCCGGGAAAGCCGGCGCCGCTGCCAATATCAATGAGGGCACGGCCGTTTAAGTCGCTGGTGACAGCAGCACAAGTCAGGGAATCGTAAAAATGGCGTTCAATGATGGCTTCAGGGGTACGCACGGCCGTCAGGTTCAGCCGCTCATTCCACACCAATAGCAAGCGCAAATAAGTCTCAAATTGGGCCTGCTGCGCCGCGGACAGCATGATCCCAAAATCTTTTGTTTCCTCGACCAATTGTGGAATGTCCATTGGATCTGTGGGTAGCAGGGGGCAAGTTGCAGGTTGCAAGTGGCAGGCACTTGCCACCTGCTCATTAACGACTGCGTTCCAAATCTTTGATCCTCATGTCTATCTGGTAAGTGTCGTACTGCTCACCGCCAAACACCGCCGGGGTATACGAAGTGACCCAGGTTTGCACCAGTTTCGGCTTATTGCGAATGTATAAAGGTACCAGGGGCATCAGCCCGGCATCACCAAACAGCCGGTTTTCTAACTGCCGGTACACGGCCGTGCGTTCAGCGGCATCTAACAAGCTGTTTGCCTGGCGAATGAGGTTGTCTTCTTCACTGCAAGGACGGTTATGGCGGTTTTCACTGTCTTCACAATGTAACAAGTCACCCATCCAATTGTTAGCGTCCGGGTAAAAAGAAGCCCAGGCCAATTCCCATACATCCGGTCGGGCCGCGCCGGCGTCACGCCGGGTATTGGCCAGCAAAACACCAAACTGCACCTGCTCAATGATGATCTGGGCCTCTGTACAGCCCAACTCATCAATCCACATGCGCCGGATCAGTTCGGCCTGCTGTAATGACAGATCGGAGGCGCTGACCTGGAAAGTGAATGGCGGGATAAGCTGGCAGCCGCCGAAGCCACTGGCAGCCAGTTGTTGGCGGGCATAATCAGGGCTATACCCCACGCCCACCTGGTTAACAGGCGAAGAGGCGATGACGCCGGGTGGGATGAGATGCTGCATCCCCATGGCTCGTGTTTCAAACAAGGTTTCAACCAATTTTTGACGATCAATAGCGGCGGCAAAAGCGCGACGAACTTCAGGTTCGCGGAAAATGCCGCTATCAAAGTTAAAACCCAGGTAATGCACCGTTTGTTCTGGAACCATTTCCAGACGGGTAGCAATGCGTTCCTCGGTAAAATCAATATCCAGATTGGCGGCGTTCACCATGTCTAGCTGGCGCGCCTGCCACAAGTCGTAGGTGCTTTTATCGCCTTTGGCATAATAAATGTTAATGAGTTCAACATTGCCCTGGCGGGGCAGCGGCCATAACGGGTTTTGTTGTAATGTTTGTAAATCGGTACCGAGCGGAAAGAAGGGGCCACTGGTCAGGAAGGAGGCATCATTATTTGTTTGCCATTTTGTGGATTGCCATTCATCGCCGAGAGTGGTGATGAATTCGGGTGGCAACGGCCGTGTGAACCACAAACTGGTTAATGTGAGAAAATACGCCGCCGGTTTGGTGAGGGTAAATTCCAGCGTCGTGTCATTGAGGGCTACCACGCCAATGCGTTCCAGGTCTGTATCGGTGGCGTTGGGGGTGGTGTTGGCGTGTTCACAGCCATGAATGATAAACAGCGTAAAGGCGTCTGGCGTATATGGTTTGTTGTTGCAGGCGCGCCGGATGGCAAAAACAACATCGGCAGCGGTAACCGGGCGCACCGGTTGCGCTGCATAAAACCCATCTGGCTGCCGGGCGCCGGGTTTGACCCAAAAGATGTCATCACGCAGCTGGAATGTCCAGACACGGCCGTTGTCACTCACTTCCCAACTTTCAGCCAGGGCCGGTTCTATGCGGTTGGTAAGGTGGTTGTACCGGGTAAGCCCCACAAATAGATTTTCAATTAAATCAATGCCATCCTGTCCGACGCTTTGCTGGGGATCAATGGCCGGCAGCGTTTCGCGCTCAAAGCCAATATCCAGTGTCACCGGACCGAGCTTCTCTACGGGGGCAGCGGTAGGTGGTGGCGTGGGCGTAGGTGTCAGTTCAATAATCCGGGTGACGGCGATTTCTTCGCCGATAACGGTATAGATTTCGGTGACGATGATTTGCGCCGGCTCCTCTATGTCAGTTGTGTTATTGCGGCAACCGGCAGCCAACAACACCATCATCGCCAGGGTGATGATGAGTAAGGCGCTTACCGCCTGTGAAGAATGAGAACTACCCGGTTTGCTCACGCACCCCATGCTATCTGATGCGCCAGACGCCGACAAGTATTTTTCAGCGCAGTCCTATAATCGGCGTACCTGCAATGGATGCCTGACAGTGCGATGGGTTCACGGCCGTTGCGGTGCTTGCGTGGTACCGGGGCGAGTAGTAATATAGTGGTCGTTGTGAGTTTACAATAAATAGCAATTAAATGGATAAACGTGACTTCAAATTAGGGGCCTTGATAGAATTCCAGCCCAAGGATTAAACCGTTATGTATGAACGAGTCCTGGTCATTGATGATTCACAAGAAATCCGGGATTTTCTTTGTGAATACATATTACAACCAAAAGGCTTTGAGGTAATGCAAGCCTCCAATGGGTTAATGGGGCTGGAGATGGCCATTGCCAAAGAACCGGATTTGATGATTGTTGACCAGCAAATGCCGCGTCTGACCGGCCTGGAAGTGTTGGAAAAGCTGAAGGAACGTGGCATTGAAATTCCGGCCATTTTAGCCACAGCGCACGGGTCAGAGGAGACGGCCGTGGCCGCTTTCCGTCTGGGTATCCGCGACTATGTAATCAAGCCGTTTGACGCCGATGAAATTAGCGAGTCGGTAGACCGCGCCCTGCGCGAAAGTCGTTTACAGCGCGAACGGGATCAATTGGTGCAGCAGCTGATGGAAAGCAATTCCCAATTGCAGCGGCGCGCCCAAGAGTTGAACGTCTTATACGGCGTGGGGAAATCGGTGGCTTCGTCGCTTGATCTGGAAGAAGTGCTGCACCGGGTGGTGGAGGCAGCCGTTTACGTGGTGGGCGCCGAAGAAGGCTCGCTGATGCTGCTGGATGAAGAACACGGCGAACTCTATATTCGCGCTTCCAAAAACCTGGATTCCAAAGCCCGCTCCATGCGTAAACGAGTGAATGACAGTCTGGCCGGTAAAGTGTTGCAAACCAAACGCGCTATTGCTATTGGCAATGATTCGCAGTGGAAACGCACCCATACCGCCCTTCTGGTCAAATCGCTCATCTATGTGCCTCTCATTTTGCAAAACAAACCAATTGGGGTGTTAGGCGTCACCAACCGCTTGAAAGAGACCTCGTTTGACAGTAACGATACCCGCGCCTTGTCGGCTTTAGGGGGCTATGCCACCATCGCCATTAACAATGCCAATATCTATTCGGAAATTGAACGGGAACGAGAGACGTTAACGGCCGTTGTAGACCAGACAGACAACCCGGTCCTGGTGGTTGACGAGGAATTCAAAGTTATATTGCTGAACAAATCGGCGCGTGAACTATTCCAACTCCCTGATGCCAAATTGTCCGGCATCCCCCTCCAGAAGTTGATCAAAGACCCGGCAATTGTGGAATTTGTGTCCCAGCCAGAAGAGGGCGGTGTGGATACCGAAGGTGAGTTTGTGCTGGCAGACGGCCGTAAATACTACGCGCAGTTAGCCATTATCCAGGGCGGCAGTTCCCGCTCTGTGTTGATGCGCCGTGTAGAAGATTAGATTAGGAAACTTTCATACCCAACCAGAAGTGGTGCGGCAATACGGTGCGTAACGGCCGTACTTCTGTCCGACCCACTTCTTTTTTTTGGGCCAGCATCGCCGGATTTACCAGGCACAGGTCTGGCGACCGGCCATATTTCTGTTCGTAATACTCCACCGCGCGCAAAACTTTCTCGTCCAACGGCCGTTTTACATCCGTATCCAGCCACAACATGCCAACGTTCATCGCCACTCTCCAATAGACCTGAAGGGGCAAAAACCAACTCCGGTCTCAATAACCAATTAACTGGTGAACTCAATGCCAGAAGCCGAAGCTGAAAATGCCTTCGCCTGGTTCTGGGCAGGTTTTTCAGCCATAATTGCCAGGCTTTCTAACTGAATCTGCTGCGCCACCAACGGCTGCGGACGCTGGCGTTGCAGTGCTTCCAACGTCAATTGCAGATCATACTCGCCAATATAAGCAGCCTGGAAATGCGTCACCGCGCCGTCCATTACCGCCAGAAAATCACCCTGCCCCAATAGATACTCTGCCTGTGTACCCGGTACATCTGCGGCCGCTGCGGCCTGGGCCTCATGCCGCGTTTTGCCCACCACCCGCCCCGGCAAATTCAGGCGGAATGTGTTATTCAACTGATCTGCCTCTGGATTGTTGGTGGTCAATAACAGATGAATGCCCACAGCCGGCCCACGTTGCAGCAGCAATACCAGGCTCTCAACCAGTTGCAGACTCTCACTGCCGGAGCGCAACAAATTGACCACCTCATCAATCATGACCACGATCTTGGGCGCCGTCATCCTCTGTTCCTGGCGATAGAGGCATTCGCCGCTGAGGAAATCGAGCATTTCCCGGTAATCAGCAGCGTCATAGGCAACGGGGCCTAACATGTGGGGCAGGTAGGAAAGTGGCTCTAAGGCGGTGTATGCTTCAAATTTGCCGGCGGTGCTGCCATCAATCACCATCATCTGCAACTGCGACTGGCGGTGTAGCAGCGCCAGCGAAAGGGCGACGGTGCGCAGCAATGACGTTTTGCCCGCATTTTCCATACCGGATACCAGGATATGCGGCAAATTTTCAGGCGATAACTGCCAGCATAGGGGACGGCCGTGTTCATCTAAGCCCAGCATCACACTCATCGGCTTAATCTCGGTCGTTAAGGTCATCAGATCGAGCAAGGAAACGGGCACATCTTCCGTGCGGGCAATGTGCAACTGCCAGCCATCGGCATGAGGCGATAGTTCACCGTCTGCCGCACCCAAAGCCGCCAGCAGTTCTTGTTTCATGTGGCGCAACCTGTCCAGGCTGCTGCCCACATGTCCTGCCAGGTCAAAACGAATCCAACGGGGCTGCACAAAACCACCGGCGACCCGCGCCGCAACGTCATGTTTGGTAAGGACATTTTCTATCTTTCGGGATTGTATTTCTAGTTGATACTGCAATCGCTTCTCCTGCATGAGCTTTCGCCACTCTCCATTTTCACTCATCATCCTATCCCTTTATGAGAGCGTACAACCATTCTCCTATGGAAATTATGAATTATGAGGGACGAATTATGAATTTCCATCCCTTGCGATGGGCTGCTGCCCATGTCGTGCATTTTAGCACATATGTTCTTAACAAGCGGCTAAAAAAAAGGACGGCAAACGGCCGTCCTGTTCACTTCCACTAACCGCATGTTAGTGTGCGGTCTGCCGCAGCACCAACATCACTTTGCCCTGCACTTGTACCTCGCCGGGATCAACATAAATCGGTTCCATGGTAGGATTCGCCGGTTGCAACCGAATCTTATCTCCTTCATGGAAAAAATACTTGAGGGTAGTGGTGTCATCACTCAGCCAGACAGCCACCATATCACCGTTGCGGGCACTGTTATCCTGGCGCATGATCACGATATCACCATCGTTGACCATGGCGTCAATCATAGAATACCCGCTTACACGCAGGGCGAACAGGTCGTCTGTACGGCCCGGCAGCATGGTGGTGCTGACCTCAATCGCATCTTCTTCGTCATAAACGGCAAAACTATCGTGGCCGACCTCAATGGGTTCACCAGCCACAATATGGCCCAACAAGGGCACCCGCACCAGATTCGCAATGGCCTCGGTCACGGCCGTTTGCACACTGCCCACCGCTTTACCAACCTGGCTGGTTAAACGCAAACCGCGTGACACATCCGCGTCACGCTCAAGCAGTCCCTTTTCTTTCAATTTTGTCAGGTTGTAATTCACCACCGATGTTGAACTGATGTCAACGGCGCTGCCGATTTCACGAATGGTGGGCGGACGGCCGTGATCAGCCACATAGGCTTGAATATAGGACATAATGCTTTTTTGCCGGTCTGATAGTGGTTTTTCACTCATGGTGGATTACTCCTGCTTTATACATGTTCCCAATGATAGAACATATTTACCGCTCATTTGTTCTGAGAGTATACAAGAACAGTTGTTCGGTGTCAAGCACAAATTTACATAAACATTGGGGCTCCACAAGATTTCATGGGGGTCGGCGTGACATGTGACGAGTGATGTGTGTGGTCTCTTTGGTCGCGCATCATTCGTCACGCATCACAGCCTGCCCTGAGCTTGTCGAAGGGGCCTGTCAACCCCCTGAGTTCCTGAGGAACCAACATTGGGCTAAACAAGAAAGTGTCTCTCTGGATGCTGCTGACGCAAGATAGGGCGGGTAATTTTGAAGGGAGACAGGTCAGCCGAACTGACGCCGGTTGTGACCAATTCGCCCAGGAGTTTGCCAATAAGGGAGGCAAACTTGAAGGCGTGACCGGCGCCAACCGCTACCGCCACGTGGGGATGACCGGGCAGGGTGTCTATGACAAAATCGCGGTCAGACGTCAGGGTGTAAAGGCACGTTTTGGTCAAAATGGGCGGGCCGTAGCCGCCGGGCAGCAGGTGTTGGGTGAAGGCAGCCACTCGTTGGGCATTGGCCGGGTCGGGGGTGAAGGTGCGGCTGACGGCCGTGACCTCCGCCCCACCCACATCTTGCGCCACCTTAATGCCCGCCTCGCCATACACCGGAAAGCCGTAGTAACAGGGGTCATCCATCCATATCCACACGGGGAATCGCTCCGGCGCAAAAGCCGCCGGGTCAGGCGTGGCAAAATACGTTACCTGTTCCTGCGTTACAGTCAGCGGCAACCGCCAGCCGAAATGGGCCAGCGCCTCATTGCTCCACGCGCCGCCGGTGATGAGCAGGTAGCGGCATTGATACCTGGCTTTGTCGGTGATGAGGGTAATTTCGGCGCCGCTGTCGTGTACGGCCGTGACCTTTTCATCATCCTGCAATACGACCCCATACGCTTGAGCCAGGCGTAGATGCGCCGCATTACATCTGGCGGCGGGGGCAATGCCGCTCTCCGCCTGGTAAATGGCCTGCACATCATCCGCCAGGTGAAATTGCGACCAGCGATACCGCACTTCGGCGGCTGTTAGCCATTCAAAGGTGACATCACACGCCGTCAGGCTGTTGGTGTAATCGTTGCTGGGAATTGCGGCGTTGGCCGGAAAAAAGTCCAGACCTCCCGTCTTGAGGATGAGCGCTTCGGCGGCGTCCGCTTCTAGCGTCGCCCACGCCTGATACGCCTGTTGCGCCAGGGCCACATAGGCTGGCGTGTGATAAGAAAGGCGGATAATGCGTGAATGGTCTTGCGACCCACCCCGCACATGCCCAATTTCAAATTGTTCCAGGCCCAGAACGTCACGGCCGTAGCGCCGCCCCAACCAATACGCCGCCCCACTACCTATACCGCCCAAACCGAGGATGATGACTTCGTAGGATGTTTTCATTTGACTTCGATGATTGAGAGATTGAGAGATTCAGCCAATCTCCTGATCTCTCAATCTCCTAATCTCTCCCCCAGGTATCGCCGAATATCCAGGCTCAAATCTTCCATCGGCGCGTAGTAACCATGTTGGAAGATACGACTACTCATCCCGCGCTGCACACTTTCACATACCACCCAATCTTGCCGGTTAACCAGATCCCAAAATTCCACTGCATCGCGGGGGTCAAGATCCGGTTTGGCGATTTCGTCCGGGTGGAAGAGGAAGTCGCAGACAACGGCCGTGTGCCCCGCATCCATCGGCCACAAGGTAAACGCCGCCACATGGTCACACGACAGGCTGACCATCAAATTGGGGTAAATCAGTTCCCCTTTGTGCCGCACTTGCTCTTCCGCTGACAGGCCGGGAAAGGGGGCGCGGTTGGTGGTGCCGGTAAGGGTGAAGGTGTACGTACCTTCGGCCTGAGGAATGCCATCCTCCCACTCCAGGCTGCTGCCGCCGCGCTCTTTGAAGGCGGGCACAATCCGGCACAATTCTGGGTGAACGGGGCCGCAATGGTAACATTCGTTGTAGTTTTCTACGATCACTTTCCAGTTGGCGGCGACGGCATAGACCAGCCGTTGAGCCGTTTGCAATTCGGCCAGGGGGTAACGGTGGACGCGGTCGGGTATGGGGCCGAGTTGTTCGGCCAGGGTTTGTGCTGCCTGGCCTGGGGTCAGGTGTAGGAAGATGAAACCGCCCCAGGTTTCCAGCCCTACCGGGTAGAGGCTGAATTCGTCGCGGCAGAGGCCGTCGGTTTCGTCCAGGAAGGGGGTGTTGCGCACACGGCCGTCCAGCTCATAACTCCAGGCGTGGTAGGGGCAGTGGATGACGCCGCGAAAATGGCCGGTGGGGGACACGGCCGTACTTGTGAGCAGTTCTGCCCTTTCCAATACCAACTGGCTACCGCGGTGGCGGCACACATTGTAATGCGCCCGCAGTTCGCCCGACCGGGTGCGGGTGACAATGATGCTCTCGCCCGCCACTTCTACCAGCAGGTAATCGCCGGGGTGGGGCAGCGATTCAGCCCGCCCCACACAAAACCATTCCCGGCAAAAAATCTGCTCCTTCTCCCGCGCAAAAAAGGCCGGGTCTACATAGGCGGCACGGGGCAGTGTCGGTTCCAGCGTTGTCTGGGTCATGGATAATCCTCTTTTTTGCTTTCCAGGAGGGGAGGCTTTAGCCGACCCGTCGGCTAAAGCCTCCCCTCCTCTCGGGCGATGGAAAAGTTCCAGGTATGGTCAAAAACCAGGTCAGCGCCTTCGGTGGCGTGCAGGGTGTTGCTGACGTGGAAGTGGGTGAGATCGGCGCTCATGTGGCTGAGGGTTTGTACGCGAATGTGCCAGTCGCCGCGTTGCAAGATCACCATGCGCTCGCTGATGGCTACGGCCGTCAGCGGATCATCCTCGTGAATGGTAAAGCTGTCCCGGTTGACGCTCTCCTGCTCCAATCCATTATCCCGGAAACGGATACGGCCGTCATCCACTTCAATTTCCAGCGTCGCCATCCCCGTGATCAGGTCACGGTGTAGTTCACGCCGGTTTTGCGCCGGGCGCAGTACGTCCAGCGGGTACAGAGGTGCGGATTCCGGTGGGGGGAACGGCCGTAATGTGGCATCTTCGGCGCGAGGTAGGCGCACGGGCAGGTGCAGTTCGCCGCCGGGGTGCAGTGTCAACGTCACGGGCACAGGCGCGGGCCAGGCATGGGGCCACCAGGTGGGCGAGAGCGCCAGCCGCCAGCGATGTCCGGCAGGCAGGGCGTAGGCGGTGGCATTGAGGCGCAGGGTGATGGGGTACGGCCGTCCCGGTTCCAGCGGCGTGGGGTTTTCATGGCTTTGGCGGTGCGTCAGATTCAGCAGCCCCCAACTGACCAGTGTAGATGCGCCATCCGGGTGGACGTCACACAGCCGGGCGGCAATGATTGCCCGCGGTTGGTCGGCGGCAATGGTCAGCGTCACTTCCGGGTAGCCCAAGATTTCCATGCGTTCGGGCAAGGGTGGGGTGGTGAAGGTGAGGCTGCGGGCATCTTCTTCGCGCTGGTCGGCGGCAAAATCACCCGGCGCACCCTGCG